>JBDTOV010000032.1:0-39029 GCA_039933035.1 Ginsengibacter sp. | reverse complement strand
ACCTTTTCATCTAAAGTTAATGTGAGCTTAGTATTCATAGTCTTATGTTTCAGCTGATATAAGAAAATCACCGCACACGTGTAAATATTTAACATGTAGCACGTGCCAATGCGGCCCCCATTCAGGGCAGTATCGATGGAAAAAATATAATATTCCCACATCTTCATGAAATTCTTCACCAGGTTGACTAGATAATGTATCGGGCCGCCGGCGCGGAATGCAGGAAGAAACCAGGGTATCGTGATGAAGATTTTAGAAGTAGGTTGTGAGCCGGGCAAATATTCCGCTCATGCTTGTCCACTTTTATAAATAAAAAAATCACAAAAATTGTCTCCTGGATGGCATGAGATTCTTTCTTGGAGGCGAAATTCAGGAATGTTTTTTTGAATCCATTTCGTAAAGCAACGGTGGCGAACGTGAAACTTTTTTTCTCCTTCCACATCCCAGGCATATATGATAACATACCCGGATGATGATTTAAATAAACGAAACATATAGGCTTCAAATACTTCATCTTCTACCAGGTGGAAGATTACGTCTAATGACAATGCAAGGTCTGCACGATATAACTTTACACTACCTAAAAGATCTTTCTGATCGTACAGAAAAAATCTTTTTGTGCTGTCCGCTTTAAAGACCTGCCTGCATTTTTCAATAGCAGTTGCAGAAACATCCAGACCGGCATAAGACGGAAACTGAAAATGCTTTAATTGGTTTCCATCGCCACATCCAAATTCTATAATCTTTTGAATATCATTTTTAGAGACAAAGTTATTGATGAAGGACGCCTTATAGTCAGCATTTCTTCCATAAGAGCCGTTACCGGAGTTTCCATTTTTTTGATACCGCTTTTCCCAGTAAGATGCAGACCCGGGGAAAAATAGGTTACGCACTTTTTTTGCGTTCTTGTTTAAAATAATTTTCCTCGTCAACCATTTCCTAAATTCATTTCTTTTCATTCACCGCTATTCCCTAAAATAATTATTTCAATATCAGTTAAAGGATCTCCACCTCCCTGTCAGCTTTAAAAGATAGTACCTCATGGTTTTTTTGTACTCAGCCAATCTTTGGCTTTGCGAAAAACATATGGCTCCCTTCTGTAAGCACATTTTCCAGTCTTTCATTTTTCAAGGTAAATATGTCATATCCGTTTTCCATTAGTAATTGTTGTGAAGCCCCTTCCGCATAGCCCGCCATTTTTTCCGCCCAGGATTCCATTTCGAAAATGATTGCCCTGATTTTTTTTTCTTTTAAAAGCGATTGACATCCCTTTAAAACTTCGGATTCATGCCCTTGTACGTCAATTTTTAAGACGTCAATTTTATGGATATTTCTTTCTTTACAATATTCGTCTAAAGAGACTGAATGCACTTCGTAGGAATCTTGATTATAAACCGGCAGCAGGGAACTTCCTCCATATTTTTGATCGGTAGCGAAGAAATTCAGTTTCCTGTTATGAGTTGAATGAACGGCCACTTCATTTACGACGATGGAAGAAATACTATTCTGCTGAACATTTTCCTTTAAAAAATTAAATACAAAATGGGATGGTTCAAACGCATAAATTGTTGCACCGGTTAATTTTGCCACCGGCAACGAGATACTTCCAATATTAGCCCCAACATCGAAAAATACTGAAGACCTGTCTAAAAGCTTTTTGATTAATTCGATGGTTTTCTTTTCGTAAATACCATTTATAAAAAGTTCTTTCCCGATATAATCTATGGTGTTGGGGACAGAATAGGTAATGTCGTATTTCCCTGTAAACGAAACAGGCACCACCGAATTCAATTCTTTTTTAAGAAAAAAAGAACCCATCCTCATTTTACCTTTAAAGGAAGGCAGGCTTCTAAAGATTTGAGCTAATGTCAATTTAAAGGATAATTATTGAGTAATGGCAATACCTCGCCGCCTTGAAAAGACCTCTTCGGGCACAGCCGTTCTTACCGGGCGTATTTGGAATTTTATTTTCCAAACCTGTATCATTACGAAAATTAAAAAGCACGATTTTACCAAATGCCCCAAAATGGTTTGTAGTTCGCAATCCGGCCTGATAGGATAATAAAAAACAAGGGGAGTAAACAATATGAGCACCGGGTATGAAAAGGAATTTTTATAAAAAGCATTTAGTACTTCACTAAAAAATAATCCATAAAAAAACATGCTGATGGCACCGCCGATTAAACCGAAATTTATATAGCAGTCTCCCAAACTACCGAGCCCCATCGAAGTTCCTTTCGCCAATGGCATCCCCGAGTATTTCATAAATATGTCCCTATCACCCGCTTTTAATTTATTTGGCGCCAAAATACGCGGAAGTATGGCCGCTTTAATGATGTCAATCATTTCCGCACCATTTTCAAATGGCACCTTTGCGGGAACTGTTTGCATAATATTGGTAACAATAAAGCCCTGGTTGATCCGGACATTGCTTTCTCCCAACTTTTGCGCGCTAAAAATCCCACCTTCTTTCTCATTTTCACCATAAACGGCACTCAACGTTTCCACACTTCCCTCTTCTCCTTCTCTCCACACAGCTTGCCTGTATCCTCCCTTTAATTGCTGAACAGTTATTGCAAAAAGAATAAAGCCTGTCACAAAGATAGCCTTGATATTTATAGAGGGTTTGTACTTGATGGCAAAAACGGTTCCCAGGAAAATAAGCCAAGTAATTAAATCATGAAACATGGCACCTCGCAACGAACTGGCCACAATGGAACCATACACTAACACCAGAAACAATGGTTTTAACCGGCGGTTACCCAGGATGATCAAAAAAGCTCCAATATATTTAAAACATCCTAAAAGGGTAAAAACGAATCCCAATTCTGAACCAAAAAAATCCGCCGTAACACTCGATACAAAACCAATACCTATAAAATAATACGGCAAAGTATTATTTTGCTCCACATACTTTTTTATTTTTTCCTGGTTAACAAACTCCCCTTTTAGATTACCTGCAGTGATGTGTAACCCTAATATGAAACAAATAACAGCAGGTATAGCATATGAAAAATAATCCGCTTCCGGGATCTGCATTTTTAAAAACCCTTTTTGATACACATCCAGGCCATTATAGGCCAATGTAGGCCCCACCAACATCTGCAGGCACATTAATGCACCGGCCAGATAACGGATAGGGATTACATAACCAATAGAATAAAATAATAAAAAAAACTGTTGAAGTGCAATTAAAATCGCCGCATAGGAAAGCCAGGAAATGTCAAAAAAAAGTAACCGGATGGCGATAGCCGCAACGACGTAAACGCCCCAATCAATTTGCGCTTTAAATAAAGATTTCAATATGCTTATTCTATTTTTTTAACTTAAAAAGACCTGTTTCTTTTTTTATTTTCTGCTATGAATTGTAACGGGGTATGCCTCTTCAACCCCGCTAATTTTGGTAAATCTTTTTTTATTGAAGTATATAGATTCAAAAAGGATATAAGATAATTTAGATATTGGAAACAATACCAGCAAACTCAAAATGAAAACAAGATTAACCTGGAGGAACAGATTAAAGTTCCCAATTCCTTTTAAAAAAAACACCATTCTTTCCGCAACAACCCAATGCCAAAGATACATGCTGTAAGAATATTTGCCAATGGAAGTCATCAACTTACTTTCAAGAAAGCGGGAAAAGAATGAGGTATTTTGTAGGGTATTTAAGATGGCTACCCCAAACCCTAATGTAAGTAGGGGCAAGTTTAATACCCGTGCCATCATTCCTGCCAAATCCGTTCTGTTTGCAAAGCCGGCAGAGATTAAGAGCCTGCCGGCGAAAGCGATTGCAATTCCGATAAATAGGCCGCTAATACGCTTATTTATCCAGGATTTGTTTCCCTTCAGATACAAATATGCAATAGCAATTCCTATTATAAATTCGATCAGCCTGTTCACAATCAGGTAATTGATTATATTAAAAGGATCATTATTTTCATGCCAGGCTATGGCTCTAAAAACGAGGCAGATGATAGCAGTGATTATCATAGTTTTTAAGAAAGAACTTTTTTTTATTCCAATAAGGACGAAAGGAAGAATAATGTAAAAGTGCCATTCTGTACATAAAGACCAAAAATGAGGCGCATATTGGGTAGGTTCTATAAATAGCGTGCGAATAAACAAAGCGTTTTGCAAAGCATACATCACATCAAAAAAATATAAGTTGAAAGAAACATGAAAGAGCCCATAAACAATAATTGCCGCATAAAATGCCGGCGCAATTCTGAGCCACCTTTTTTTCAAATATTGCCAATAATAGGTAAATGTTATTTCAGCCTTTTTATTAGCATACATCAGGTACATACAAAATCCACTAATCACAAAAAACAAATCGACTCCGTTACCGAAAAAAGACATGAGTTTAGCCAAATCAATTCCTCCAATGGCGTAGGAAGGATTTCCATAAAAAGTCCAGGTATGTATCCACAATACGCCCAAAACAGCTATTGCTCTAAATCCGTCTATAATCTTTATTCTCAACCTACTTGTTTGATCGTATTAAGAACTGATGTTCCTGATTTTTTTCATTAATATCTCGCTGGATTCATAAAATATACCTTCTTATGCCTGGCACCCCTTATCTTCAATCGGTCGCTGTATTCGGCACCAACATTTTTCTGAAATGTAAAATAGCCGATATACCTGAACACTTTTTCCCCTCTTAAACAAAGACTGATTTTTAGCCGGTGATAGCCAGTTACTATAACAGGCAGGTTATTACAACACTCCTGCTATTTTAAGCATGTATAACTGCATTTTCAACTGCCACAGCAAGGGTGGTTAAAGAATATTCCTTTATTTTTTCTTTAGAAGCGTTTTTCATTCCGTCTAAACTATCCCGTTTTTCATAAATTAACTTCATTTTGTCCTTCAGATCTGTCACATCGGCCGTTTTAAAAACAAACCCATTCATGCCTTCGTCTACCAGGTCAGCCGCACAACCGCATTTATCGCTTACAATGACTGCCTTTCCGTTTGCCATGGCTTCATTGATTGATAAGCCCCATGTTTCACTTTTAGAAGATAAAATAAAAACATCAGCCATTTCATAAACAGAGGGCATTTCCATTTGATTTTTAAAATCCATAAAATGAATACCCGGCATCAGGCTGTATTTTCCTTTTAATTCCTTTTCCAGGTTGCCGTTACCTACCATTACCAAATGTACGTTTCCAGGAAATCTTGCAGAGAGAAATGCTTCCGGAATTAGGGCGGGGTCCTTCACTGCTTCAAATTTTCCGGCATACAAAAAAACAAAATCCCCATAAGGTACATTCAAAGTATTTCTAAAATGAAGCGCTTGGGTTTTACAAATTGCAGAGCTGCATGAAAACCTTTCATTATCCACTACATGTGGCGCAAACAACAGTTGTTTTTTTTTAATTCCGGCTTTTCTGAAATACCCATAATTATTTTTTCCAACGAATAGTGCTATATCGATATGCCGGTATACCCACCTTAAAAAAAGATTTCTTTTTAAAGAAGATAAAAACCCGCTCTCATCCAGTAAAGTAGAATCACCGCGGAATAATACAGGGATGTTATTTTTGAAATATCGCAAAATTTTTAAATGGCTCTTAAATGCCCAGCCGTATACCAATACAGCATCGGGATGGTACTTTTTTATCGCTTCGATTATGGAAGGATTGTCAATCCCCTTAAAATGATGGGAACCTTTTTCTGTAGCAATATTTTTTAAAAATTCATACGCATAGCCATTTAATAACGGGATATCCCATTCTACCATTTTTCCAAACCCTGGATCATATTTTTTTTGCAGAACTGCTTCACCCCATGTATAAAAAACCTTGATGTCAATGTTACTTCGTTCCGTCAATAATTCAAATAAAGGCGCATTATATTGAATAGGATGGGAAGTGACAATAGCAAGTTTCTTCATTCGCATAGGTCATTTTCCACGTTAATATGGTTTAAAACTTCAGGATAGACATTTTCATAAAAGAAGGGACTTGCTTCATATTGCAAATTTTCTTTGGAAATGGCCAATGCAAAGTCAAATGAGTTCAATTCTTTGAAATTTACAGGAATTACCTTAGGATAAACCGATTGCCGTGCATACTCAAAAGTATAAGTCATGTCCACAGAAAACCAGACATCCAGTCCGCAGGCCAGGTACTCAAAGACTTTATTGGAAACCGCGTGGATAGTATTTTGTGAAAAAGGCTTATAAATCACGAGGCCGATGTCATAATTTATTAAAATCTCTGGCAGAGAAAAATAATCACAACCTCCGCAGTACCTGATGTTTTTATTATTCGCTTTTGCTAAGACTTGTTTTGCCTTTTCGTCAATTTTATACGCGTATATATCGAGGCTCAATTCTTCCGGGTGTATATCAAGCCAGTCAATCACCTCCTGCAAATACATATTCTTATATCCGAGAGAGCCAACAAATACCAATCTCTTTTTTTTGTTTTTTAATGAATCATTTTTTTTAATCGTGAGCCACGATTTTGGCGGATAGTTCGGAAGCACATGAAAAATGGAGGCTGACATACTCTCCAGCTTTTCGTCATTTTTGAATATTTGTAACCTCACCGGGTTGGTGTGAGAAATCCAGGAAAATTTTCCGTACATCTTTGTTTCTATCTCATGCATCCATCTTACTAAAAACATTCCTTCACCATACAATTTTGGTTCGGTATATTCATGATAATGAACCATTAAACTGGTCCGTTTTTTTATTTTTTTATACATCAATGCAGGCCATGAGGAAAGCGTTTCAAAATATAAAACAAGCTTAGGATGATGCCTTAGCAGTAGAAAAAAAGCTGACAGGTAAAAGAAAAAATAATTCAAATAGCGGTACATGGATGGGCCGGAAAGTTTTGCAGGCCGGTATATTTTTACATTTACCGGCTCATACTTTGACAAGAGATCAAGATTTGAATTTTTATTGGTAATAACGATTATTTTCTGTTCAGAAATGCGGCTTAAGTAGTCAATCATATTCATTGCAGGCGGAAATAATTCCAATGGCTGAAAATGGATGATAAAAAGTTTTTGCTGCTTTTTCCTTTCCATCCTTACACCCATGCAATTGTTTTTAATAGTTTCTTTTGATCCAAAAATTCAAGCTGTTTTTTTCTGGAATGATGTTTATGTTTTTAAAATCTCCGGCCGCTCATTGTTTTCTTCAATTGGTACCAGCCGGTTTTTTAATTCATTCCATAGATGACTGCCGATATAGCACCTGGAAATATTTTTGGAGGCCTTTCCTTCTGGCAAAAAATCATTCCTTTTTCTTTTCATGTCATAGGTGTAATACCATTAAAACCTGCACCGATTTTTCGGTGGCAAAAGAAAAAGTAAAAAATCTATCTCACAATTTGTTCAATTACATTTTTCAACCTGTCTTCATGCGAATAGCCCGCAGCGAAACATTTATTATAGCCGTTCAAAGCAATACGATTTCTTTCTTTTCTTTCGTTTAAATAAAATTGAACCTTCTCCAGTAATTCTGCCTTGGAATCAAAGAAAACGGCCTCTTCATTTTCTTTGAAAAGTTGTTGATGAAGGGTTGATCTTTCTGCCATCATAAAAACTTTACAGGCTGGAATTTCAAACGTCCGGCTGTCCTGTTCATCCCTGTTTTCGTTACGTAAAAAATGCAAAGCAATATCCATTCCGTTAATGGTTTTAATATATGCTTCACCATATATGGATGGACCTTTATAAAATGGTCCGATAGTATTCCAGTATTTCCCTTTCGGCCAGCCGTCGCCGGTAACGCTCACTTCAACTTTATTATTAATAAGAAAAGCAATATACGCTTCGCGGTCTTCTTCCCAGGTGCCAATAAAACCAACCCTTGTTTTATATTTTGGCCATTCACTTGCATCCAGCACAACAGGGCGATGAAAGTCCGGATCAAAAGATCGATAACAAAGTTCTACACGGTTTGCACCATAATCTTTTAACTCATTAATATTGACTGAGCGCTGCACAAAATGACAATCAAATAAAGATGCCGCCTTTAAGCCAAGCCGCCATGCATATTTGCGGCTGCCCGTAATATCATCTGTAATAACATTTATAATTTTAGCCGCAGGCAAAATTTTCTTTATATGCCTGAGTGTTCTTGCTGTTAGAAACGATTTATTATCAACCCATATAATTTCGGGTAGGCTCGTTGCCACCGAAACAACGATTTTTGAATTAAGTTTATGAATGCCCGGCCCCACATTTAAATGGTGATGAAACCTGGTAAATACATTCCCATAAATATATGGATCAGTATCAATTCCCACCATCTCGTGGCCCATAATACCAAGTGTCTTAAATCTCCTGTAAGCATTGCACAGCGGATTCAAACTGCCTACATAAACTATTTTTTTTGCTGTGCTCAACTGGCTTATTGTAGTACTGTCAGATCATATTTTTTAAGCCCTTAAAGAAAATATGATACCAGAGTATATAACTAAAAGTTCTCCAGAAAATGGAAACATCGCCTGATTTTTCATAAAAATCACGAGCCAGTTTTTCTGTTTCCTGTTGTTTCAGCAAAGGGGTTTCTTTATAAAGGTCAAAAAAGATCTCCTTGCCATAGTTATCGTTCCTTAAGGCATGGTCTATGGGCGACGGAAATCCGTACTTTCCTTTTTGGTCCAAAACTTCCTGCGGCACCCTTCCACGAAAACTGTTACGCAGGATCGATTTGCTTTTTCCCTGGACGATATCATCTGCCCTGAATTGCAGGACAAATTCTACCAGCTCATGGTCAAAAAACGGAACCCTTGCCTCCACTCCAAACGCCATACAGTTTCTATCTTCGTAATGCAGAAAGGGAGGCGCTGTCCAGCTTTTATAACTGTTAATCATATTCGAAGAAAATGCATCATCGCCTGTATGATAATAGTGTTTAAGAGCATAAGAGGATGAAACATGATTAATGCGCTTTTGTAACTGCCTGTGCTTGAAAGCCCGCCTGACGCCTACCGGCAAGGTTTCATACACACTTTTCGAAAACAATGCTTTATACCCGATAGCAGAGTGCTTTCTTACTTTTTTTACAGCGTTTATCCAGGAGACCAAGCGCAACTGTGATAATAATTTTGCATGGTAAGCATGAATATGTGATGCATAGCCGCCAAACAATTCGTCGCCGCCTGAACCTGATAGTAAAACTTTAATACCATGATCCCTGGCTAAACTGCATAACTTATAATGCGCATACATGGAGCCATCCATTATTGGCTCATCATGGTGGTAAATAACAGAAAAGATATCATCGAAATAATTGTCGCCATCCAGCAAAAACTTGTGAGGAATGAAACGATTGCTTTTTTTCAGCACATCGTCAATCAATACATTTTCCGGATGAAAATATGGAAGCACGGCGGAAAAAGTATGAAGCATACTTTCACCCATATTTTCTGCAGCAAAACATGCCACCGAGGATGAATCAATTCCCCCGGAAAGAAAACAACCTACAGGTACGTCTGATCTTAAATGGAGGCGGACCGTATCATTGAATATTGATACAAATTCATTGCCCGACGAGGCGTCGAAATGTTTAACTCCTGGTTCAGGGAAGCACCAATATTCTTTTGGAGAAGATGTGGACCCATCCATACTGACCCACATACAATGGGCAGGTAACAATTGAAAAATATTCCCGAACATGGTCTCATCATCGCAATCGAGCTGGCAATCAGCTATAAAATCGTATGCCTTGTTTTCATTTATTTCTTCCGGTTCATTATTTATTTTCAGGAGCGCTTTGATTTCTGAAGCGAATAAAAAAGTACCGTTGATTTTCCTGTAATAAAATGGTTTGATACCAAACCTGTCTCGTACAACTAAAACTTTATTAGTTGTATTATCAAATAACGCAAAAGAAAACATGCCCCTTAAATGGGTGAGAAAGTCCTGGCCATAAATTTTATAGGCAGCAAGAATTACTTCTGTGTCAGAATTTGTTTTGAATTCATAACGCGATCCAATTGCTTTTTTAATCTCAATATAATTATAGATTTCCCCGTTGAAAATAATCGTGTTCCCGGTGGTGTCGTCTGTCATTGGCTGGTTGGCATCGCTGCTAAGATCAATGATGCTTAACCTTGCGTGGCCAAATGCCCCATTTTTATTTTTCCAATAGAATAGTCCATTGGGCCCCCGGTATGAGATCCGTTCAAGCATTTTTTCTATAGAAAACCCTGGCTGATTATTGCCTATAATACCGGCTATACCACACATAAGATGGGATTTCTAAATAATACAATTGATAAATAAAAAAGATAAGAAATAATAACGTAAGAAATTATACACCCCAGGCAACATCATTTCCAATGTAAGAAAGTCTCAATCAAATATATATATGCAGGAAAATTTAACTGCTATTCTTTTATGAACTTTTGAATACTAACTGCATTGGGCGTCTCAATTTTTATAAAATAAATCCCCTTTGATATCCCCGTAAAATCCAGCGGCCTGGGGCCGTACGAGGTAAAAAATTCATTGCTGATAACGTTCTGACCATTAGCGTTTAGAATAGTATATTTCACCTTCCCGAGGTATCCATTCATGTAGATCATGAATTTGCCGTTTGAGGGATTGGGGTAAAGGCTGAAAGCTTCGTGACTGACCGTTTTTACGGCCTTAATATCAGAATAACAGGTATTACCTGCCCCGGCAATTAGCACGAGGCGATATTGGTAAGGAACACCCGGCATGATGTCATCATCGGTATAAGAATAAGAGGTATCCTTACCCACAGGTATTGTCGCTACACTTCTAAAAATTGAATTTACGGTAGCCTTCTGCAGTATATACCGGCTGGTATTTTGCTGTTCTGCAATATTCCAACTTATGTTTATACTTTTATAATTGCTCACCGTTGCTGCCATTGTATGATTCACCCGGATCCTATTTTGGGTACATGGATTTCTGCAGCTGTTTATTGACAATATCTCGTTATTCCTAATCAAATCAGCAGCCTGTTCATAGGTTGGTTTTTTTATGAAGCAGGTGATAGGTGAATTCATCCCTGCGCCCAGGGCTGCAATTTTATTTCCCTCGGGGGTGTTTGCCAGTTCATAATCGCCGCTCGACGGGTCAACAAAGATTGCCCGCAACCCTCTTGGATCGTTCCTGAGATCAAAAAAAAGCGAGTGAGCATCCTGCCCTGATTGTTTTTTCCAACCTTCAAAATCAACTACACGCTTGGTAAGTCCATTAGGCCCTGGCACAGTAACATACCACTCAATTTTATCGCCATTTAATAAAACGTACACATTATTATCCCATTTATCCCCGGAAACGCTGTTTGCATTACCACCGACATACGACGCTGCGTACAGGGTTGTACCCGGACCATTATCACAAATAAAAATATTGCCCGAAGCATTTATTTTACTGCCAGGCGCTCCTGCTCCATAAACAAATGCGGAATTAGCGGCTGCACCGTTTACATGGATAACAGAGTTGGTAAGTTGCAACAAAGCGCCCGCCTGGATAAAAATGCCCATAGTAAAAGACACATTTTTTGTTTTTATAAAGCAGCTGTTAACTATTGAATTCACGGGGTTGCCGGAATAACCAATGCCATAAAAAGCCACATCTTTAAAATAACAATTCCTGAAGGCTGCATATTTTGCCGTTCCGTAACTGTTATAGCCATTATTAAATCCATCGGTATATACATTGTTCAGCAACACTGAATCGTTATTGGAAGTATAAAAGAAAGTCTGCGGATTAGAAGTATCTGCAAAAGCTATCGTATTATTAATTTCCAAAGCCGAATAATTAGTTCCGGAGCTGCTGGTGTGCATGTAAATGGGCTTAGGTATATCTAAAAATATAGAATTTTTTATGGTGCAATGCCTGCGTAATCCGTCGGCATCGTAGAACACTACTGCATATTCGCCTGTATTTTTAGCCGAAGGCAGAAAAAGTGAATGGTCAATAACCCCACTTCGCACCACTACATGGTGGATACCTGCACCGGGGCCGAATATAATTTTGTCATAAGATGAGTTATCACCCCCGGGCAACATCCCATTTCCGGCACCAAAGCCATGTACCCATAAATTTTTGAATACGTTCACAGGCTGCCAGTAACTATTAACTCCCCAGTCTCTCACGGTAACTTCATACCGGTATTTGGCATTTGAATTGGGTGAACTACCATCACTAGCGTGAACAGACATCATCAATGTATTTCCTGAATAATTGATAGGCGAGTAAGGTGCATAAAAAGAACCAGGGTTTTGCCCGACCTGTTGCAGCGAATTATAAAATGTTAGGACCTTGCGGGCGGTAAAGGGTTGTGTTTTCTCGAGTGCCCTGTCAACTTCAGTTACATAAATAAAACTGTAGTTTTCAATGTTACCAATGCCGCCGCCTGTAAAACCCGTATAGGTTATTTCCTGTTTATAAATATTGGTTGTGCCGCTATCTTTCACCCATCCTGTGGTGAACTCTTTACTGCCATCCAAAACAGCAAAACCGGTATTACCATTTTTACCGGGATACGTTGTCACTTCAATAGGATAAGATGCTACCAGAGTTTCATCAAAAATACCGCCGCTTTCAAGGGCAACCTTTACACGGCCGTTTCTTTTTGCAAAATCAGTAAGGAGCGGCGCCGTAGCGGTAATTGTTTTCCGTGGTAAGAGTGGTGATGTTCCGGGGAAAATGTCTTTCCCCTGGTTGCTAATATAAAAATCGGGTGTATTCTGCGCCATCGATATAAGTGGTACGAATAAAAAAAATATTATAACAATGTCGAGAGATTTCAGTCTCATACTCCAACCCGAATTTGGCTAAGTGATCAATATTCATTAGAAACAAAAAACGATTGAGGGTTGATTCGATCAGGCAGGAGATTCGGATTGGAATAGTAAATATACGTGTTAAGTCTTTGTGCACAAAAATTTTGCTTTGATCTTTTTGCTTTCGACAAAATAAACTAACGGGCCTAAAGAGGCTCCCCCATTGAAAAATATTTCCAGCGGGTATCCTTGTTTTATTCGCTCCAATTATACCAGTCATACCGCGCATTTTTATTTGAGCTTTCATTTCCAAAAGTTCTGCCTTGCAAAATAAATGTATTTCAATAGGTTGGGTATACCAGTATATGGGTGTTATAAATCAGGTTCAAAATTATAGGTTCGAATAAAATTGGTTCTAAACTTCTAAAAAGAATTTTGAGAGAAATGCCATAATTCTTTCAGTCGCTTTACCATCCCAAAGAGATGGTATTTGTCCTTTTTTATAATTATTATTTTCAATATCAGTTACATACTTCATGATAATTTCCGGATCGAACGGAACAAGTGTATTAGTCCCCAAAGTTACAGTTACTGGTCTTTCAGTATTTGGTCGCAACGTAAGGCAAGGTACATTACGCAATGTTGATTCTTCCTGTATGCCGCCACTGTCCGTAATAATAAACTTACATTCCTTTATAAGCTTTTGAAAAGAAAAATAATCCAGCGGCTCCGTAATTATCAATTGATTTAAACTGTCTATTTCATGTTCTAATCCAAACCTGGCGATATTTTTAAGAGTTCGCGGGTGAACAGGAAAAACCACTTTATAGTTTACGGGGAGATTATTTATTACCTGGATTAATTTACGTAGTCCTTCCTTATTATCAACGGTGGCCGGTCGGTGGATAGTTACCAGGATAAAATTCTTTTGTGTTAACCTTAGTTCTTGCATGATATTGCTGTCATCAATATCATTATCAAAGGCAAGCATCGTATCTATCATGGTATTACCTACCAAATGTATTTGATCAGGATGCTTTTTCTCAATTAATAAATTATCAACGCCACTTTGCTCTGTTACAAACATGTGATCAGCCATCTTATCCGTTAATATCCGATTCCATTCTTCTGGCATAGTAGTATCATAACTGCGTAAACCACTTTCCAGGTGTGCTAATAATAAGCCCATTTTATTCGCAACAAGAGCCCCCGCTAATGTAGAATTAACATCCCCTACCACCATTACAAGACCGGGCTTATCAATTAAAAAAATTTCTTCAAGTCGCACCATAATCTCAGCTATTTGTGTACTAGGTGAGGAGGCAGAAAGCTCTATTATATGATCAGGCTCAATATTGAATTGCTGAAAAAAAATACTGGACATTTTGTGATCAAAATGCTGCCCCGTATGAATGATCTTTACTTTAATATTTTTATGCTGTTTGGCAACTTCCTTGAATCGGGTTATTTTAATAAAATTCGGCCGGGTGCCAACAATAATGTAGATCGTATTTATAGTCTCTTTCATTAGGCGTTTTCCCCTATAGCCGAATGTATAACCTCAGCCAGTTTTTCTGTTAGTTTTCTTCGTTCGAATGTTTTGATATAATCAACATTTGGTGTGAAATGCCTGCCTTCTTTTAAAAGCATTTTTAACTGTTGTGCGGACGCGTTAGTATCATCAGGGTCAAAAAAAACCGATACGCCCGAAGGTTCCAGGATATCCTTTTGAGAACCTTCTGCAACAAAAGCAAAGATTGGTTTATTCATAGTCAGATATTCAAAGGTTTTTCCGGCTACAAAACAATCCTTCCCTCCTTTTAATTTTGCGGAAGTAATCAAAAGAGCACTGGCAGTGCCTTGCAATTCCAACGATTCAGCATTGCTTATAACCCCGAGGTGTTCAACATTATCCTGCAGATTAAATTCATTGATCATTTCTACAAGCCACGATTCTTTTCTTCCGGCAAATTTTATTTTGACGCTGCTTTTTAAAGATGGCTCATTTTCAAAAACTTTAGATATAGTTTTAAAAAAGAAATAAGGCGTACGATAGAGCCAGTCCTGCACCCTGGGGAAATAATGCAATATTTTCATTCCCCTTTTTTTATACAGAGGCTGAAATAGTTGTTTGCGCACTTCAGGCGAATAGTAAAAACTCCCTACATAGACTATGGTAAATAAATCATTTTTTTGCAAAGGCAAAAGTTGAAAAGGTTTGAAAACCTGGGACTCCTTTTCATCATCATATCCATTACTAATTAGTGTAAATTTATCCGGATTTAAATTAGGATAAAGATTTTTCCAGTCATCAATTGTTTGTTGTGTGGTGGCTATTATTTTAGTCGCAAATGAAAAATACTTATATTCTTTTTGTTTTATAAGCCAGTAATGAAAAATGCTGCCATGAGGTCCTGTATTCCATAATGACCATGCATCTCTCATATCTAAAATAAGAGGAACAGATAGCTTCTTTGCAATTTTTTGAGCTAATTTCAACATACCGAAAGGTGGCGCAGTAACAAGGATCGCTTTTGTATTTTTGTTATCTGAATTTATTGCTTCATTAATCAAATACTTACCCCACGCTTCAGCCTCATTTCCCTGGTACACGGTAAAATATATCAGAAAAAATCTTTTTACCCGATTTTTATATTTTTCTAAAAGGGAATCTATAGGAACTTTATGAAACAATACGTCCCGTCCTTTTAAGTCATCAAGTAAACTATAATCCATTTTTTCACTGGCATTATATATCATTGAATAGGATTTGGGATCCAATGTATAAATGTGAGGTCGTATGCCAAACTCAGGAAGGTATTTGGCGAATTTTAATGGTCTGTATACACCTCCGAAGGTAAGTGGCGGAAAATGGAAAGAAATAAAAATTATATCAGTCATTTCATTTAACGAAAGGAGATAATTGACGGTCCTAATGCACAGGTGTAGATGTTGCCTTGAGATGCATCTACACAAATTATTTTATTCAATTTCTTATGAAATATTCTTTATAATCTTTGCAGGTACGCCCGCAACAATTACTGCCATCGGAACATCCTTTGTAAGAACAGCGCCTGCTGCAATGACTGCCCCTTTACCTATTTTTACACCCGGCAAAACGATCACACCTGCACCCACCCAGGCACCATCTTCTACAATAATAGCCTTGGTTACCGGCCTCCCCTTCCACGGAGTTTCGCTGTATTCTTCATACGCATGATCGTGGGTATAAAATATGCATTGAGGGCCTATCGCTACATCCTGGCCTATTGTAAGATCGTCTGAGATATCCATAACTGTGCCATCCCCAATGGATGAACCATTTCCAATTTTTAATCTTCCATAAAAGTTTCCTTCACGCGAAAATACCTGGCAATTAGCGGCAATTGTTACTGAATCATTAAAATGCCAGGTATTATGTACTATCAGGACGGTTCCTTGTCCGATGCTGACGTTCCTGCCGCTCGTAAAAAAGGAATTTCTTCCGGCGAGGATCTGTACATTATCACTTATCGAGCAATTATCCCCGAACCGGATGGAAGAATTCTTGGAGGCACCTATATGAATTCCCCTGTCTAAATTTGCATTACTACCAAATATTATTTTCCCTTTACCTGTTACGTGTAGTGGCAGTTTGATTTTTGCAGATCTTCCAAATTCTATTTTCGAAGCCCGGTATAATGAATAAATCTTCCTCGAATAAGTATAAAAGATGGCTTTAATAAATACAATAAAATTCATTGAGTACAATTTGGCAAATAATTAGTCGCCGGTTTTAGGTTTACTTACGGCCACAAGTTTTAAAAGTGTCAAATTCCTTTTCAAATCTTCAAAATTTAGCTTAGCCATACTTAGAATAATATGCTTCTTAATTTCTCTCAGGTATTTACCTAACAATTCCACGGTCGTCTTTTTATCAAGCGGACAATTATTGTCTGTTAAGTATTTGAACTTTATTTTATCATATTCCAGTATATATTTTCTGTAATCATTAATCTCCTGGCTACCATGTTTTCTATACCAGACTATTCCATGACACATCAGTACAACCGGATATTTTTGAGCAAGACGATGCCACATTTCATAATCTCCCGCCATGCGTATATTCTTAAAACCGTTTACTTCATCAAACACCTGTTTTTTTATGATGGAGGAGAGCGGAGCTTTATGAAATAGTCCAGGGCCCCGGTAATGGTATTGATATGCTTCCAACGGCTTTAATTGAAAAGGAAATATTTGCTTTAAATCCTGGTCCAAAGAACACAATCCCCACCCCGCCTCCGGAAATCTTTCCATACCATCAACGAGGAGTTCTAAACCCAACGGATAAATTAAATCATCAGCGTCAAGATATTTAATATATTTTCCTTTTGCGTAGGATGCAGCTTTATTCCTGTTTGGATAATCGCCAAGATTTACCTCGTTTACAAATACCCTAATTCTTCCATCTTTACTTTCATAATTTTTTGCAATTTGTACAGTTGCGTCTATAGACCCATCATCAACAATAATCAATTCAAAATTAGTGTAGGTAGATGCCAGCAGGCTTTCAATAGCTTCACCAATATATTTTTCACGATTATAAGCAGTCATTAAAACGCTTACCAATGGCTGTTCTTTAATGATCAAACCCTAATTCTTAACGTAAAAAATAAACATTTCAAATAGGTTCCTGCCTGCTTAAAATTAAAATGCTTTAATCCGGAAACAACAAAGCCGGCATATCTTTTAAGACGGCGGCGGCGGATTAGCTTTACCTGTGTCCTTGTAAGCGGGCAATCCGGTTCTAATAAATAGCTCCATTTTATTTTGGCACCGGCTACAATAAAATTGTGTGAATCGGCAAGCTCCTGTTTCCCATGAATTCGCTGCCACACAATACCATCCTGCATTAAAACGACGGGATATTTCAAAGCCATCCGGTGCCACATATCCGTATCACTTACCATTCGGCCTTCCTTAAAACCACGAAGTTCTTCAAATGCCGATCTCAGAAAAATTGCAGTAAGAGGCCCTTTGTGAAACAGGCCAGGCCCAAGGAAATGATATTGATAAGATTCCTTTGGATTTAATAAAAATGGATAGGGCTTTTCGGCGTCAGGCTTTAAAGAACATAAACCAAAACCCGCGTCTGGAAATCGCTCCATGCTGCAAACCATAATTTCCAAACCATTGGGATAAATATAATCATCACTATCCAGGTACTTCAAATACTTGCCTTTGGCATAAGATGCCGCCTTATTCCTATTAGGATAGTCACCAAGATTTTTTTCATTTACGTAAATTTTTATCCTGTCGTCTTTTGATGCATATGATTGCGCAATATTAACCGTGGCATCTGCTGATGCATCATCCACAATTATTAATTCAAAATTATTATAGGTAGAAGACAACACACTTTCTATTGCATACGGGATAAGCTTTTCACGGTTAAAGGCAGTCATTAAAATACTGACAAAAGGTAATTGCCCTGTCATTTAATACTTCTTAAAAATCTTACCAGGTAATTTGGCAGGAACGCCTTATCAAGTCGTGCCATCTTTCCTACACTGCTTTTCTTTTTTCTCCTGAATTTTTCATACTGCAAAAATATTTCAAAGTAATTATCCGCATTCTTTTCGATATCGTATTGTTTAACGGAAAGCTCAAAACAATTTTGCTGCATTTGTTTTAAAAGTGCCCTGTCCTTATCCAGATTTGCGATGATTTCCACATACTGGTGGATGTTATTTAATTCACAGCGATAACCAATATTCTCTTTTACAATATCCCGTATGCCACCGGGTAAATCGTTGGTAATGGTAACAACACCGTTAGCAAGGCATTCTAATATTGAAACGGGCGTTCCCTCAAAAGAAGTTGGGAATACAAAAATATCCTGGTCACATAATATTTTATAAACTTCACCTGTTGATTCCGGCTCATAAAAAGTTACATCCGCTTCATACTTCCACTGTTCCTGCAACGACTTTTTTAAAACACCTTTACCGATTATTGTCCAGCAAACCTGGATATTTTTTTTTTTGAGGCCTTCGTTTATTTCGTAAAGCTTTCTTACGCCCTTTCCTTCATCTAACCTCCCTAAAAAAACAAGATTCAATTTCAAATTATTTTTTACAGGCAATGCACCGGCTTGCTTTACACCATACGGAATAAAAAAATTCCGGTTGAAGAATAAACCAGGGCCGGATGCAAAAACCGAATCTGAGAAAAAAGAAGAATGGGCGATAGCCACATCAACCATATCACCCATTTGAATATTTTGCTTTACGTAAAAATAGTCGTGTATTAAATGAAAGACGGTTTTGGAATTATTAAATAACCTTGCCGCATGTATGGTGAGAGAATTATCCGTTACAAGGACGCCTTGTTTTTCTCCCAGCAATTTATTCAATCGCTGTTGAACATAATAATGATTTTCTTTAGCGGAATAGTTAAAGGTAATTACTTCGTCTGCTATAAATGTGTCAGAAAAAAGTGGCCTTTCATCTTCCTTTGCTTTTATAAGAATAACTTTTGAATAAAATTTTTTTATTAACCGGCTGTAGTTAATAATATTATAGTTGAAGCTGGCGACCCCCCCCATACACGCCGGTAATGTAAAAACTATTTCAGGTTTATCTGTCACCGTAGCTGCGATACCAGTTTATATAATCAGCGATTGAATTACCAAGATTTGCCTTGGGTGTAAAGCCCAGGTTAATGACTTTAGAAATAGTTGCTTTCCAATTCGCAGGATCTCCTTTTTTCTGTTCACCGGAAAAGGATATTTCTGAACCCGGGAAATTTTTTTCAAAAATAGCTGCTACCTCTCTTACCGATGTTTCAGTACCGCTTGCTGCATTATAAACATCACATTCAAACCGGCTGTTGTCTATAATTTTTGCTGTCAATTCCAGTAAATCAGAAATATGAATAAAATCCCTTGTTTCGCCACCGGTGCCAAAAAGGCTGATGCTCTTGTTCCTTTGCAATTTGTTACATATATCCCAAAGCAATTGTTTTTTTAATCCATTGCCGTACACCGAAAACGGGCGAATGATAGCAATGGGCAAAATATATAACTCATAGTATTCCCTGCACAGCGTTTCGCTCATTAATTTATGAAAACCATAAGGCGACAAGGGTGCAGTCGTGTCGGTTTCTTTTACAGGTAATTCTTTAGGATTGCCATATACTGCAGCACTTGAAATATGGATATACTTACAGATGGGTTGATATTTACGAATCGTATCCAATACTTTGGCAACCGCGACGGTATTTAATTCAAAATCGTTAAAAGGATGTATGACTGACCAGGAAACATTGCCGCTGCCGGATGCATTCATACAAATATCAAATGACTGGTTAATAAACAATGAATCAAAATCGGGTGACAGAATGGATAGCTTGTGGTAGGTATAGTTTTGCGTGGACGATTCCACGATATCGCATCCAGTGACCTCATCGCCTTTATTGGTAAAAAAGATCACCAGGTGTTTCCCTATGAATCCCTCTGAGCCTAAAATAAGAATCTTCATATACTGATCATTGCCTTCTCAAAGATTTTCATATACCCGTCCGTTACTTCTTTCCAGGAATACTTTGCCATGTTTGCTTGTGATACTTTGCCTTCTTCAATGGCCGAATCATAATTATTAAGATATGCTTCAATTACATCGGCCATATTTTTCGGATCCATCGGATCGAAAAATGCGGATCGGATCCCCCACGCTTTTTCGTGTTCCCTGAATGGTGGTATGTCTGAAATTGCAGTCGGCGTGCCGAAATTCCAGGCATCCATCGCGGGGGTGCAAATAGCTTCATATAAAGAAGGAGACACCAATAGATTTGCTTTTGATATTAAAGCGTCTATAACCTCATTCGATTGATATCCCATTCCCATTACATCAAAATCATCATGCGAACTGTTTTTCGTTAATAACCGGACGCCCCTTCTCCCTGCTATTCCCCTTGTTACCTGGTCGGAATTCATTCCAGTTAAAATAAGCTTGTAGTCATTAAAGCCTTTTCGTTCTTTTAGCATTGAAAAGGCGGTGAATAAATTAAGATGATTCTTATGCGGAAAAAAATTGCCCGGAAAAATGATGTAGGGGAAATCAATATTTAATTGCTTTAATATCGAATCAGCTTTTTCCTCCGAAATATTTGCATGTACCACTACCGGCGCAATATGAATTACAACTGGAAAATTTTTAGCTTCAGGATATAATTTTTTTGCTTCATCCACTACATCCTGCGACGAACAAATATTTAAACCGTTATTCATCCAGTTTAAAATTTCAATGTCCATCATTTCTACAAAGGCTTTAGAGAATATCTGTCTTCCGAAAAAATATTTCCAGTTAAAATCATGAAGGGTACCAACAACAGGAATATTAAGATTTGGCCTTTTCATCATATGTGCTGAAGGAAAATATGCTAAATCATAATTGCTATTAACCTCCTTTTCAATTTCATTAAGAACTTTGTCATTATCGTCCTCAGTGCCACTAATTTTAATAACTTTTTTAATGGTCCTGGAAAGTAAGGTTTTAGGGCAGGTGCTATTGAGCAGCTTAACATTAAGCCTTTTATCAATACTTTTTATTTCTGGAATATGTTTAAGGTTACTATGGTGAATGAAGTAGTCTATTGTCAGCGATGAATAATTTTCGATCAACCCTTTGCATAGTAGTAAGGAAAATCTCGATAGTCCGCCACCAACAGGTAAACAATCTATAAAAGCTAATTTCATTTTATTTTTCATCTTCTGTCCGAACAAGCGTTAGACTTTCTCAGGTACTTTCATAAATATTCTCGCAAATAGTTTTTTAATATGGTTGCGAAAATTGAATAATTATTAGGTAATCCTTTCATAAAAACATATGTCATTGATCTCCTCAATTATCTTAAAATTAAATTTTTCATAAAGACTTCTTGCGGCAAGATTGCGGCTGTCTACTGATAATTTAATTCTGCTAATGTGTTTCTTTCTTGCTTCATTGAGAACAAATGCAATTAAAGCTTTTCCAATCCCTTTTCTTGTTTTCCCTTGTACAATGGCAATTCCAAGCCATACGACATCATTTTCCCTATCAAGATGACTGTAACCATTTATGTTTCCCTCAGAATCCATTACTATACAAGTAAGTAAATGATTATCGAGGCAATTCAAATTTCTTTTGTTAAAATACCTGAAGGTTTCTAAAGTTGTACCGGCAGTGGAAAGAAACTCCTGAACAAGATCTCTATTAGTATTGTCGACAACTACAATTTGCATTCAAAGGATAAAATCTTATCTGTTATATATTCCAGGTCTTCCATGCTTAAGGACGGATAACTAGGTAAGCAAATTCCCCGCCATCCCAAATCTTCAGCCACAGGATACTTTTGATATTTACCAGAATACATCGGCATCGTATGAATGGGGTAAAATAACGGTCTCGTTTCTATTTCATTTGAAGCTAGATGTTCTCTTAAAGGTTCTCGTTTAGCGGGTTCATCAACGAGTATTGAACACATCCAGTAGGAATGATAAATATCTGTGGCTTCGCCGTGAAATTCAATCGCAGATCCCTTGAATGCATTTTTATAAAAATCTGCAACCCTGCGCTTATTTTCAAGAAAGGAATTAATCTGTTCTAACTGTGCCAGGCCAATAGCCGCACAAACATTTGTCATACGATAATTATAACCAATAATGTCATGCCAGTATTCACGGTGCTTAGCGAGCCCCTGGCCTTTAAAATGCAAAACACGGTCATGCAACGTTTCATCGTTTGTCATAACCATCCCACCTTCGCCTGTCGTAATTGTTTTATTGCCAAAAAAACTGAATGTAGAAATATCGCCAAAGGTGCCTACGTGTTGGTTTTTGTATTGAGAACCGATTGCTTCTGCACAATCTTCTATCAAAAAAATATTATTTTCTCTACAGATTTTCGTGATGGTGTCCATTTCACATGGGTGGCCATATAGATGTACTGCAATTACCGCTTTGGTTCTTGAAGTAATTTTCTTCATCACTTCCTGTGGGTTCATTTGCCACGTATCATGCAACGAATCTACAAACACAGGCGTTGCACCGGCATAAACTATTGCATTGACTGATGCTATATAGGTTAATGTGGGTACTATCACCTCATCACCCGGCCCAATGCCGAGTGCCAGCAAAGTTAGATGGATTGCAACCGTGCCATTGGAAACAGATGCGGCGTGCTTTACTCCGATATAGTTCGCAATTCCATTTTCAAATTTGCCAATAAATTCACCTTTAGAAGAAATCCAGGTTGAATCGAGGCATTCATTTACATACTTTTTTTCATTGCCATTTAAGGACGGTCGATACACAGGTATTTTGTAATCCATTTTAATTATTAAGAAACATTTGTAAATATTGTTGTCCTGCCTGAGTCCAGGTATATTTCTGCAAGGCAAGGTCTGCCTTTTCAGAATAGTTTTTACTTATGTCAATATTTTTGAGGCTGAATGCCATTTTATCTGCAATATCGTTTGTGTCGAAGGGATCAAAAAGAAGGCAATCGATATTAAAAAAATCCAATTGGTCTTTATGCGCCGGTATATCTGACATAATAAACGGAGTTCTGTTTGACCATGCGTCTAGTGCTGGCCCGGACCCGGCTTCATAAAGCGATGTTGAAATAACCAGTTTAGCGCCGGAAATGATAGCATCTATTTCATTATTCGAAATATAACCCAGGCCTATTACATCATAATCTGATTCATTTTTCTCTAAGCCATACTTAGTGGCCTTTCCTTTTTTAAAATGATCTGTTCCCGTACCGGTAAATACAAGCTTATGGTGTTTAAAATCCTTCGTTTCTTTCAATTTTGAAAATGCAACAATTAAGTTTAAATGGTTTTTATGGGCATAAAAGTGAGCGGGGTAAAGTATGTAAGGATAATTTAGCTCATGCTTTTTCAAAATCTTCAACGAACTTTCGCTATTCTGTACAACGCTTCTGCCTAATGAAGGAAGATAAATAACTCTGGGTACATAAGTAGCTTCAGGATAAAATTTTTTTAGTTCTGACTCAATAAAATTAGTTGACACTACCGGTTTGGTATCTGCAAACCATTTAGAAAGTTCTGACTCATAAAATTCAACGGTAGATTTCGAAAAGATGGGAGTTCCAAATAAATATTTCCAGTTAAAATCATGAAAGGTGCCAAACTTGTTTCCTTCCACAGGAACCCATTGAGACATGTGCGGTGCTGAAAAATAGATTGCCTGGTATCCATTGATTTTTTTTGTCAATTCGTCAATAAGAGGATTATGTTTTTTTATCCTAAATGTTTTCTCAAGAATCGATTTACCATATCTTCCAAACCTGCTTTGCGCTCTCGTAGCATCAAGTACTTTGATGGTAAGATTACCGGGAGGATTTCTAAATAGATCAGCATTATCATTAAGAGAATGGTAGTTTATGTAATAATCAATTTTTATGTTTTTATTTAGTGCGGCTATATTAAATGCTAAACTATTGCTAAACCTTATTAGCCCGCCTGCAGCATTTAAATGATCTATAATTGCAATTTTAGTTTTAGCCATAAATTATGATCTCTTCATTATTCATAACCAGGTAATAGCTGCTGCAGTTAATCATATATTATACTAAACTTTTAATAACCTGGTAATCCGATGGTATAAATTTTTTAGCCTGAATCCTTGTCCATTAACCTGTGAATCTCCGTCAATCATTCTCAATTTATTTGCAAATAAAGAAGTGTATTGATAATCTAATAGCTCATCATAAATAGAAATAAGGCTCCTAATTTGTGTTGAACGCTCTTCATTTGTTTTAGAAGACCATTGAGCATTATCTGCTAATCTATAGGTGCCCATCGTTTCATTTAACCTGCCCAACAAACCGAAGTGTCCCATAAATAAATTTACCGCCCAGTCGTAAGCGACAACATTAAATAATTCATCTGGTAATTGATTCAGCCATTTCTTCCTGTAGCAACAAACCGAAAAAGTACCGATAAGAGCTTCATGGGCAATTAAATCGTTTATGCTATAAGTAGTATTGTATACGGAATTATTTAAAATATTATTTGCTAAAGTATACGGTTTATAAATCCGTGAATTTCCCTCCTGCATTATAAAAGGATGAAAGCACATGGAATGAAAAGGATGTTCTTCTAAAAACTCCACTTGCCTTTGAACCTTCAGGGTGTCTATCCAATAATCATCACCCTCTAGTACAAAAACATATTCTCCGCTGCATAACGAAAACCCTTTTTGATAATTCTTGGTGATGCCGAGATTTGATTCATTTTTAATTAAGGTGACATTTTTGATATTTGATAATTTATCGGAGCCCGACCCGAATGTGTTGTCAGTTGAGCAATCATCCAAAAAAATAATCTCTGTATCAAAGGAATTTTTTTGCATTAAGATGCTTTCAACAGCATCAGCTATATAATTTTCGTGATTATAACTAATTAATAAGATGCTTACTTTCATGAATAACTATTAAAATATTTCACAGTATGAAATTATCTTAATGATTAAAACGCATTTTATTTCCGATGGTACTAATTTTCTTCCCTATCTTATACGATTTAGAACCCAGCATATTTTTTATAAAATTTGGATATTGATTAAAGGCCCAATCGTATAAGATAGCTTCATCTACTTTCGCCAATGCCTGCAATTCCTCAATAAATCCTGGCATATCAAGAGGGAAGAAGAAATTCAAATAAGCATTAGCACAATTACGCCAATGGTCTTTAATAATAACATTTGTTTCCATTCCGAAATCTTCCTGTAGTAAAAGTGTCACCACTTTCAGCCATGCTTTTGCCATAACTTCCCTTTTCTGGCCCGACCAAATACCAGTACTTATACGATAAACAGCCATCGCTTCCGGGAGGTATTTTATTAAGCCATACTTTGCATTCAGAAGATATATTACATAGTCTCCGACCGGTGAGTCTTTAAACCATTCGGGCATCTTAGTAATTAGACCATTTCTAAAAACTACGGACGGTGTATGTATAAAATTGCCTCTCGCAAGATCCTGAATGGAATATGTTTCTTGTTTCAAAGAGCTATTTAAATTTGAAAGCACTGGCCTTTTATCTTTTTCTAAACTATAGACTCTGTGAAAACAAATTGAATAATCTGTATTTACTTCTAAAAAATCTACCTGCTTTTGTAATTTATTTTCATCTACCCAATAGTCATCGCCCTCACATAATGCAATATATTCCCCGTTGCAGGCTTTAAGTGTTTGAGAGAAATTGTTCATCATTCCTTTATTCGAAAAATTTGCATGCAGTTTTATTTTACCGGGATATTTTTCCTGGTAAGACTTTATAATTTTAAGTGTATTATCTGTAGAGCAGTCTTCTCCTATAACAATGTCAAATTCGAAATCTGTTTTTTGCATTAAAAATCCATCTAATGCAAATGAAATAAATTCCTCTTGATTATAAGTAATGCAACAAATACTTACTTTCATTTATTTAACGCTTTGGCTGGAATACCAACTACCGTCGTATTATCCTGAATATCGTTGGTAACTACGGAGCCAGCGCCTATTACTACATTGTTTCCTACAGTGATATTCGGCGTAATGATGACACCGCTGCCAATGAAGGTGAAGTCTCCAATACGGCAATTACCCGTAATGCAAACACCGGGACCAATTTCGCAATACTCGCCTATAGAAGAATCGTGATGTATGGTAGAATTTAAATTAATCAAGCTTCCCTTACCAACTGTAACTGAGGGCTCAATAGTGACGTTATGCATTATATTCACACCTTCGCCAATGAAAACATCAAAAGCACTTATATAAGCCCTTTTAGAAATAACCTGCGATATTTTGCCGCCAAGCAAACCGAATTTATCTGCCAGTACTTTTCTTATTTTAGTTCCACCTGTGCCTAGAAGAAATCGCTTATCTCCCTCTTGAAAGTAGGCCGCTGCCTCTTTAGTATTTTTCAAAATGCGATACGTATTAAAAAGTTTGGAATCAGAGTTCCTGGCGACATCATCATAAAAAAATATTTCTTCTTCTCCGTTAAAATTCAATATATCTAAAAGTTCTTTTGCATGTCCGCCTGCACCTATGATAAGCATATGATTTTATTGATTTGTAATTATACAATTTATAATTTTTTGTATGTCATTTGGTGATAGATCAGAATGTAAAGGCAAACACAACACCCGCCTGCTGGCATCTTCTGAAAGCTCACAGACCTGATAATCTACAAAAGGCAATTTATTTAAAGAAGGGAAAAAATATCGTCTTCCTGCGATGTTGTTTTGTTTAAGAATTTCTATTGTGCTCAATAATTTTTCTTCAGTTTCAAAAAGCGCAGGATAATAAGAATAATTATATTTTAAATTATTATTAAGTTTTGGCCTTGATACAACAGATGAAAGCCCTTTATCATATTGCTCAACAATTTTTTTTCTTTGTTCTATTATAGCAGGCATTCGCGGCAACAAACACAAACCCATGGCAGCATGAAACTCGGAGTTTTTTCCATTGATACCAATAGAAAAATAATCATCGTATACATGGCCAAACTGCCGGTATAACATTAATGACCTTGCTATTACATCATCGCTGGCAATGATACATCCACCCTCAACTGTGTGAAATAGTTTGGTAGCATGAAAACTACATGTGCTGATATCTCCATAGCTTAATAAAGATTTCCCTTTGTATTCAGAACCAAAAGCATGAGCACCATCATAAATAACTTTAAGATTAAATTTTTTTGCAATTACATCAATAGCTTCCACATCACAGGCAATGCCATATACATGTGTTGCCAATATCGCCTGAGTCTGATCTGTAATAGCAGCTTCTATTTTATTTGCGTCAATACAAAAAGTGTTTGGGTTAATATCCACAAATACAGGTCGGCAACCTTCCCACAAAATAGTATTGGTAGTAGCCACATAACTAAAAGGCGTAGTGATGACTTCTTTGGTAATTCCCAATGCTTTTAAAGCCATTTGCAAAACAATAGTTCCATTCGATGTAAACAATAAATTCTTTACGTCGAGATAATCTTTTAGTTCCTTTTCAAGTTCCTGCACTAATTCTCCATTATTGGTGATCCATTCTTTATCCCAGGCCCGCTTTAATACAGCAGCATATTCTTCAAATGGAGGCAGGTATGGTTTAGTAACGTTAACCATATAGAAGATTGCAACAACATATTGTATTTAAAATAAATAACTTCGAAAGGGTGCTCATCTTTTTGATTCTATTTAAGACAACTTTATGACTGGTGAAGTTTATGCATGAAAGTGATAAATCATGAGGAATAAAAATCCTCCATCTTACGTAAAAATGATTTCTTTCCACACTGTGCTATTGCGAAATCTCTTATTTTTTGAGGATTATATTTCTGCCCGCTATTCCTTATACTTAAAATCGCCCTGGCAATTGCCTCATGATTTCTTATGGGAACCACGATACCCGTGTCTGGTGTTATACTATCTTCAATTCCGCCGCAGGCGGTAGTTACAACCGGTAATCCGCACATCATTGCTTCTCTCGCTGCTATGCCAAAGGTTTCTGCGATACTTGTCGAAACGAACACATCACAGTTACAAAGTATCTCAGCTATTTCATTTCTGTTTAAATAGGGATAAAATGTTCCTGATTTATCAATTCCTAATTTCTTACTGTAATCAATAAACACATCGCTGTTTGCAAGGGAAATATCATTGTGAGAATTGTTCCCTATAACAATATAATGGAAGTCACCATCAATTAAAGAAAGCGACTTCATGGCATTGAAAAAAGTTTTGTGATCTTTAACTGGCGAAGGTTCAGTAATCGTAACAATAGTGAAAGGCCTTTCAGAATTTTTAAAAGCTATTTTAAAATTATCTTCATCGACTAAATTCCATATTACAGATGGGTCACAATTCGGCTGGTTCATCAATACACATTTCTTTTGATGTTCACTTACAACACCAACCTTATTTGCCTTGGCTAAAGCGCTTAGAATTAATTGTTGTTTATAATTAGAGTATTTATTAAGTAAAAAAACCTGGTGTTCTATTATCAGAAAAGGAATATTTAATATTTCAGATAAATAGGAGGCAAAAATACCGGCTTCCAGTGTACTCTGTGCGTGTAATATATCAGGTTTCCATCCGGATTCAATTATAATCTGCACTGCTGAAAGATAGGCAGCACAAGCATGAGCAAACAGTTGTTGATCCTCAAGTTCGTTGGAAACACTTAATGAAAATGAATAAGCGGGTGGATCCTGTAGCAATACGTCGGTATGTAATGATATTTTGTCTAAAGGCTTTTTTAACCGAGATCTTATATAAGCCCTCGCTTTATTTATTATACCCTTTTTCTTATGTATGACATGATAACTTCCATATAAAATTTTTATATCATATCCATTATTTGATAATAACCGGGCTTGCTCCTTGAAAAAAGAACCTACAATTGGATTATTAATCGATGCATACCAGGAAGGAATAATAAGTATTTTTTTTTTCATGAAGATATCGCCGGTACCAGGTTAAAAAGTTTAATGTATTTTGTTAACTTCTTACTTAAAATGTAGGTGAATATGATATAGGTCGCATATTTGAAAAATTAAAACTTTATCACTAACTTGATTTGCCTCTTAATGTATCTAAAATATTTCCCAAAGACCAAATAAGATTGTAGATAAATAAGATTGATTTTTTTCAATTCCCAAAGTCCTAAAGATTTATCAGAATATTCATTTTCATTTCCTTCCGTACAATCCTCGTTAATCAACTGAAGGGGCGTAGGAAAATAAAAAGGAAATTTCCGCATATTTAATACTCGTCCCGGCATGAAATATTCATTAACATCAATATTTATTCTTTCCTTTTTCGTATAGGTATTAACTAATAAATATTTTGAACCTGATTTTTTGTAGTTGGAAAGAATAAGATAAATATTGTGATAAGATAAATGGATAAAACAATCTCTTGTTAAAATCAAATCATATTTTGAAATCTTATCTCGCGATAGATCGAGACATTTGAAATCAACATATTCATTTTTAAATTTCTCTTTATTTTTTTCTATTATATTCTCCACTATGTCACTACCCGTATAGTGTACTCCGCCATTTATTAATACAGGAAGTATTTCTTTCATCCAAAACAGATCCCCACAAGGCGCATCAAGCATAGTATGAAAGCTATATCGCTTTAATATACGAGGTATTTCTTTGCGAATTGCCTGTGTTTGGACAAGACTTGAACCGGGACCTGATATAGAATCAACCCCTCCCCAGGCATTAACCGCAGCAATTCGTTCAAAGATTGTTTTTAATTGTTCTCCCATTAATACTTAATCATGATAGAAGTACTTTCTTAAAGAACCTCAAATAAAAAATTGAATTCATTCTTGTTATCTTGCAAAGATTAGTAACATATAACAAGGAGATATCTTTAACAACCGGTTTATTAAATTTAAAAATATAAAAAAGCCAAACTTCGCGTAGGTATTTATTCAATGTAACTTCATCATAAATTTTCTTTCGTTGGTTACTTTTATACATATCTGAAAGTAACGATACAATTTTTTTTAATAATAACGTGGTGACCAAACCATTTTTTTTTGTAAGGATTTCAATCGCTGATAAAATATCGTAAGGTTTATTTTCGAAAGTTATTAGTTTATGTAGCTGCCGTAATCTTATTTCTACCGCAGCATCTATTAAAATATTGTATCTTATTATTGATTGTTGGAGACTATGGCGTCGGTAGCGCAATAATACATCCGGTAAATTTTCTATGCTTCCAATCTCAAGTACTTTTGTCCATAAATCATAATCCTCAGCCGGTTCATATCTTTTATCATAAGCCAAGCCATATTCTTTAAAAACTTTACTTCTTATAAATGCAGTTGGATGGGCAATGGGCACATGCATTATCGCAACTACTTTGGCTTCATTGCAAGTAAGAGGCAAATTAATAACCTTATCTGTACCAATAATTTTATAAAAAGCCCCCAAAACCATTACATCAGAATGTTGTTCCATATATTGGTATTGTCTTTGGAAACGATCCTTATAAGAAATATCATCCGCATCCATCCTGGCTATATATTTTCCCTTTGAGCTTTTTATTGCCATATTCAAACTATCCGTATACCCGGTATTTTTAGCTTTTTGAATAAATTGTATTCTCTTATCTGTGTAAGTATTTATGATCGAAACACTATTATCGGTGGAAGCATCGTCAATAATAAAGAATTCAAAATTGGTAAAAGACTGCTGTAAAATACTGTCAATTGCCTCTTTTAAAAATGGGCCCGCATTGTATACCGGCATGATAACAGAGACGATCGGGATACTTAGATTCGTATCCATTTTCCTGGTATTACATCACTGTAGTCTCGTTCCATTGTCTGAAACCATTCTTTAGGACCTATTACTATTTTTTCCTCGTTTGTATTCAGCCACGCTCCCCACCAGCTAAAACTGCTATTGGCAATAATATTATGCTTACATAAACTCATCAACCTCATATCTTCATAATTGGTGTCAGCATTGTTATGATCTACAAAATATATTTGTAAAGATGTCTTAAGGTGCTTTCTACACCAGGGGATATCATCAGAAAAAACAAATAATGTCACATTCGATTCGTTCGCTGAAATGTATTCCAATGCTTGCTCATAGTAGTCCAGCCCGCAAATACCGTGAACTTTTAATGTGTCATTATTGCTAACATAATCAGCACGCCGTATATGAAGAGAAACGGCATTCATTCCTGAAATAAGGTTAGCGACCTGACGATTTTTACCCTCTATCGGTTTCGTTACTTTTAAGTCATTAAGCAAATTATTTCTTACATCAGAAAAATACCTTTCCGTTTGCCAATAGCCGTATAAGTAAGTGTTTTTTCTAGCGATCTGAAAAACATCAGGATCATAATTAAACTGCTTTTCACGTATGACTACCGGATTCAGAAATTTTTTGTTTAACTTGTTAAATAAGTTAGCACCTTTTGATTCCTCTTTAAAGAGCATTAATTCCTGCGTTGTTGCAATCCTTTTTTCAAATGCAAATTGTTGCATACTGAATTTATGTAATTTATATTCTTCAAATCCACTTATGTCAAGGTATACATCGGTATTATACTTAACCGCCAGTTTCTTTGCTAATGCATATTGAAACAACTGGTTACCTAAGCCGCCAATCAAACTTGCTATTATCATTCATTAATATTTATATAAACAACTGGTAATGGTTTCAAGATCATTTTCTGTTAACTCCGGATAATTGCCACAATAGAAGCCGCAATCGTGTATAAAATCAGTTCCAGGCAAATCATAATTTTGCTTCACATACTTGTAGTAAAAAGGCTGCCGTTGGATATTTCCTGCTATCATTGGCCTTATCTCAATACCAGCACCGGAAAATCGCGATAAATAATGTTCTTTTAATTCAGGTGTTTTACACACAACTGGGAAAGCAAAAGTTGATAAAACATTAATGTGATCATGTTTTAAAATAATCATATCGGTATTTTCAGCCATGATTTTTTCTAGTCGCAAATAGTTGTTGTTTCGGCATTTTATATTTTCATCTAGGAATTGCATTTGGTATTGTCCAAGAAATCCTGTTATTTCTGTAGGGCGCATGTTAAAACCCAAATCGTAAAAGGTATATTTAGCCTCAAATTCTGAGATTATATTGTATTTCTTTCGCCACTTAAATTGCTGCTGCGAAGTAAGGTTTCTATCCCATCCGTTTGCTCTTACAATTACAAGCATTTCTGCTAATTCTTCGTCACTGGTACAAACCATGCCCCCTTCAATTGTAGACATGTGATGTGCAACAAAAAAAGAAAACGTAGATCCAATTCCAAAGTTGCCTGCTTTTCCAGATGGTAATTCTGTTCCAAGCGACTCGCAATTATCTTCTATTAACATAATTTTTTTGTCTGCGCATATATCCCGTATCTTATCAATATCACCTGTGAAGCCAAGTGCATTTGTAATAAACAATGCTTTTAATTCCGTCTGGTTTAGCCTTTCTTCCAGATTATAAGACATCACATTGAGTGTACATTTATCACAATCTATAGCTACTGGTTTAAGGCCTAATTGAATGATTGGCATCGTGTTGGTTGACCAAGTTAGGGCTGAAAAACCTACCTTATCTCCGTCCTTGATTCGTCCTAAATTCTTTAAAGCTTGCAACAACGCAAGATTTGCACTTCCCCCACTATTAAATAAAATCGCTTCTTTAGATCCCTGGTAAAACGCAAACTTCTTTTCAAATTTTTTGCACTCGATATCCATGCTAAGCCGGTCTGCTTTCATGATAAACTCTGACAACGCTTTTTTGGTTTCAAACTCATTTAAAAAAGCATTTTTCATTAAAGGTATCATCCGTTATTTCTTAAGTTTTTATAAATATCGATCATCTCCTTTAATCCGGTTTCCAAGCTAATTGTGGGAAGAAAACCCAGTTCTTTCATCCTGTTCACATCCATACACTTCTTCAGCATTCCATCTGGCTTTGAAATATCCCAAATTATTCTACCCTTAAAGCCAGTATAATTTACAATCATATCTGCAAGTTCCATTATACTAATGTCAGTGCCAGGTCCCACATTTATAAATGTTTCATTAGTGTAGTGTTCCAACATGAATAATATGGCCCTTGCACAATCATCCACGTGCATGAATTCACGTCTTGCTCTTCCCGTTCCCCATAATGTTATTTCCGGCAGGTTCTCTTCTGTTGCATCCACAAATCTTTTTACAAGAGCTGAAAGAACATGCGAATTGACGAGATCAAATGAATCATTGGGACCATATAAATTACATGGCATTAAACTGATGCTGTTAAACCCATACTGCTTCCTGTAACTTTCTAATAATTTAGTGCCTGCAATCTTAGCCAATGCATAAGCTTCATTTGTTGGCTCCAATTTACCCGTAAGAAGGTATTCTTCCTTCATAGGCTGAGGAGATTCTTTTGGATAAATACAGGAGCTTCCTAAAAAAACGAATTGTTTTACACCAGCATGATAGGCTGATTCAATAACATTATTCTGAATCATTAGGTTATCATACAAAAAAATAGCAGGGTTATTAATGTTTGCCTGTATACCCCCCACTTTCGCTGCAGCCAGCACCACTATTTCAGGTGCTTCCTTTTTAAAAAATTCTTTTACTGCCAGTTGATCTACCAGGTTTAATTCCTTGCTGCTTTTGATTATAATATTTGAAAAGTGTTTTTCTTCAAACAGACGTAAGATAGCAGAACCTACCATTCCATTATGACCCGCTATATATATTTTTTTATTGATCAAAAAATTTTCCTTACCAGATTAATGCGTAACACTAATAGTTACTATTGGATATTATTTTTTCGATGTCTGTGTGCACTATAAACATGAAAAATGGATATATGAAAATATCGGGTTCAAATTTTAGTTTCACGTTTTCAAATTTGTTAGTCTGTCTTGAACAGTTTAGGTTGAGGGTGTGGCCGTCCATTTTGACTTTATTCTGCAAAAATTTCTTTTTCTTCCAAAGACTTCATCTGGTGATTTATAAAAAGATGATAAACAGATGTTTTTCTTAAGTTTGTTTTAGGAACTTCATGATTCAAAAACACTATTTAAATATGTGAATAGTGAGTAGCCCTATCATCCTTCTTAAATTTTGGTTGCATATTTGAATTACTCTCTCCGCTTTTTTTATCAAATAAAAATAATTTGAAAGAGATTTTTTAATTGGATAGGGTATCTTTCCTTTATATCCACATTGCCGAATTTCATTCGTATTAGTAATTCTATATTTATTGCAAATATTCATGACAGTAACTATACTTTGACTCAAAGCGTCCTTGCTATATTTTATTTTTTTCTTATAAATTTTTTGGAGGACATAAAAGAATTCAAATATTTCTATCTCTTTATTGTTGCAACATTCATCAGTCACCCTTCCTTCAGCTAAAAATGTTACTATTAACAATTCAGGATCATAGACAATATTTTTATTGTTTTCAAGCTGCCGAATATAGTATTCCTTGTCAACAAGCCACTTTATTTTTGGGTCGAATAATATATTAGTATTTTTTCTGAATATTACTGCACTTGGTGCTCCAATGAAGTTGTCTCTGAAAAGAACCAAAGGATTCAATTTTACTATTTCCAATTGGCCGTCTGATAGCTGATGCGTGTATTCAGTACCATCTTGTTTTACAACACGCGTTGCTGAAAAACCTAAATCTGCATCTAAATTATCGTCAAGTAATTTCACATATTTTGCAAGACTTTCATTGGAGTTTAACCAATCGTCATGGTGCACTATTTTAATATATTCACCACTTGCCTTTCTTATTGACTCATTCCAATTCTCAGGACTTCCAAGGGTAGGCAGATTTTTATGATACTTTATTTTTTCGGGCATTTGGTATTCCTGCACGAGGTTAAAAACAATATCCGTAGAAGAGTCATCTGTAATAATAATTTCGTAATCAGAAAAGGTTTGATTTAAAATAGAGTCGATAGTCCTTTTTAAATACTTTACCTGATTATATGCAGGAATACAAACTGATACTTTAGGCATTTTCTTTTTTATTTGCTACACAAATAATAAAATCTTTTTTTTCTAAAAGGCATTCAATAGTATGCGTATCATAATTCTGATACCTGAGAAGTTCAATTTCAAAACCAGCGTTATTCAACCAGTTGCCTATCTTGTCTTCATTAATGTTGAAAGTTAAATGAAACCCTAATTTCATGGCATTTTCACTTTTTTCCTGCATATATGGCGTTGAAAAAATGAGTTGCCCATTTTTTTTTATGGCTACAGCAAATATTTTTAACAGCCTTTCAATATCTTCTTCTGCAAAATGCTCAATTGTTTCAAAGGACAGAATGGTGTCAAAATAATTACTGTACGAAAGATGGAGTAGGTTTTCATTCAGGAATTTTACATTTTTTATGTCTGAATAACGCTCCTGTATGGCATTAATAACAATTGTATCGAGATCGGCACCAATCACTTCTTTTACCTTACCAGAAACCATGACTGAACCATAGCCGGTGCCACAGGCAAAGTCCCCACAGATATCTCCGTCCTTTACCATTTGCTTCGCAAATTCATATCGCCTATAATGATTTTGCTGGTACATGTCCAGTTTGTTGAAATCAATATCCGGGGAATACTGCAACTGTATATCTACCCTTTCTCCATTGCCACCCAGCGGGTTGGATATATTAAAATCGTAAGGCTTCGTTTCTTGTAATGCGTTGTTGATATTTGCGGATAGCTTAAAGTACCACCTTATTCTTTTTATAATTCTTTTAGTCAGGCTTCCCATATTTGCTTTTACTTTCTATGGCTTAATTAATAATCCCTGGCATGTTGGCAAGGTGAGGATCTCCACATTCTTAGATTTGGCAAAGGCGTCATGCGCTTCCTTTTGATTCTGGGTTACGTTCGCATAACCATAGTCATCGAGAATTATCACCCCGCCACTTACCATTTTGCTCCAAAAAAACTCAAGTGCCTGTACTTCCGGCTCCACGCAATTCATATCAACTGATAAATAACAAACTTTATCTGTATCTACAGCCGGCAAAGTTTCTGGAACAGATCCCTTGATAATGCTTGTATTAAATTCCTTAAAAGTTTCCGTCACCTGTCGTAGCAACTGGTCCGGATTTTCCTGGTCGTATCCCATGGCTACATTCCGCTTAAACTCTTCCGCCGAGCTGTATTTACTGTCAAGGCCATTAAAAGTGTCCAGGAGATAATACTTCTTATTGGAGCTTTGAAAATCTACATAGTTAATAACAGCCCTTGCGAAAATTCCGGTATGCACGCCACAATCTACAAAGTCTCCCTCCAGGTGCATGGCGTGCCGGGCGGCCCAGCACAAAACATGAATTCTCCATTGGATATCATAGTTTTTTAACAGCATGCCACCATCGGTATTTTTCCCTAGATCGTACGATTCGATAAACAAAGGATCATTTAAAAAATCTGCGCTATGTTGCGTATACAATAGGTCATTTGAATAGGTAATACTTTTTTTTGGCAACACATAATGGTCGTCGTAGAGATTCGGGATTGTACCTTTATGAACATAGCCTAACCTGTTTAAGAGTTTTTGAATCATTTATATATTTTTTTAGCATCCCAAACTAACAAAGGTCTTACGGCCCCTGGGAAGCCGTGTGTGTAATTTCCCCTGGCAGAATTTCCTTTCATATGATCAACGACGTTAAAACAAACAATATCTTCCAGCGAAAGAAAAACTTCAAAAGGGCTTGCCTTAAACAAAACAATATTCATTCGGAAAACACCCTCGCTTAACAAATTTCCGGGTATCCACATGGTGGCCATGTAGTCGCCCTTATCTCTTTTTTTGTTCCTGAAATCGGAACTTACATCATGAGAATTAAAAATATTCAGGTCTTCATTATTGAAAAAATTGGCACCGTGTATAAAATCGTAGCCTTCTTTTAAAACAGTATATTTTATTGTTACCCCAATTTCCTCTGTGATATCAAAATTGCCATCAGGTGGCATGGAGCCGTCACTGTAATGCATCTCCACTCCCTGCACCTGTGCAACTGCATTTCCGGGCCCCGTCCCGTTGGGCCATTGCTGACTAATTTTAAAAATATTTTTCATTGACAGGTAGTCATTTACAATCGGATCCACTTCTCCTTTTTCCGATGCTCGCCCATTACTCATCAGGATACAGCTATCGCAGAGCTGTTTCATTGCGGTCATATTATGACTTACAAATAAAACCGTTCTCCCATCCTTGCCGCTCACATCCTTTATCTTCCCCAAAGCCTTTTTCTGAAACTCTGCATCACCAACCGCAAGCACTTCATCCACAATTAATATTTCCGGTTCCAAATGAGCGGCAACGCCAAAGGCTAAACGTACATACATACCGGAGGAGTATCGTTTTACAGGCGTGTCGATATATCTTTCTACCCCTGCAAAATCAACGATCTCATCAAACTTGTTTTTTATTTCTTGCTTACTCATTCCAAGTATCGCACCATTTAAAAAAATATTTTCCCGGCCGCTAAGCTCAGGGTGAAAGCCGGTGCCTACTTCCAGCAAACTGGCGACCCTCCCTTTTATTCTTACGCTGCCCATTGTAGGAGTAGTAGTGCGGCTCAATATTTTTAAGAGCGTGCTCTTTCCTGCGCCATTCCGACCAATTATGCCCAGAACTTCACCCTTCTTTACTTCAAAATTAATATCCCTTAATGCCCACACATATTCGCTGCTGCCTTTCAAAGTGCGGTCATTTTCTTCTCCTATTTTTAAATAAGGGTCTTCCTTGCCACGTACAGTGGACCACCATCTATTCAGGTCGTGGCTCATAGAGCCAAGCCCTACATTACCCAGCCGGTATTGTTTGGAGAGGTTTTCTACTTTAATAATAGTATCACTCATTAAATGCTCTCTTGAAATTTTATAATATTTGAAAAAAGCCAGGTATCACCAGCCTGCTCCGGTTTTCCCCTGCACTATTTCCTATAGGTGTACACTGCACATCGGCAAGCTTATGTATTGTTGTTGCCATATTTTAATACCCGTCATTAGTTTAAACAGTATCCATAAAACTTCTCTCAACCTTACTAAAAATTAATAATCCTGCAAACAAAACCACTACAATACATCCTGCGCTATATAACAGGCCGGTGGTATCAAAAGTGCCTGCCCCTTCTCCAAATAATGCGTACCGGAACGCTTCCACAATGGAGCTTAGCGGGTTCCACCGGATCCAGCTTGCAAAAGAGTTTCCTTTAATAAAGGACAGCGGGTATACAATGGGCGTCGCATACATGAGTAATTGAACGGCAAACCCGATTAACACCGTGAGGTCACGGTACTTGGTAGTAAGCGAAGAAATGATAATGCCCGCTCCTAGGCCAAGTCCGGCCATCATAATAATCAACACCGGTATCCAAAGCCAGGCAAAGCCAAGATGAATGGGAAAGCCTTTGAAAGAATAAAATATCATCGTAGCTAATAACAAAAAAAACTGTATCCCGAATTTTACAATATTAGATAATACAGTAGATAAGGGAATCACCAGCCTTGGGAAATATACCTTACCAAAAATACCGGCATTGGCAACAAACGTGTTGGATGTTGCGGTAAGACAGCTTGAAAAATAATTCCAGATGGTGATGCCACTCATATAAAACAATATAGGATGTATGCCGCCGGTGGGGATCTTCGCGATCCTCCCAAACACGAGCAGGAACATGATGGTGGTAAATATAGGCTGTATCACATGCCA
>JBDTOV010000031.1:0-39980 GCA_039933035.1 Ginsengibacter sp. | reverse complement strand
TGGATGAAACAAACAATGGACTGGATTGGCGGCATCGCCGCACAAAACAAATTTAATAGTGGTACCGGGTTACTCTTTGATGGTGCCAAAGTGGTACATCACAATAGCCTGGTGACCAATGGCCCGTTTGGGGATATTAAAGAAACTATTGGAGGGTACATTATCGTAAAAGCCGATTCAATTGATGAAGCAGTTGAATTTGCAAAGGGCTCGCCTGTGTTACAGGGAGAAGGCAATACGGTTGAAGTTCGCAAAATCGCCAAAAGAGATGGCATTCATTAGAAAGTCAGAAGCCCTCCCGCATGACCGGAAAAGCTTTTTATTATGAAAGAACAGGAATTAATACCGCATTTATTCAGAACTGAATTCAGAAAAATAACGGCTGTGCTCTGCAGGCTTTTCGGCATAGAACACATGGAAGCAGCAGAGGATATAGCAAGTGAAGCATTCCTGTCGGCAATTGAAACCTGGACCTACAAAGGAATTCCGGAAAATCCAACTGCATGGCTTTACCTGGTTGCCAAAAACAAAGCCAAAAATTATTGTAGCAGGAATATCTTATTTTCTCAAAAAATCGCAAAGCATGCAAAAGGTTCTTCTTTTGCCTATGAGGAAATTGAAATAGATCTTTCTGAACAAAACATTACCGATAGTGAATTGCAAATGCTATTCGCGGTTTGCCACCCTGCCATTTCAACTGAAGCACAAATTGGATTGGCGCTTCGCATTCTTTGCGGATTTGGCATTGATGAAATTGCCAATGCATTTTTAACTACTAAGGAAGCCATTAATAAACGCCTGTACAGGGCAAAAGAAAAATTAAGAATTGAAAAAGTAGCCATTGAATTTCCTGGTATAACGGAAATGAATAAACGTTTGGAAACCGTTCTCACTACTTTGTATCTATTATACAATGAAGGTTACTATTCAGAAAGCCGGGATGCCATCTTACGCGAAGACCTTTGCCTGGAAGCCATGCGGATAACCTATTTGCTCGTTGAGAACGAATACACCAATCAACCTGCTGTAAATGCCCTGTTTTCGTTAATGTGTTTTCAATCTTCCAGATTTGCCGCAAGAAAAAATGAAAATGGAGAGATCGTTTTATATGAAGACCAGGATGAGAACCTTTGGAGTGAAGAATTGATTTCAAAGGGGGGCTATTTTCTTAAAGAGGCATCAAATGGACATACGATAACTACTTATCATTTGGAGGCAAGTATTGCGTATTGGCATACAATTAAAACTGGCACAAAAGAAAAATGGGAGAACATCCTGCAACTCTACAATCAATTATTGCAGGTTAAGTACTCACCGGTTGCCGCGCTTAACAGGACCTATGCGTTTTCAAAGGCCAATGGCAAACAAGAAGCAATTATAGAAGCCGAGAAACTGAATTTAAAAGACAATCATTATTATTTCACATTGCTTGGTGAGTTATACAAAGATATAGATGCCAGTAAGGCAAAAATTAATTTGGAAAAGGCCTTACTGTTGGCGAAAACAAACGCAGACAGGCAAACCATCCGGGCAAAAATTGAAAAGCTGTAAAGCAGTGGCTGATCACGAAAACTCAATTTAAATTATAACTTTAAGTTGATGAAGCATCCAGCTTTGCTACAAAAGATATTTTCTTTCTTCTTAACGAAGATCGTAACCGGTATTTCAGTAATTGTCAGTTTAGTTGCTTTGGTAGAGTGGACAGGACGATTAATACTTGACGAAACAGGTTTGGTTGATGAATTAAAAAATGTAATTATAGGAATTGCAGATGCCGGAATCGCCTTGTCGGGTTATATTCTTCTTTTTACATTTTATGAAAAAAGAAAAATAAGAGAATTGAGTGCAGCATCATTCCCGAAAAATGCATGCACTGGATTTTTACTGGGACTGGTTTTGCAATCTTTGCTAATTTTAATTATTTATATTTCGGGAAGCTATTCAATTATGCAGGTCAACCCCGTTTCGTTTCTTCTACCTGGCTTTACATTGGCACTGGCAGCGGGATTTGTTGCCGAAATAATATTACGGGGCATTATATTCCGCCTGGCAGAAGAACACTTTGGAACTTTCGTTTCCGTAATAATTATGATGCTACTTTTTGCAGGGATTCATGCTGCCGCTAAAGGAGCCACTGTTCTTTCTGTATGCTCTACGGCCATGGAGGCAGGTTTTTTACTTTCCGCAGTTTATATATTTTCCCGTAACCTGTGGCTTCCTATATTTCTGCATTTTGCCTGGGACTTTGCTGAACCGGGCATCTTTGGAGGCATCAATCCCGGAATTACAATTAACAAAACTTTGTTCGATAGTACAATCAATGGTCCCTCTTTAATAACCGGCGAACAATTCGGACCGGGCAATTCCATACAATCTGTTATAATCTGCCTGGCAACAGGATGTATATTTTTATGGCTGGCCTGGCGGAAAAATAATTTCGTACTCCCATACCGGAAACGAAAACAATAAGTGGACACCAAGTATATTACAACAGCGTTTACGGCACCGTTATACTTTGCAAAAATATTTTAAAAGCCCTCTTTTCTTCTTTAACTGTTCGTTATTAATTTTAAAAGCGTCCGATTCCGGACAATACTTTTTAGCTTTTTTTTGCAACCTGCTGATTTCTAATCTTTTTTCATTTGGCATTCGTTTGGAATAACCGATGGAAAGAATTAATTATTTAAAAATTAAAAATCAAGTAATGAAAAAGATAATTAAATCAAGCGGAAGCTCTTTGGTGAAACTCAAAAATTTTTGGTTCGCTTTACAACTGTTAATAGTATCTGTATCCTTACCGGTATTGTGTTTCGTGCAGCTATCGTATAAAGTTAACAGTGGAAATTCAAAACAAACGGACAAAGCCATCAACAGTTCAGTTAAGCTGAATCCGGTAGCTACATCGCAACGGGTTTTGAATACGATTACATTGCAAACATAACCGGGATCCTGTTAACGTTTTACTAACAAAAAAAGCGGCATTGCGCCGCTTTTTTTGTTAGTAAATTATCATTTGTCTAGTCTGCGAAAAGCAGGATCGTTTGCATAGTAGATTGATCACCGGTAACTGCATTGACCTTACAGAAGTAGATGCCCTTAGCAAGTTTAGATGCATTGAAGGCAACGACCTTTTTAAAAACCTTTTATAAAATTAACTTATTGTGAAGTTTTCACCATGCCCGCACGGGTAAAATAATATTTTAAAATAGTAGCAAAAATCATAAATCATAAATCGCTAATTACTATATTTCTCCAGGATTTTTTTCATCAAAAATGATTTTTTTAAACTTTTGATACAGGTAAGAAATAATCAACAAAATAATACCAATAAATATATAGGCAATTACCTTTTCCACCGAAGTAAAATCATTGGTATCTATCAACAACAATTTAAAAAGAGTAGCGGTAAATAAAAGTATGGATGCTATGCGGAATATTTTTAACCTGTACATAACGCCAACAATAAAAAATATTACTGCCATAAAAACCCATATAATAGTAAGCGTAAAACCCATAAATTTTATTCCCGTAAAAGAAACCAGGGCTGTCAATGATATACTAAAAAGACCGTTATAAAAATGTCGTTGCAAGGGCATAAATTGTATAACCAACAACGCGGCCATCAAATATAAAATCCCAAAAGCAAGCGTAATATTTTCAACGAAAGTAATGTCGCGGGTTTTATATAACAAAATCAACGACAAGTAAAATAACAGTGAGTTTACAATTACGAGAAAAGTATCCGATGTATCTATTTCCAGGCGTTTTACCGCTTTAAAAAGAAGTGAATTCAATAAGAAAAAAATAAAAAAAGCATAGCAAAATAAAGTTCCCGTTTGGTTAGCATGATTTCCCGAATACAGAACAACCCAGCTCACATAAATAAGCCAGGTAGTAAAGAACGAAATATAGGTTAATGACAGCCAGTACTTTTTAAATGATATGAGTAGCACTCCTGCATTAATAAAAAATATAAAACTGAACAATGACACCACGTTATCAGAATTACCTTTTACAAAAAACGGAATACCATAAGCACCAACCAATCCAAGGATAGCAATCTCCTGCCTGCTATATTTAAGAGAGGCGTATACAGTCAGGAAAGTAAGAACCAACATGAAGGTGAATGTAATGAACCTGGATATGAGTGCATAGTATTCAAACGCAGCATAAGTAGTAAAATATGCAGAAGCCATGGCGCCACCAAAAAGGATGACGCTGAATAAGGCATATATTTTACGAAGCCTTACAGAAATAAAAAATAATAAGGCACCAGCGATATAGGTCAGTATAATCCGCATTGCCGGCGATATAAGATTACTATCAATTGCATATTTTACCCCTATAGTAAGCCCGATGATCAAAATAATGATTCCGACGAAATTGATAAGTTTTAAACCAATGAAATTTTCAAGTCCCGGGGATGATACTTTCGGAATAGAATGGGTACCGGTATATTTCACGTCACTAACAGGAGAATTATCATTTCTTAATGAGGCCACCTGTTTACTAATTAGGTTTATTTCCTCACGATATTTTTCAATCTCGCTGGAAAGCCTGTCAATCTTTTGCAGTAACTCGTGTAACTCCTGTTCGTCTGCCATACAATTATTCGTTGTATTAAATTAATAAAGAAAGTGCCGCAGCCTTGTCGCAAAATCGCTATAATAATTTTATCAAGAGTAATCAAAATAAATTGAAACTTTGCAGGATTTATTTTATCATACGAATATTAAAAATGGATAATTCGATCGAGCTTACTTTAAAGATAATACTGGATGCATGGAAGGGCCAGGTTAGCAGGGTTGATAAATTATTAAGCGAGCTCGCAGATGAACAGTTTGGCAATGAGGTATCCCCGGGCAGCAATACAGGCGTTTATCTTTTGGGGAACCTGGCTGCGGTTCACGATGCTTTATTCCCGCTACTGGGTGTGGGTGAAAAATTGTACCGGGAGTTGGAAAATATATTTATAAAAAATCAGGATAAGTCAGGGCTTGAACAGTCTCCTGTAAAAGAACTCCGGATTTATTGGCAGGAAGTGAATAGTAAATTATTGGATTACTTTGGGCGGTTCAGCCCCGAAGAATGGCTCCAAAAACATACTGCTGTAAACGAAGAAGCTTTTAAAGAAGAGCCCCATAGGAACAGGCTGAACGTTTTAGTAAGCAGAACAAACCACCTTGCCTATCATTTCGGGCAACTGGCATTTTTGAAAAAATAAACGAGTTGACAATGTTTCCGAATGACTCCTTTTATTTTATTTATTAACTGCGTTGGAAATACTATTTTTCTTTAAAATATTTGATACTTTCCAAATGAAGTATAACCCGATACATCGATTTAAAAGTTTGAAGGATAAGTTTATGAAACCACTTACCTGTTTTATCCAGGCAAATAAAAATAAATTTGTATTTATGAACCATCTAACTTTTTTAGAAAAGTAACAATAGTTAGTGCGGATCATGTAAGGATAGATAGCCTATTCGGAAATGCAAATTCTTCTAATGAATAACTTATGAAAAATGTAATCGACGAGACGTTAAATCTCCACTACGGACAAGAAGACAAGCATAAAACATTAGAGAACGTAAAAAAGAATATTTCTTTTAAGGGGGCTAATCTTTGGATTCTTGCCTGTGCTATAATCGTAGCTTCTGTAGGATTAAATATAAACTCCACCGCTGTAATTATTGGAGCGATGCTGATATCTCCATTAATGGGTCCTATTGTCGGCTCAGGCTTCGCATTGGGCATTTACGATTTTGAATTGCTGAAGAGGTCACTTCGCAACCTGCTTGTCGCAACATTAGTCGGCTTATCATTCTCAGCGCTTTATTTTTATATCAGCCCCTTTAAAGAAGCGCAATCAGAAATATTATCCAGGACATCCCCGAACATCTATGATGTGTTAATTGCTTTTTTTGGCGGTGTGGTTGGCGTCATCGCTGTTACGAGAGTAGAAAAAGGAAATCCCATCCCCGGGGTTGCCATTGCCACCGCCTTAATGCCGCCCCTCTGTACTGCGGGATATGGCCTGGCTACCGGCCATTACAGATTCTTTTTCGGATCGTTATACCTTTACAGCATTAATTGTGTGTTCATTTGCATTGCTACGTATGCCATTGTAAAATTTTTAAAATATCCCGCAAAACAAACAGAAATAAAACATAAAAACCGGGTGAAATATGGAATTACCGGGTTGGTGATTTTAATGCTCGTACCCAGCGCTTATTTTGCCTATTCTCTTTATTACCAGCAAAAATTTAAAGAATCTATCAATACATTTATAGAAAAAGAATTTAATGCAGAGGGAACTACCCTGATCTATAAAAAAACCAATTATAACAGCAATCCCAAAACTATTGAGCTGGCATTTCTTTCCAGGCGCTTTACACCAAACGAGTTGCAAAAGCTTAATAAAGATCTCAATCACTATGGTCTTGACAATACAAAGCTGATCATAAGGCAGGATTCTGGTTTCAATTTGCAAAATATAAAAAAGGATATCCTAAACGAGGTAAGAGTTTCTGACACCATACTCAACGAAAAGGATATTCATATTAAGCTGTTGGAAGCCCAAATTGCTAAAAACACTTTTGATAACAAACAGATTTTAAAAGAGACTAATGCAATTTTCCCGGTTATAACCTCTTTATCGCTGGCCAATCATACCTTTTTTACGGACACGGACAGCAGCTTTACTAAAACGATTTTAATTTATACGGCTAAGAAGAAATTGAGTACCAATGATAAAGAAAAATTTACCAACTGGATAAAGCAACGCCTTATGGTAACGAGCTTGGAAATTCATGAAGAATAAAGAAAAAGCTGCCGGTTGATGCTGGTACCTGTTCGAATAACTATCGTGTGATCAGGCTGCTTACCTTTGATATAGATTTATTTTTTATACGAGAGAATTTGTCCACCCTTACATGGTTATTCGTCACTTTCATAAATAGCGCCATCATCGAATTGCTTCAACAGCTTCATTTTTTTAATTTTGACTATGAAATTCAGCCCCACCAGGTCGGGATTGAATCCATCATTAAACCAGATTACATAACAGTGCCTGTCACGTAAAAAATGATTTATCGCCGCCGGATCTTCCCTGTGTGGAAGAAATTTTCCCTGCCGGCGCGTAAAGAAATAGATAGCATCATTAGCATCAGAATACATAATATACCCTTTCTGAAATAGTATCGAATCTTTCTGTATATAGAGTACGGTTTCTGAATATTTCCATTGATCCTCAGTGTAGCCCGGTATTCCCGCATCTTTTACGCCATCCCATGTTTCGTAATCCGCTGCGAGCTGTCCATACTGGAAACAAAGAAATAAGACGGTACCCAATGCAAATACCCATTTTTTATTTATATATCTCTTTTTAGACAAATAAACAATGCTATAACTACCCGCCCATAATAGTGGAATAAAAGCCGGAGAAAGGAACCTGCTATCCAAAGTTTCAAATCTTGATATACTGGCAGTTACCACCATAAATGATAGATAAAAAAGGGCAAACACGGTAGCGATCTCTTCGAAGGAAGCCAATCGCTTTCTCCGTAATAAAAATAGCACACATGCAAGCGACAGCGCGAAAATTAAAATTATGGTTATCCAGGCTGATCCGTCATAACGTCCGTTGAAAAACGGCAACCAATCGTACAATACGGAACCCGCGTCATGCAAATTCTCATGCAAGGTAAACAGGGACCTTTCGCGGACACCGGTCATCGTTCCGCTTACTTTATAATTCCGGGCAAGATTCATGATTAACAGCACAGGGCTTATGGCAGTGTATAAAATTACGTCTGTCAATTTTCGGCGCCAGTGAAGTTGGGTATCCAGTAGCAATAAAATTCCTCCCGTGCCTATTATGGTAACTCCCGCATAACGCGTTACCGCAGCAAAGGAGGCAATTATTGCGGCAGCTATTAATGCCTTCCGGGAGTAGTACTGAAAATAGCGGTGCATCGCCATCATAAAAAGCAGCAGCCATAGTATAAAAATCGTTTCTGACCACAGCATCGAATATACTTCCAGCAGTCCGGGACTTACCACGATGCAACTCAACATCGCTATTTTGTACCATCTTGATGAGAAGGAAAATTGCTCCATTATATTACCCGATAAATAAATAACCGAACCGAAGAGCAGTGAATTCAACACAGGCGCGAATGTTAATGTTTTTAAACTTGTTAAGAACATAATCGCATTAAGAAATAGTGGATAAAACGCAGGGAATTCCACCACAACATTTTGCGCGTAGTCTGCCAGGTTAGAGCTTGAACGTATATTTTCAGCGGTAGTCAAATACACTACACCGTCCGGGCAAACACCAATACCACTATGCCTTGTAAACAAAAAAATAATAATAAAGCCCGTCGCGGCGAATAGTATACTATCAATATTTTTTTTGAAAGATAAAAATTGAAACATTCTGTTCCGGGTATTGAATAAAAACGATGTAATTTAATTATAAAGTACACAAGTAAAAGAATTACCACGAGACAGGGCCAGATCGTAAAAAAAGTTGCGAACCTTACAGGTGCATAGAGGTGATTATTTACAGGGTCGTCCAGTGAATAAATGAGTTGTTAGACTGTACATCATTTTTGTATTTTTTAATTTGAATGGAAATTTAAAAGTAATTTCGTAAGGTAACCTTACAAGTTTAACTACTTATTATTATGACGGAACAAGAGACTACACAACTGGCATCCGATCTGCGAACGGTAATTACGAGGCTGATTAAAAAGCTGAGGAACAAGTCTGTTACCAGTGGAACACTGTCGCTCACGGAGCGTTCAACGATTGCTTTGCTGGACCAACATAGAGAACTATTACCCAACGAACTTGCGGCGATGGAAAAAATCACTACACAATCCATGTCTCAAATCCTCGGGCATCTTATGGACCTTGGTTATATTAAGAGAAGAATATCTGCAACCGACAAAAGAAAATCTATAATATCGTTATCAAAAGCCGGGGAGAACATTTTGTATAAGGTAAGAAATGAAAGGGTTGAATGGTTGATTAAGGCATTAGAAGAAACCTGCTCAGCTAAAGAACTGGACGTGCTGCGCAATGCAATGGTTCCATTAACTAAATTGGTTGAGTTTGATTGAGTTTAACAGGTGATCAGGGAATAGAAAATAAAGAGGACATTAATTATGAAGATCAGTACATTCAGCGCTTTTAAGAACCGCAACTATAGGTTATACTTTATTGGGCAGTCTGTATCATTAATAGGAACATGGATGCAAAAAACAGCCGTAAGCTGGGTAGTGTACTCACTCACACACTCCAAGCTGATGCTGGGTGTCACATTGTTCGCAAGCATGTTTCCTTCCTTCTTATTTTCATTTATTGGCGGGGTTGTAGCCGATCGGTATAACCGGTACAGTCTGCTGCTGCTAACCCAGGTAGTATCTATGATACAAGCTGTATTACTGACAGCATTAATTTTTTTTAATCACTATTCTGTTTGGGAAATTATTGCTTTAAGTGTAGTATTGGGAATTATTAATGCTTTTGACGTTCCGGCACGCCAGTCGCTTGTGGTAGAAATGGTGGCTGATAAGAGCGACCTCCCCAATGCCCTGGCATTAAATTCATCTATGGTTAATTTATCAAGGCTTATTGGCCCTGGTATTGCCGGCCTTATCATAGAAAAATTTGGTGAAGATGTTTGTTTTGGATTGAATGCATTTAGCTTTATTGCGGTTATCATTTCCCTGCTCCTCATGAAACTACCCAAATACGTTTCAAAGCCCGACACTAAAAACATATTTAAAGAACTCCGGGAAGGATTGGCATACATTAAAAAAACACCCGAGATTTCATTTGTATTGGGAATGTTGGCGCTGGTCAGTTTTTTTGTTTTCCCTTTTAGTACATTGATTCCAGTATATGCCAAGGATATATTTCATGGTACGGCATCTACATTTGGCGTCATTGATAGCGTGATAGGGCTCGGTGCATTTTCCGGTGCCATATTCCTGGCATCTTTAAAGCGCGGAAAAGATCTCAGGAAAATTCTGGCGGTTAATACGTTTGTTTTTGGCGCCGGGCTTGTATTATTTTCCCATACCACCTATTACCCGCTCGCCCTTGTATTTGCAGCCATTGGGGCCTTTGGGATGATGTCGCAGATAACCGTCAGCAATACGTTGATACAGCTTAGCGTTGACCCGGCCATGCGGGGAAGGGTAATCAGTTTTTATGCCATGGCATTTTTTGGAATGCAGCCCCTTGGCGGGTTGGCTGTAGGTTATATTTCGCAACAAATCGGCGTGAAAAATACAGTATTAGCAGAAGGAGTTATCGCGTTGCTTATAGCTTCGTTACATTTTCGGTTCCTGGCTAAAAATAAACGCAAAAAAAACAGGATACCGGTAGCCGAAGTACAACCAATAGAAGTTGCCGTACAGGTATAATAAGAATTATACTTAGGGATTAAAACGGAGCCGTCTGATATTTTTGTTACCGATACCCACCCGTGGAGCATTTTACGAATAAGCGCTTGATGAAGAACTGATCAAAAGAAAGATTACCGGCATCGTGCTTACCAGCGCATCAACCAACATAGGCGTGCAAGATACAGCGAGAGTAACCGGCAAACGGTGATACAATATTACCTTTGCCATTGATGCTATAAAGGAGATATTTGAAGATGTACATCAAAACAGTATACAATATATTTCCGGGAATGGGCGAAGTTGGCAATACCAGTGCAATCATTTAAAAATTACCCTGGTTGTTATCGAAAAAGAGGAATCGCTTATGGTGCGATAATCCACCGGGGAAACATGCAGCCTGGGGAAACCAGTCGCCTGGAATTTAAGTAGTTTACAGGAACATTATACTATCTTTATCTTACCAGGCTGTGAAAATCCGCAGTTTTTAAAAATACTATCAAGACCAAATTATATTTGCGTTTAGTGGTGCTTGTTAGGCACCCACAGGAAGTCATAATAACGGGATTTATAGCATAAATTATAAAAAAAAATACTATTTGAAATTTTGTCAGCCTGATTTTATTTACTTTTACGAAAATTTTTTTAGATGAAAACATTTTTAGTCCCTGTTGATTTTTCTACAACTTCCGTAAATGCGGCAGAATATGCTGTAGCATTAACAAAGCAAATTCCTGATGTTGAGATCATCTTATACAATGTGTATAGTAGTATCAGTTTAGCTTCCTTAACTGATAAAGAGGAAGGTTCAAGAAAGATGGTTACTGATGCAGAATTGAGCGCTTTAAGGGATAAACTCACTGTTTCGCAGAACCAGCTTATCTCTGTTGAATCTGAAGAAGGGTCTTTTATAGAGAGTATTGAAAAATACGTTGTGAGTAACCATATTGACATGGTGGTTATGGGCATGACAGGCAGTTCGAGGATCACCCAGGTTTTTATGGGAACGAATACCCTTAATGTCGTAAGGCACATTAGTTGCCCTGTTATGATTATTCCACCAGACGCTAAATTCAACGGTATTAAAAATGTGCTTTTTGTTTCAGATTTTAAGGATGTAGCACGCACGACTCCTTTTGTTTCCCTAAAAAAAATACTGGATATTTTTAAGCCTAAGCTCAATATTTTAAATGTTGACAGTGAACATTACATAGAGTTAACGGATGCGTTTAAAATAGAAAAAGAAACGATGGAAGATAAACTCGCGGCTTTTAATCCCAATTTTTCTTTTTTAAGAGCGTATGATTTTTTAGATGGTATCAGCCAGTTTGTAGAGTCAAAAGAAATTGATGCAATAATAACCGCTCCAAAGAAACATAGTTTTCTAAGCCAGCTTTTTAAAACGAGCCATACTAAGAAACTGGCCTATCATGTACACGTTCCTACCATAGCCATCCCTTTATAATCTTTTCACCGGGGGTTTGATGAATTAACACTATTGTGAGATCTCTACAGTTTAAAATTATGTGAACATCGCGCAACGTTACGTGAACTTCATCTTTCTATATTGACGTGCCTTTCGGAATACAGGGCTCTATTAACATCGTTGCTTATTTCCGCGTATTTATAATTCTATACATTTGTGAGCCTTATTTGTGAAATGACAACCTTGTATACTACCGGGGCAAAAATACATTTATGAAGAATATAAAGATTATAGAAGTGCCCAGTGAGATTGGAGCCGGCACCAGGGGAGCCAGCCTTGGTATTGATGCCATTAAAATCGCCGCCCTGGATTTTATGAGTAATTTCTTCGTACATTTTCCATCAGAAAAAATTGAATCCGAAAATAACCTGCTTTTTGAACCCATACAATCGCCGTATGCCAAGCGGATCAACGGTGTATTAATAATGTATGAAAGGGTTTCCAAGGCTGTGAAAGAAACGATCGGGAACAATTTTTTCCCGGTGGTAATAAGTGGAGATCACAGCAATTCCGGTGGTACTATTGCAGGTATTAAACTGGCAAAGCCGAAAAGTCGTCTTGGTGTTATTTGGATAGATGCCCATGCTGACCTGCATACTCCTTATACTACTCCCTCCGGAAATATGCACGGAATGCCGCTATCAGCCTCTATCGCAGAAGATAATATGGAAAGTAAGGTGCACGAGCCGGATGAAAAAACAAAAAAACAATGGGAACAGCTAAAACAATTTGGAAAAATTTCACCAAAGGTATTACCAGAAGACATCGTATATATTTCTTTAAGAGATTATGAAAAAGAAGAAAAATTTTTAATAGATAAATATGAAATGAAGGTAATTACTACTGCCGAACTCCGGCGGAAGGGCCCTGAAAATGTAGTCAGGGCAGCGCTGCGTTACCTGAATGAATGTACTGATATTTACGTAAGTTTCGATGTAGATTGCCTCGATTCATCCATTACCAAAGGCACCGGAACCCCCGTGAGTAACGGTCTCAGAGAAAGAGAGGCTGAAGACCTGGTGAGCAAATTTATGCAGAACAGGAAGATATGCTGCTTTGAAATTACTGAAGTAAATCCCACGCTGGATAAAGAAAACCTGATGGCAGAAATAGCTTTCAATATTTTACAACGCAGTGTAAATGTGCTGATGATGAATTAAATCTTCGGCATAGGAATCGTAATCGATAATACTGTTCATTAATTCTACCCGGTGATCGGCATCCGCATTTTTTACAAATTGAATAGGTAAGCCTGTTATGAATGGGCTCGGTTACAATGTATAAGTTGGCTTAGTTTTTATGCTATAAAAAATAACGCCATCAAAATTTCTTTTATGATGGCTAATCAGGATTGCTTTTTTTTCACGCAACGGTGAATTATAAGCCCGCAGGCATTTCTCTCTTCTGGCGGTTTCTTGCCAGGGAGGGGTCCATTTCAATCGCCTTGTCGCAGATCTTTTGGCCCTTTTCTTTTTGACCGGTTTTTTGAAAGACCATTCCTGCCATAAATAACGACGCAGCATCTTTTGGATTTAGCTCAAGAAGTTTTTGAAAGAACATAAGGGCATCGTCATAGCGCTTTGTTTCATACATCGCATGCGCAATATTACTGAGCAATTCTTTGTTGTTGGGTTTTCTTTTTAAAACTTCTGCCAGCGTCTTCATCCCGGTTGCAGCGTCGCCCGTATATATTTGTGCAAAGCCAATATTCTCGTAAAAGTCATTTGATTTTGTATAACCTGCCTCACCGGCCATATTGAAATATTTTAAAGCATTTTTATAATCCTCCTGGTTGTAATAAATAAGGCCGAGCTCATACATCCACACATTCCGTGAAGGGTCTATTGCTATCGCTGTTTGAAATTGTGGAATGGCGTTTTTTTCATTTTCCAGTTCAAGGTAGGTACGTCCCAATGTATAAGCCGCTTCCGCATCCTTATCATTTTTATGAACCGCTTTTTGTAACAGCGGTTCAGCTTTTCCGTAATCTTCAAGGTTATAATAACTCATTCCCATTATGCGGTCAGCTTCAGAACAATCGCTACATTTTTGGACAAGATCAATTGCATTTTGAAACTGCCGGTTGTTAAAATACAGCGTAGACAATTGTTTGATCACTTCGTTATTACCCGGCTGCAATTGATATGCTTTAGCAAAATTCCGCATGGCAGGATCCATTCTGTGCATCTCGAGGTCCACATTCCCATTTTCCAAATAGGCTTCTGTAAAATTTTCATCAAACGCGATGGCTTTATCAAAATTATTTTCTGCAACAGCAAACCGACGGGCATTTTTTTCTTCTATGCCTTTTTTATAATAAAACCGTGCGCTGTCAATATTTTGGGAAAAAATAAAACAGGCTGAAAGGCAAAGCGAAACAACGAGAATAAGGGTTTTCATATAAAGAATTTTGCAAATTATATACCAACTATTTCAGTATTATAGCTCCTAACGCAGGCAGGTGCAGGTTGATTTCATACACGTTGCTTTTGTTATTTACCAGAGAGGTAGTTATAATTTGTCCGTCAAAGTCGCCACTACCCCAAAATTGCCTGTTATCACTGTTAAATATGACATGCCATTGTTTTTTCCCGTGAACGTTAATTTTCCAGTTTTCTCTTCTAACGGGTGTCATATTAAAAATTACTAAAATGTCCTCTGTTCTTTTTTTACCTTTCCGCATATAAACAATTACTGATTCATTTCGGTGGTCAAGGTCTATCCATTCGAAACCATTATCATCAAACTGGTTTTCATATAAAGCCGGCTGAGATGTATACAACCGGTTCAGTTCGATCACACAATCCTGCATTTTTTTATGTGGCTCATGAACCAGCAGATGCCAATCGAGTTCCTTATGGTAATTCCATTCAGAAGTCTGGGCAAATTCATTTCCCATGAAAAGCAGTTTTCCCCCTGGATGCGTGTACATGTAGGTATATAGCAATCTCAGGTTCGAAAATTTTTGCCATTCATTACCGGGCATTTTATACAGCATAGGAGACTTGCCATGCACCACTTCATCATGACTAAGCGGAAGCATAAAATTTTCATCATAAAAATACATCATGCTGAAAGTGAATTTGTCCTGCTGGTCTTTGCGATACAACGGGTCTGTTTTAAAATAATCCAGTGTATCGTGCATCCAGCCCATCATCCATTTCATTCCAAACCCAAGGCCATCTGCAAATGTTGGTTTTGAAACCCCGGGCCAGTCCGTAGCCTCTTCCGCGATAGTCTGAACATCCGGAAAATCGCGATAGATCATTTCATTAAGATTCTTAATAAATGCAATGGCTTCCAGGTTTCCATTACCCCCAAATTCGTTGGGCTCCCATTCTCCTTCTTCTCTTGAATAATTTAGTTTTAACATAGAGCTTACTGCATCCACCCGTATGCCGTCAATATGAAATTTATCGAACCAAAATCTTGCACTACTTATAAGAAAAGACCGCACCTCTCCTCTTTTATAGTTAAAAATATAGGAGTTCCAGTCAGGGTGAAATCCTTTTCTCATATCAGCATACTCGTAAGTATGTGTACCATCAAACATGAACAGCCCAAAGGCGTCATGCGGAAAATGAGAAGGAACCCAATCTAATATTACACCGATATCCTCCTTGTGAAAAGCTTCTATCATTTCCATAAAATCAGCGGGTATGCCAAACCGGGAGGTTGGTGCAAAATAACCAGTTCCCTGGTAACCCCAGCTCCCATCAAAAGGAAATTCCATTACGGGCATAAGCTCTACATGTGTAAAGCCCATTTTTTTCACATAAGGTACTAATAGTTTTGATTGTTTGCGATAAGAGTTTAATGAAGTTTCACTGAAAGGATAAGGCCTCATCCAGCTGGCCAAATGCACTTCGTAAATACTCCAGGGTGCATCAAGACTATTATGCTTATTTCTTTTTTTCATCCAGCCATCGTCATTCCATTTATGATCAAGCGACACTGTTTTAGAAGCAGTTCCGGGCCGCACCTCCCAATAGTTAGCGTACGGGTCACCCTTATATAACTTTGCACCTTCGTATCCTTGAATATAATATTTATACAGTGTATATTCTCCAATTGCCGGGATAAAACCTTCCCAGATACCTGATTTATCTAAACGTACATATAGCGGATGTGAGTCAATATCCCAATTATTGAAATCGCCGACAACGTTTACCCTTGTAGCATTGGGTGCCCAAACTGAAAAATAATATCCGTCTTTATTTAAAACATTTACCAGGTGGGAGCCAAATAATTTGTACAAGCTATAATGAGTTCCATTCCTGAAGTTCTCAACATCTTCATCAGCGAATAACGAGTAATTCCAAACAGGTTTTGTACTATCTACAAAGTGCACTTCTTCATATTTTTTTTGCAACATCTGTTTTACAATAGGGGGGATTGAGTTTCCATTTATGATTAAAATTTTTCCACTTGTGGAATTAACAAGATTTCGAATCTCACAAACACACACATTTGCTTTAACGTAAATTTAAGTTTTGTGTTTAACCTATGACAAATTAATTAATGACTTTTGGTATATAATCCCCCTAAACTAGTGTTTATGAAAAAACTAATTACCCCCATTACCGGTATTTTTTTAGCTTTTACGTCCTTTGCGCAAACAGCAAAAATTACCGGAACGATACATGATCCCAATGAAAACAAACCGGTAAAAAATGCTGTTATTGCCTTATTAACACCCAAAGATTCTTTCCTTTATAAATTTACGCGATCCGAAGCCAATGGGCAATTTACTTTAAAAAATATTCAACCAGGCAAGTATATATTAATGACAACGCATCCCTACTTTGCCGACCTTCTTGATAATATTGAGGTAAATGGTGATGAACAGATTCCGCAGGTAAACCTTATTTCAAAGAGTAAATTGTTGCAGGAAGTAATTATAAAATCCGGTTCAGGATTTCGTATAAAAGGCGACACCACTGTGTACACAGCTGATAGTTTTAAAGTGAGTGCTAACGCAAATGTAGGAGAGCTATTGAAAAAACTACCCGGTATCCAGGTAGATAAAGACGGCAAAATAACAGCAATGGGCGAAACGGTACAGAAAGTATTGGTAGATGGTGAAGAATTTTTTGGTGATGATCCCGGGATGGCTGTGAAAAATTTAAGAGCAGATGCTGTAAAAGAAGTACAGGTATTTGATAAAAAAAGTGACCAGTCTGAATTTACCGGTATTGATGATGGCAAAACCCAAAAGACCATTAACCTTAAACTAAAAGAAAATGCCAAACATGGCTACTTCGGAAAAGCAGACGTAGCAGGCGGTACACAGGAAAATGATGCAAACCGTTACAATGGAAATTTATTGTTCAGCTCATTTAAAGGAAAAAGAAAATTATCTGCTTTCCTGTTAAGTGGTAATACAGGCCAGGATGGATTAAGCTGGCAGGACGAACAAAAATATGGAGGAGGCGATGATAACCTGAGTGTAAACCTTGATGATGACGGCAATGTCAATTTTCAATGGAACGGAAATACGTCTGATGAGGAACCGTATGTTGATCCGCAGAATGGTTTTATGACCAATGTAAACGCCGGTATGCAGTACAGCAATAAATGGAATGACAAATATAATTTTAATCTTTCTCCTAAATATAACAGTCAACAGTACACGAATCATAAGGAAACTTTTACTGAAACACAAGTTGGAGATTCAGTATTGGATCAAAACTCAACTGAAGTTGATAATGTGAACAGGCATAATTTTAAGCTCAGGGGGATATTAGATATGAAACTTGATTCCATGAATTCTTTAAAGATTACTGCCAACGCAAATTTTTATCATACGGAAAGCAGCAGCACGCTGAACTCGATCAGCACCGGTAACACCGGCACTTTAAAAAACACCAGCCTGAGAGATCTTACAACCAATAACGACAAAAATGCTATTTCAGGAAATTTGCTTTTCAGGCATAAGTTTCACAAGAGCAGGAGAACCTTATCATTTACCGGGAATTGGAATGTATTAAATAACCAGGGAACAAATTTTTTAAAATCTTTTAACCAGGCATACTTTGATGGCGCTCCGGCGAGCAGCCAGGATCTTGATCAAATGAAGGACTATAATACCTCCACTTCAAACCTTACAGGAAAAGTCGTATATACGGAACCGTTAGCCAAAGAATATTCATTGGAATTGGCCTACCAGCTTTCCTATAACTATGGTACAAATGACCAACTTACCTACAGCTATACACCGTTCTCCAACAAATATGATATTCTTGTAGATTCTTTATCGAACCAATTCAAGCAAAACATACTTCAAAACATTCCATCAGCAAGAATCAATTTTGCAAATAAAAAGATTAAAATAAATATTGGTTCTGGTTTTGGTTTTACCAATTTTGATCTGAAAGATCTCACCTTTGATAAAGATTACTCCAGAGACTATGTTAACTTTTATCCTTCGGCCAATTTTACCTACACTTACAAACCCAATCACGGCCTCAGGATTAACTATAATGGAAACACTACGCAACCGACTATCAATGAATTGCAACCGCTGAGAAATAACAACGATTACTTTAATCAATATATTGGTAATCCTGACCTGAAACCTTCATTTACCAATTCGTTTAATGTTTCCCATAACAGTTATAATTTCTTAAAAGATATCTGGATGTACCAGTCTTTTGATATAAGACTTACCAGTAATTCAATTACCAACAACCGTATCATTAGTGTTGATTCAGGTAAAACGACCACGCAGCCTATAAATACCAACGGAAACCTGTCACTTGATTTTTATGGAGGGTTTGGTTTCAAAATCAAAAAAATTGATACCAGGGTTAATTTCAGTCCGCGCTTTAGTTATAATAAATATGCCGATATTATTAATAGTGTGAAAAGCTATTCAAAAACAGTTGCTCCCGGAATCTCGATGTATATTTCAAAACAAAAAGACAAGAAATATGACTTTTCCATTGGTGACGAATTTAATTACAACTCGAATACCACATCGCAAAATGACACAAAAATTCATTACAATACGAATACCCTTTCCTTTAATGCCACCGTGTATTATAAAAAAATCTGGTCGCTCCTTTCCGATTTGCAATTGTATTCACGACAGAAGACTGCCAACTTCGGCTCTAATCTAAATTCCAATCAATGGGGAGCCCGTTTACAAAGAACTTTTAAAGACAACGAGTTTACGGCATACATTTCAGTACATGATATTTTGAATGACAATATTGGCGTGGACAGAAGTTTTTACAGCAATACCTACACGCAGGTAACAAATGATCGTTTGAAAAGATATTTTATGATTGGCTTTGAATGGGATTTTAAAAACAAAGCTTCCAAAGCAAAATAAATGTAAACCAGCAATTATGAAAATAAAAACATATTTATCAGTCATTATAGTATTTACATTTTTTAAGGTAAATGCACAACAATTTATAAGTAAAGCAATAATCGAATATGAAGTAAAATCAAACATTCAGAAAACAATGGGAAACGGCACCTTTGAAGATTTAATTAAAGACCAGCTTCCGCAGTTTAAAACCGGTTATTTCAACTTTACTTTTGCTGACAATAAAAGTGTTTATAAATTTGATCACTGGAGTGATGAGTCAAAAAAAATACCCACATGGTTAAAACGTGGAGATGAAGAAAATATATGGTATTACGATTACAACACCGGCAGGTACAATAATCAAAAGAGCATGTTTGGTACTGTCATCGATATGGCAGATACCATTCCAAAACTTAAATGGAGAATTACCGCAGACAACCGGGTTATTGCCGGATTTAACTGCAGGAAAGCCGTAGCAGTTATATTTGACAGCGTATATGTATTTGCGTTTTATACGGATGAAATTATGATTTCGGGTGGCCCGGTATCAATCAATGGACTGCCCGGGATGATATTGGGCGTGACGATCCCCAGACTGTATACATCCTGGATTGCAACCAAGGTAATGTTAAGCGGTGTAGATGAAAGTTTAATTAAACCGCTTGTTGCCAAAAAGACTTATGATATGAAATTCCTTGAGACTACTATCAAAGAACGCCTGAATGACTGGACCCCCGATAATGACGATGAACGGCAACAGAAGGCAAGATATTTATGGGGATTTTTATTGTAGTTTATTTCAATAATTCCCATACGCCACTTGCTTTCGCATCAACAAAAAAATCTTTAAGTAAAGTTACTCTGCCGGTAATAATATTATTCATTTTTGAGAAGCCATCTACCCTTTCGGAATAATTTGAAATAGATATATTTTTTTGTTCTTTGGACGTATTCATAACTACCATAATGGTTTGGTTGTTGTTGTACCTGAAATAAACATATACGCCTTCATCAGCAGGAACATACTGCATAAATTTACCCGTAGTAAGTGCGGAAGATGTTTTCCGGAAATTAGCCAGTGTTGACAAGTATTTCCATAAATCTTCTTCCCGTGAATTACGACCGGTGATAGAAAATTTATTTAAAGAGTCTGAAGGCCACCCACCCGGGAAATCCTGCCGCACATGCCCGTCGTTCGGAGATGTAAATCCCGTCAATCCAATTTCATCACCATAGTAAATTTGTGGGATACCCCTGCATGTTAGTAGCCATACCAACGCACTTTTGTATTTTACCGCATCTTCTCCTACCACCGAATAGAAACGGGCTATGTCATGGTTGTCCAGGAAAATAACTTCACGCGCCGGATCTTTGTAAACAAAGTCCTGGGCAAGCGTTGTATATAGATTATTCACTCCATCGGTCCACCCAAAATCCCTGGTCATTGCATCTGTAATTCCCCATAAAGTTTGAAAATCGGTAGAGGCCTGCAGGTTACTTTTAAAAGGAATATCATAATTATTCTGAACAAAATAACTTTGGCTGGGAACACCATGCACCCACGTTTCTCCAAACATGGTAATACGGGGATATTCTTCCATTAGCGCTTTATTACAGCGATTCATAAAATTAAGATCATTGTATGCATACGTATCTATTCGCCATCCGTCGATACCAAACTCCTCTACTGTCCATATTGCATGCTGGATTAAGAAATTGGCCACATAAGGATTTTGCTGGTTGAGGTCGGGCATTTGACGGGTAAACCAACCATCCGTCATTTTCTTTTTATCAATATCACTGGCATAGGGATCGAATATGACCTGGTCTTTAAAAGTTGTATTTGTGTAAGAAGGCCATTGATGCAACCAATCCTTCATAGGCAAATCCTGAACCGTAAAATGATACACCCCCAAATGGTTATAAACGGCATCCTGGATGATCTTCATTTTTTTTGCATGAACAGCCTGTATTAAATCTTCATAAGATTTTTTGCCACCAATGCGAGGATCAATGGTATAATGATCGGTAAATGCGTATCCATGTTCGGTTCGGTTAGGCATGTCATTTATAATCACAGGCGTTAGCCATAGCGTTGTAACACCCAACGATTGCAGGTAATCAAGGTGGTTTTCAATTCCTTTAAGATCGCCACCATGCCGGTAATAAACTGAATCTCTGCCAAGGCTTTGATCTCTCATTCCCGGGATACGATCGTTGGAATAATCACCGTTGCTAAATCGATCGGGCATAATTAAATATATAAAATCACTGGAACTAACGCCTTGCGCAAACGCAGTTCCGTTGCCCTGTCTTTTTTCTTTTAATTCATATTGAAGGTTAATATTTTTTACAAACGGGAAAGAAAATTTGCAAGACCTTGCGCCCGAATCAATGGTAATATCCAGGAAAACATAGTTGGGATTTTCTACCCGGTTAATCTTAGTAAGATGTACCCCATCCGCCAATTTTACACCTTCCGGTCCCATTTTTATCATCGGGAAATGATCAGCAATATTAACTCCATGTACCATTACCTGTATCTTGTTCCATTTCATGCCGACCCACCAGTTGGTTGGGTAGCATTTATAATTATCCTGCTGGGCAAAAACAACAATAGTAAATAGTATGACAGTAAGAAAAAGAAAGAATTTTTTCATTACGCGTACACATTTGATGGTTCGGATATGGCTTTTTTCACATCTTCATCTTTTACAATATAATTTAAAATACCTGCAATGATCATAGAAATTCCTCCAATCACGAGGGCATAAATACCTTGTTCGCTAAAAAAATGTTTTATAAAGAACCCCAGAATTGCTGCAGCTACCAATTGCGGTATTACAATAAAGAAATTAAATACCCCCATATAAAAACCCATCTTATTTGACGGCAAAGCACCAGCAAGAATTGCGTAAGGCATCGTTAAGGTTGAAGACCAGGCAAGGCCCACACCCACCATTGGCAACAACAACAAGCTTTGGGATTTTATGAAGAACATAGAGATTAACCCCACACCGCCAACTATAAGACAAATCATGTGGGTGTATTTTCTTCCAATACGCTTTGCAAGCACCGGTAGCATAAACGCAGTGATAGCAGATACTCCATTATATACCGTGAACATTACACCCACCCAGTCACCTGCATCCTGGAAGGCTTTGGAGGTAGTATCGGTAGTACCAAAGGTATTTTGTGCAATACCCGAAGTAGTATAAATCCACATCGCAAAAAAAGCAAGCCACGTAAAAAACTGCACCACGGCCAATTGTAGCATGGTGGCCGGCATGGTAAAAATACCGTTTGTAATTTCAGCAATCCCACGGAACAACCCTTTCGTTCTTAACTTTTCCTCGGTCCAGGTATCAATATCTTCCGGTGGAAATTCCTCGGTGGTGAGAACGGTCCAAAGTACTGAAGCAAGAAATATAATTGCCCCTATATAGAATGAATACTTAACAGAATCTCCTACAACACCCGGGGCAGCCGTATTGCTGATATGAAAATAGTTCGTAAATATGTAAGGAAGCATAGATGCAATTACGGCGCCCAATCCAATGAAAAAGGTTTGGGTGGCAAAGCCGGTTGTTCTTTGAGATGACGGTAGCTTATCGCCCACGAATGCCCTGAAAGGTTCCATCGAAATATTGATAGATGCATCCAATACCCAGAGTAATGCTGCAGCCATCCAAAGAACGGTGGATTGCGGCATTAAAAAAAGTGCGAAGGAAGACAGTACCGCTCCAATAAAAAAGAAAGGCCTTCGTCTCCCCCACTTCGGGTGCCAGGTCCTGTCGCTTAAATAGCCTATGATGGGCTGTACCAGCAAACCCGTCAGGGGCGCAGCAATCCATAAAATTCCTATTTTGTCAATTTCTGCACCAAGGGTCTGAAAAATCCTGGAGACATTGGCATTCTGGAGTGCAAAGCCAAACTGTATTCCAAAAAAACCAAAACTCATGTTTAGTATCTGCCTGAAAGTAAGTCGTTTCTGCGGCAAACTGAATTGAGATGACATAGCAATCGTTTAGTAAGAGGATATGTGTAATTATTACACATTTTTAAAATTACAACAATTACTGAAACGGCAAAAATTTTTCATTCCAGCGTAAAACCGTCCGGTACAATGGCTCCTTTTTTTACTACTACAATGCCATCTTTAACTGTATACAATGCGTGATCACTATCGGGAAGATGGTTGCCTCCGTTAATTCTAACGTTGTTGCCTATACGACAATTTTTATCCACTATCGCATTTTTAATAAAACAATTATCACCTATACCCAGTTTGGGTAATCCACGTTCTGCTGCGTAAGTCATCTCTTCAAGCGTTTCATAAAAATCGCTGCCCATCAAATAACAGTCGATTATTACTGAACCCAGGCCAATTCTCATCCTGATGCCAATCAGGCAACTTTCAATGCGTTCACCGTGAATAATGCAACCATCCGCGGCGAGCGTATTTTTTAAATATGTTCCGCTGATTTTCGCAGGCGGCAACATCCTTGCCCTGCTATATACTTTTTTGGCATTATCGAAAAAATTGAAGGGAGGCAGGTCCTTGGTAAGTCCCAGGTTTGCTTCGAAAAAGGAAGAAATATTTCCAATATCCGTCCAGTATCCATCGTACTGATAACTATATACCTTATGTTCTTTTATAGAAGCGGGGATAATTTCTTTTCCAAAATCTGTTGCATCTTTATTTTGATTTTCCAAAAGATCGAGCAGCACTTCTCTTTTAAAAAGGTAGATACCCATGGAAGCAAGATAATTTCTCCCCATTGCATGCATGGCTTCACCGGTATCGCTTAGCCATTCCGGAAGTTTATCATAGCCGGGCTTTTCGATAAACGAAGTTATCTTATGTTCTTCATCAGATTTTAAAATACCAAATTCTGTAGCTTCCTTTTCAGTTACAGGAATAGTGGCGATGGTAATATCGGCTCCATTTTTTTCATGGGTGCGAAACATATTTCCAAAATCCATTTGGTAGAGCTGGTCACCGGACAGGATCAATACATGATCAAAGTCATTGTTCCGGATATGCCGCATAGATTGACGCACCGCATCCGCGGTCCCCTGGAACCATTTAGGGTTATCCGGTGTTTGTTCAGCGGCCATAATATCTACAAACCCGGTACTAAAAGCACTAAACTGGTAGGTGTTTTTAATATGCTTATTCAGGGATGCGGAGTTGTATTGTGTGAGTACAAACATCCTGTTAATGTTGGAATTAATACAGTTTGAAATAGGAATGTCCACCAACCTGTATTTTCCTGCAATTGGCACCGCGGGCTTGCTCCTGTTGGCTGTCAGCGGGTACAGCCTGGTCCCCGCACCCCCACCTAATATTACGGCAACTAATGATTTGCTAATCCACATAATGGTAAATTTAGAAGTTAAGAGTTATAGATTTATTTTCAGAAATTATTATTTCGTTTTTGCAGCAATCTGTTTGCTTCGGGGCAGGTTTACATATCGAAGTTAGAGATTACCCTGTAATTAATTGATCAACATTATCTAAACTACACAATCATTATGTATTATACAGATTAATGTAAATTTCAGCACTCCTTTCCCAACTGTTATCAATCTCCATGATCTGTTTCCGGATTTCGTCTACCCGTTCGCGCTGTTCATATAACTGTATAGCCCTGTGAATGGAATAGGTAATATCCCATACCGTAGCGTGATCAAAGCAAATTCCATAACCACCCTCCTCTCCAAAGTCTTTTACCGTATCTTTTAGTCCGCCCGTATTTCTAACAATAGGTATGGTGCCGTACCGCATCGCGTACATTTGGTTAAGACCACATGGCTCTACCCGGCTGGGCATCAAAAGGAAATCCGCGCCGGCGTACATCTGGTGGGCCAGCTTCTCATTATATCCTATTTGTGAATTATAATATCCAAAAAACTGCCCACGTAAATTTTGTAGCTGGTGTTCTATCGATGTCTCGCCGCTCCCCAGCACCAGGAAATTCATTTTTCCTTCCATGTGATAAATTGAGTCACTGATGGCAGCTGGTAACAAATCTGCTGCTTTCTCTCCAACCAATCTTCCTATGAAAACAATTAAAGGTTTCATTTCATCGAGATTAAACTGGTCGCACAAGACTTTTTTGTTCGCCGCCTTTTTAATTTTAAAATCTTCTACACTAAAATCTTCCTGGATATAAGTATCATTCTCCGGGTTCCACACGTCGGTATCGATGCCGTTTAATATGCCATAACATTTTCCCTTTTCATACTCAAATAATTGTTCCAACCCATTGGCGTCATATTTCAGTTCCTCCAAATACCCGGGACTTACTGTTGAGACTTTTGCGGCACATTTTATTCCACTGGCCAGCGGGTTAATTTTTTTGTCCCACTCCAGCAAACCCGACTTGTATTTATCCCAATCGGGGATATAAGTCGATTTATCCCAATCCATCCAGCCCTGGTATTGAGCGTTGTGAATCGTAAGTATTGTTTTAATATGTGATAAATGGCTATAAGCATAACAATGCTGCATCATAAATGGAATCAGCGCAGCCTGGTGATCGTGCACATGAACAATATCCGGATGATGGTTCCATTTACTCAGCCAATCGACAACGGCAACCTGGAAAGCGGAGAACCTAAGGGAATCATCATCGTACCCGTAAATTTTTTCCCGGTCCAGTATCCCGTAAATATCTACGAGATATAAATCAAACCCGGTTATATTACTTACTTCTTTAATAATAGTATAGTCAAACCAATAATTGGCGAGTCCGAATCCGCCTTTGTGTACTACTTCAAAACTATTTTCAAACAAAAAACGGGTGCGATACATCGGCATTACTACTTTAGCAATATGCCCCATTTTGTTTTGGTATTTTGGCAGGGCGCCTACTACATCCCCGAGGCCACCGGCTTTGGCGACAGGATAACACTCCGCGCTTACATGTAAAATTTCCATACCTTAAAATTAGTTACTTCTTAGATACTTCAAAGTAAGAATCATTTTCTTATTAAAAAATTATTAATGAAAATTCTTACCTTGAAAAATTTCCCCTACTTTCATTTTTAAAATCTATTTACGATGGCCATTCCTTCCATGAATTTATCAACTCCAAAAATAACAGGTGGCAAATTTCAGCCTACAAATTACGGAGCGCTGAGCACGCTGGTAACTGTCTTTTTCTTTTGGGGATTTATTGCAGCCGGTAACAGTGTATTCATTCCTTTTTGTAAACATTATTTTCTACTCGATCAGTTTCAAAGCCAGTTAATTGACTTTGCCTTTTACCTCGCCTATTACCTCGGAGCACTGGCATTGTTTGCTTATGGTTCTTTTGGCGGTAAGGACCTGGTTGCAAAATGGGGCTATAAAAGAAGTATCGTGTATGGATTACTTTTTTCCGCGTTAGGTGCTGTTGCTATGATTATTGCTGTAAATGCAAATACTTTTACAGGGATGTTAGTGGGACTTTTTATTGTTGCACTTGGCTTTTCGTTACAGCAAACTGCCGCACAGCCCTTTGCCATATCGTTGGGCGATCCGTCTACCGGCACCAGCCGCGTAAACCTTGGCGGGGGAATCAATTCATTTGGAACGATGATCGGGCCGCTTATTGTGGCCTTCGCTTTGTTTGGTACGACGGCAACTATCCCGGATGAAAAAATTGCCTCTCTCGGCCTGAGTAAAGTAATTGTTCTGTATTCAGGGGTTTGTATTTTGTTCGTCGCCGCTGCCGCTTTGTTTTATTTTTCAAAAAAAGTGCCGGCAGGTATTTCAACTGAGAAAACAGAGAAGGCCAATAAGGCCCTTTATTCCTTACTGATCATGACGGGGCTTCTGATAATAATGTTTGTTCCTGTTTTCAATAGTTATAGAACGGATGCTGCCACGTTAGACGATATTGCAAAGCATGACCTGGAAACCTACCGTATGAAATGGTTGTTTGGAGCCCTCGCGGTTGTTGTTATCGGTCTCTTAGTTTCTAATATGAGTGCAAAGAAAAACCCCGATGGATGGGGCGCCATGAAATACCCGCAATTAGTGTTAGGTATGTTAGCACTTTTCGTGTACGTAGGCGTTGAAGTTACCATTGTAAGTAACCTGAGCGAATTATTAAAACAACCTGCTTTTGGTGGGTTTCAATCTTCGCAGGCTGCCGTATTTGTTTCGATGTATTGGGGAAGTTTAATGATAGGCAGATGGGTAGGTTCTATTTCAGCATTTGATCTGAAACCCGCCACCAAACAATTGCTGACGTTTATCGTGCCATTAGTTGCGTTTGCGATTGTGTTGGCGGTTAACGCACTTTCAAAACATGAAATAAATATTTTATACTATTATATTATTTGTGTACTTGTGCAGATAGGGGCTTTCTATGTAAGTAATAATAAACCGGCCCGGACGCTGCTGATTTTTGGAATGCTTGGAATGCTTTCCATGCTAATAGGATTGTTCTCGACAGGTACCGTTGCTATCTATGCACTTTTGAGTGGCGGATTATTTTGCTCCATTATGTGGCCCTCTATTTTCGCATTGTCCATTGCGGGCCTTGGAAAATACACCACACAAGGGGCAGCGTTTTTAATTATGATGATACTGGGAGGCGGTATTATACCCCCTATCCAGGGTAAACTTGCGGATTTCCTGCAATCAAAAAGTGATATTGTAGGTTATGGAATTCACCAGTCATATTGGGTACCGGTTGTTTGTTTCGCTTATATTACCATCTTTGCATTTATAGTGAAAGGAATTTTAAAGAGGCAGGGAATTGATTATGATAGTCCGGTAGATGACATGGCGGAAACAAGTACCCCGGAAGGCGCCCTGGAAGCGCAACCAGCTTAAGCTTAAATATATTAAAATAAAAATAGAATAATTTTGGAGTATGGAAGCACCATTAGAGTATGCGATTGGTATTGATGTCGGCGGAACAACCACCAAATTTGGAATTGTAAATCACCGCGGAGAAATATCCAACCGCGGAGACATTGTAACCAATAACCATATTGATATAAAGAAATTTATAGATGAATTGTACGAAAAACTCCAACCTGCCATAAAAGAAATGGGAGGTGATGAATTAATAAAGGGCATCGGCGTGGGAGCACCCAATGGGAATTATTATACCGGTAATATCGAGTATGCACCTAACCTCCATTGGAAAGGAGTAATTCCACTGGCAAAACTCATCAGCACAAAATTTAAAAAACCCTGCACGCTTACCAACGACGCTAATGCAGCGGCTCTTGGAGAAATGATGTATGGAGCGGGCCGGGGAATGAGGGATTTCATAATGATTACCCTGGGAACCGGTGTAGGGAGTGGAATTGTTGCCAACGGGCAATTGATTTACGGACATGACGGATTTGCAGGTGAGTTGGGCCATACAATAATAAGACACCGGGGACGACTGCATTGGGGCACCGGCATGAGGGGGAGCCTGGAAACTTATGCCTCCGCAACTGGAATTGCCATAACGGCAAAAGAAATGCTCGATGAAAGAATTAATGAAGCAAGTCTTTTACGCAACATTCCACACAAAAAGATTGATTCCAAAGCTGTTTTTGAAGCCGCCGTGAAAGGAGATAAAATCGCAAAAGAAGTATTTAAATTTACCGGGCAGGTATTGGGAGAAGCCCTTGCCAATTTTGTAATGTTTTCTTCCCCGGAAGCCATCATTTTATTTGGTGGGGTTATTAAAGCAGGAAAGATGCTCATGAACCCGGTAAGAAAAAGCATGGAAAAAAACCTGCTCCCTATTTTTCAAAATAAAGTAAAATTATTGTTTAGTGAATTGAAGGAATCCGATGCGGCCATTCTTGGCGCGAGTGCCCTGGTTTGGGAAATAAAACCACAGGAGTAATAGGGATTGGCACAAAGCCGACAATTTTCGCACATATAAAAAAACTTACCTTAAAAACTATTTAGCTAAATCGTGTTTGCAAATTACAGGCTTTGTATATAACGTTGTAAAATTGAAATGAGATCCCTTATCTTTTTCTGAAATATACATCCTTATTTTAAAATACTTCTGTTTAATAATGTGCAATTATTATGGCCGGATCAGTAAACAAATTAATTCTTTTCGATTATAAAAACAGATGGGACGGCTCTTTCTCCTTCTTTATCTGAAGGAGAATTTGTTTGCTTACCATTTACTATCATACAACTGCTTCCGCCTCCATCAAGATTCAAAGCTTCTTTACAACCCAGGTCTTTAAGAATTTGTGCTTCCTGTGTCAGCGTGAGTCCTGATGCAGTTTCGCTTCGCCCTTCGGCGACAAGTATAATTATCTTGTTATTATTTGTGTATCCTATTGCTGTTCTCGGGTGACGATCATTGATTGCTTTACCGAAAAATTTCCTTTCTTCATTATTGGAAACCTGCACTTTATTATTTTGAACTAATACCGGGCCACCTCCAACTGCAGTTTGCATTTTCCAAATTTTAAAGGAATTATTTTTATCCAAATTATTGAACGATGGGGTGGCAACAGAATCATGGACAGAGGCAATTACGGTTTCACTTGCATAGGGATATTTTTTTGACGAATCTGTGTAAAGCCAGGCGACATCTGCCTTCCGGTGTTTTGATATTCCAAACGCGCCATCAAAAGAATGATAATACGTCAACGTATCTTTCCCCCTCGCAGGCACAGAATGAATATTGTAACCAATCAGGTTTCCGTTTTTAATCACCGTATTTAAATTCTGACTGGTTGCGAAAGAAAAGAAACAGGCGTTTACCACGACTACCGGATGATTGTCTTTCTCATAAAAAGCCGAAGGTGTTAATCTCCGTTTGAAAGAAGTGTCAGTTGTAAAATCCATGCTTTTGTCTTCCAGGTCAGCAATTACATAATACACTACGTCCGGTTTTCCATCTATACTGTCTGTAGATTTATAGACATGCATTGATGCAGGCAACGGCTGATATAAGGAATCAAGCTTTACCCAATGCAATTGAGCATTCGAAACAAAATAAACTGCTGTAAAATAAATAATGAAGATGGCTGTTTTCATGCAGCGGATTTCAGGAATAATATTACCAGGTCATTAATCTATCCGTTCATTTCCCATTGTGTTCTTCCCCAACCTGCTATTACATGCTTATCGGAATGGTATGAAGAACGCACGAGCGGACCGCTTTCAACATAGTCAAAGCCAAGTTCATAGCCAATTTGCCGGTACTCCTTAAACTCGTCCGGGTGCACAAAGCGATGAACCGGTAAATGGTTTTTTGAAGGCTGAAGGTATTGACCTATTGTAATAACATCCACATTACTTTCTACCAGGTCCTGCATGGTTTGTATTACTTCTTCTTTTGCTTCACCCAGCCCGAGCATGATACCACTTTTGGTACGCATGCCGCCCTCCTTTAAAATTCTTAAGGTTTCCATACTTCGCCAGTATTTCGCCTGTATCCTAACGGTACGGGTTAAACGCTCAACAGTCTCGATATTATGACTCACTACATTTGGCGCCGCATCTATAATTCTTTGAATATTTCCTTTATCCGCCTTAAAGTCGGGAATGAGCGTTTCCAGTGTAGTCAAAGGATTTAAAGCCTGTACCGCTTTTATAGTATTGTACCAGATGACAGAACCGCCATCTTTAATTTCATCCCTGTCAACGGAAGTAATTACTGCATGCTTTACTTTCATAAGATGAATAGCTTCAGCGACACGCTGAGGCTCATCCCAGTCAACCGCGAGCGGGCGGCCTGTAGCCACCGCACAAAAGCCACAACTTCGGGTACATATGTTCCCAAGTATCATAAAAGTAGCCGTTCCTTCACCCCAGCATTCCCCCATATTAGGACAATTTCCACTCTCGCAAATGGTGTGTAATTTATGGGTATCCACTAAATTTCTTACATGCTTATAGTCTTCCCCTATGGGAAGTTTTACACGAAGCCACGATGGTTTTTTAGCTTTTAATTCTGTCTCTGTTATAATTTCTTCGCTCATTAATTATTTTTTATATAAAAATTTGTACCGGCAACAAAAACATACTATTTGTTCTCTTTTATTTTCTCTTGCCAAATAAAATAGAAAAGTAGGCACTGAAGAAAAATTGCTTTTGGGGATTTTGAAGAAGTATTGGAATTTTTTTAGAATAATAATCCACGGTAAGTCCTACTTCAATGGCTGATATAATTTCATTATAGCTCCCATAATCGAACCGTACAGATGTTTTTGCATACAAGCCCGGCGTTACGGTAAGATCGCTCCAGCCCTTACCAAATGTGGGTCCCCCAAGAATAGGTCCATCTAAAAAAAGAGCACTGTCAGGTGAATTATATTTCACATAAACATAATTATTTCCCTTTTGTACCTGCAAATAATATGGCCTCAATAACGCTAAGGACAAACCACCGCCATAATTTCCTGTGACGCTGACTCCATTTTTATTTGATTTATTTCCCAAGAGAATTTGTTGCTGCACGCCAAGCTTGACGGGGTAAAAGAAATTCTCCTTTCCATAGATAAACGGCACTGAATTAATATACGGATTGCTTTGCTTATCTTCTTTTACGGACTTGCGTTCACTAAATTCCAGTTGGTACAAAATCGCCTTTTTAACTGAACTTGCCCGGCCCAGTTCAAAGAAAGCTCCATAACCATCGCTAATAAGTTTGGCACCAAATAAAAAGCTCTTTTTGTATGCTATTACGCCTTCTTCCTCCTCCTTGGCGAGGTTATTTATATGTGCTCTTTTTTCCGCCTGTTTTTGCTTTTTCGATTTTTGCGCAGAGGCTCCAAGTGATGCCGAGATAATAAAAATTATGAAGATTATTTTTCGCATGTAATTTTATTAATTTTTCCTTTTGTAAATTTATACAAAAATACATAATGACCGCTTCAATAGTATATACGGGAAATCTGCGCTGTTCGGCTCAACACATTCAAAGTGGAACTACCATTGAAACGGATGCGCCTGTTGATAACCGGGGAAAGGGTGAAAAGTTCTCTCCAACGGATCTTTTATGTGTTTCTTTAGCTACTTGTATGCTTACCACAATGGGAATAAAAGCAGGCGAAATAGGAGTTGATATCACCAATTCCAAAGCGGACGTCACCAAGCACATGTTCAGCGACCCACGCAGGGTTGGCAAGATTGAAGTTGCTGTAACCCTGCCTGCAAATGGAAGCGAAAAAGATCAGAAACTTTTAGAAAAAACAGGTGACAATTGCCCGGTTATAAAAAGTATTCATCCTGAGATAGAATTGATGATTACTTATAAATGGGGATGAAATTTGAAAACTTTCTGAATACCGATTTAAGAAAACTTTACAATAAAAAATTGTTTTCCGGCTAATGTAATCTTTGCAAATTTCTATTAAAATCATCCCGGTTCAGTTTTCCTCTTAAGCAATGAGTTTCCAATGGCACATTGCAGGCAAAGTCTTTTATTGCAATATTCATTTTTCAATTGAATGAGCCCCTGTGAATCAAAAGCATTTTTATTAGAAAACTCTAGCGAATCGAAGCCCTTTGTTATAGAATTTTTTTCTGCAGGCATTCCTTCCAGCCATTGTATTGATTTGTCTTTATAACCTTGCTCATTATGGTGCATGCCGTAAGCAAAAAGAACCGGCACAATCGTATTAATGATAATATTATCAATCATATGGCTTCCCAGCGTTTTCTTTTTGAAACCTGATTCTTCATCGAAAACATAATGGTAATGCCAGTAATCATTTGCAGTTACCTGTAGCATGTCTTTCACTTCTTTAATTGTGGCAGCATCTTTTATTTTTGAGAACAAATGCTCACTTTCATGAATGAGCATTGCAAGCTGCGCCAGTCTTATCGTTGGAAAATTAGCAGGTCGCATTCTTAAAAAAGAAAGCTCGCCATCTATAATTTTCAGTTGGTACTTTTTTTGATAAAAAAGGAATTCTTTTTGTAGCATTAAAGGATATTTATCATGGAATGTACCTTTCAATAAACCTGCTGTTCCTAATAACAATGCTTCAACCTGTTGCACCCTGTTTTTGTGTTTTGCCAGGATCGCAACAGGTATTGATTTTGCCATTTGCTGAAAAAAATCACTGTTGACCTTAAGTCCAAAACTGGCAGCAATGAGCCACCAGAAAGTTTCCTCCCAATGAAAGTTAGTTTCGTTTAAAATTGATTCAATTTTTGTAGATTTTGAAATCAGCCTTTCAGCAACCAGCCTTTGCTTCCAGTTGGCAAGCGTCAATTCATTTACCTGCCGCACCTGGTTTTCACACGGAATAAAATACGATGTTGCCATCAGTGATGCGTATCGTTCCAGCAATAATTTAGAGACCCGGGTTTTTAATTCCAGCGTGGGTAAATCATTTCCATTTACATCTTTTACTTCTGCATCGTGATTCCAAACCACGTGCAGGATGATATTACCGTAATTTGGATCGCCCGAATGGCTGTGCAAATTCCAATGAGAAGTATTGATATGAAGTTCTACATTTCCTGCCCACGTAGTCTCCGCAATTCTTATTTTTGCGCCCGTAAAGTCAGGTCCCTGGTTACTGTTGTGAATTCCGGGATATATTATTTGAATGGTTTCACCCGATGACGTCGTCAGCCTGTCACTGTTGAAATATTGAAACTGCCATATGTATTGCAAGAGGGCTTCGTGCATCAGGATGAGTTAATAAAGAAAATTATAAAGAAATTTCTGTTTATCCTAATGACCCGAGTTCTTTCAGTACACGGCTCACCGGGAGGCCCATTACATTATAATAGTCCCCATTAATTTTCCGGATTCCCGTGACGCCGATCCATTCCTGTATCGCGTAAGCGCCGGCCTTGTCATAAGGCTTATAATTGTCAACATAGTATTCAATCTGAAGCTGGGAAAGCGGATGAAACTCAACCTGTGTTTCATCAGCGAAAATTATCTCTTTTCCTCCTGAAAATATACATACACCGGTAATAACAGAATGCATTTTACCGGAAAGGTTTGAAAGCGTTTCAATGGCCTCCTGGCGACCCGATGGTTTCCCGATTATTTTGTTTTGCAAAACAACAATAGTATCGGCAGCAAGTATCGTGCAACCATTATCGCCAGGTGTTGAACTGGCTATTTTGTTTTTAACTACGATCGCTTTGTTGTATGCAATATGTATAGCAATTTCAGCAGGTGTCAAACGAAGAGGGTAACTTTCATCAGTTTCAGCAACAATTACTTCAAAGGGAATGCCGGCCCACTGAAGCAATTGGCTTCTGCGGGGAGACCGGGAAGCCAAAATGATCTTTTTTATTTTCATTTGAACAAAGAAATTTAAAAGAAAATCATAGACAAAATACCGGCAAGCATTATTATTTTTATAACAGTACTTAGCCGGTGAAAATCTTTGGAAGCATGTGCAAAATATAGTTGGCGAAGGACCCACATTAATGGAATAATTATAGCAAGTAAGGAATATAGCGCCGAAAACCACCAACCCAAATGAACTACATAAATTTGTATCCCCGCAGCAACACCGATAACGACCACTACCCAAACGGCTACAAAAACTTTTGACACCTGGACACCCCAGACGATAGGCATTGTTGTACAACCAAATTTTGCATCACCGGGCATATCTTCCAAATCTTTAATTACTTCCCTGATAAGTGAGATGATAAATGCAAATCCCGCATAAATAAACGAAAGTTTAATAAGTCTTTTCCAGTATATATCCTCATATGCAATGCTGAACCTGTATTCTGAAACGGTAAGCACCAGGATAACCCAGGCAGTAAGTAATGATATTAATATATTCCCGATAAGCAGCTTCTTTTTAAACGTAGTCGAATAAAACCAAAGGGCCACAATGGCCAGCAGGTTACATACGGGGACGTACATATTACGTAATTTGTAACCTACATAACAGCTCATTGCAAACCCCAGGAAGGATAAAACTATATGCAAAACAATTGCCCATCTCCTTTTTATGTAGCGTCCAACTATGATTTTCGAAGGTTTATTGACTATATCTATATTAACATCAAAATAATCATTAATAATATAACCGGCGGCGGCAATGCATACGGATGCAAATACTAAACAATAGAACAAGGGTAAGGAAACTTTGATATTTTCAATATGTGCCGCGCCGTTGGTATAAACAAAACGCAGGATAAAAAACCTGAACAGCATTTGTGTAAGCGCAATAAAAGCCAGGTTAGGCCACCTTACCAGTTTAAAAAAAGCTGACAGTCCATTCATCAAAAAAAATTTACTTTATACAATATACCGGTTTCAGGTTGCAGCGACAGAAGTATCCAGTGGCCAGTGATTATTAAGCTTCAGCACTTTTTCAATTACGTCTCTTACACATCCGCAGCCTCCCGGTATAGGCGAAATGTAAGAAGATATTTGTTTTAATTCAATGGCAGCATCCGCAGGGCAACTTGCAAAACCCGCAATTTTCATACAGTTGTAATCCGGGATGTCATCTCCCATAACCAGCGTCTCGCTAAGTAATAGGTCGTTTTTCATAAGATATTCTTTTAAAAAAATTTCCTTATCGGTAACTTTCATGAATATGTTTGTAACGCCGAGATTCCGGAGCCTTTCAGCCACCGGCTCCGATTCGCTCCCGGAAATTATAACAACCCGGTATCCTGATTTTACGGCTAACTGCAAAGCATATCCATCCCTGGTATTCATGCGACGCAGCCAATTTCCATCCTGATCTACAAAAAGGTCGCCATCGGTGAGCACCCCATCTATATCAAACACGAATGTTTTTATGCAACGGAGACGGGTAAGAATATTCATTATTATAAAAGTATTTTAATATAAAAAGGGTCAGGGAAAATACGAAAGTGTACGGTATATATGCCTTTTCTTTTCAGCTGTAAAACTACACTTTACACAACAAAGTTCCGGGGAATCCTAAACACATGGTGCAAAAGACTATAAACGTTTTTCATGAAGTTTTATAATACTTTCGGAAAGTTTAAGATACAGGTATTTTAACTGGGGATGTGTGGAGAGACTTTGCAAATGCCGGTTAACGGTAAAAATATCTTCGCGGATAGCGGGGCCTGTTTGAACATCGCGTGGGGAACTATTGTCTACACGCGAAGTAATTTCCTTTATAAGAGGCAACAAATTTTTAAATTCTATTTTTTCTTTTTCGCAAAAATCCTCACTGATTGCAAATAGATGATTGGTAAAATTCCCGGCAAATACTGCCGCAATATGATAATGCAATCTTTCCGAATCACCCGCTGCAATTACATTATCTGAAAGGCTTCTTGCGAATTGTATTATCTTATGCGCTATCTCTTTTGTATTGCCATCCACCAAAAAGGGTATTTCCGGGATGTGATCCGCCGCCCGGGAAAGTGATTGCAACGGGTACAAGACTCCGTAAGTTGACGAGATATTTTTAAGAATATCAATGGATACAGACCCTGCGGTATGGACAACCCACTTATTTTTTAACCCCTTGATTTTTTCTACATGCTCAAGTGCTGCGTCATGTAAAGCAACAATATAAATATCGGCGGTTGCGAATTGAGGCTCAGTAAGTAAGATAGAATCAGCATTATACTGTATAGCAAGGGCGTGTGCATTCTCTATATGACGACTTACTACCTGTACTATCTGGTGCCCGGATTTATGAATTAATTTCCCCAATACAACCGCTGCATTACCCGAACCTACCATTACAACTTTCATCAAATATTTATTTTCTCCCTCAAGGTACTTTTGTTATATAATGTACATGAAAGACATTAGCTTATTTTATTTGGCCGGCAAGCTTTAGTTTTTAAATGCTTTTTAAAATTATACAATATTATTATTCAATATTGCTAAGTTCTTCCAAATATAGGGATTCGTTAAAAAGGGGTAGTGCGAAGGTAACAAGGCCATGTTAAAATTCCTATTTAGTTTTTAAGTTTCCATTTTTAATTTTTAAACTAATATTGCAGCTATGGGAATATTTTATATTTTATTGCGTTTCCCATAGGGATGAGTACTGAAGATGATAAAATAAAAACTTATGGCGAAAAATTTATTGATAGTTGAATCACCTGCGAAAGCAAAAACTATAGAAGCAATTCTTGGGAAAGATTTTGAAGTAAAAAGTTGTTATGGTCATATTCGTGACCTGGAAAAAAATGATATGGGAATTGATTTAAACAACAACTTTACCCCTACTTACATTGTACCTCCCGAAAAAGTAAAGGTGGTAAACGAATTAAAAGGCCTGGCAAAAAAAGCCGGTGAAGTATGGCTCGCCTCCGATGAAGACCGGGAAGGAGAAAGTATCAGTTGGCATTTGGCAGAAGTGTTGCATCTTGATCCAAAAACAACGAAAAGAATTGTTTTTCATGAAATAACAAAACCGGCAATTGAAAAAGCCGTTAAAAATCCCAGGATCATCGACATGAACCTGGTGGATGCACAACAGGCACGCCGGATCGTGGATCGAATTGTAGGATTCGAATTAAGTCCGGTACTATGGCGAAAGATCGGGCAGCAGGGAGGACTAAGTGCTGGCCGGGTTCAAAGTGTTGCTGTAAAACTAATTGTTGAAAAAGAAAGAGAGATCAACAATTTTAAAACAGTAAGTAGTTTTAAAACGGAAGCTATATTAGCTGCAACTGATATTAATAACAGAACTGTTTCATTTAGGGCAGAAGGAAACCGGTACAAAGAAGCTCCTGATGCCGAGCAGTTCCTCCAAAGTTGTATAGGTGCAAAATACTCCGTAAAAGACATACAGGTAAAACCTGGTAAACGGACACCGGCCGCACCTTTTACGACATCTACCTTACAGCAGGAGGCCAGCAGAAAGCTGGGATACGGCGTAAGCAAAACCATGTTACTCGCGCAAAGATTATACGAGAGTGGTAAGATAACGTATATGCGTACCGACAGCGTAAATTTGGGAGAAACCGCGATGGATGGTATTAAAGCAGAAATCAATAAGAGCTTTGGAGCAAAATACCTGCAGGTTCGCAAATTCAAAAATAAAAATGAAAGCGCACAGGAAGCGCATGAAGCCATTCGCCCAACTTATATGCAGGATAGTTCGGTAGATGATTATGAATTAAATCGTTTATATGAATTAATTTGGAAGCGCACCATTGCCAGCCAGATGGCTGATGCTGAATTGGAGAAAACCATTGCAAAAATTAATAGCAGCACCAACAATGCCGAGCTAACTGCCAGCGGTGAAGTGATAAAATTTGATGGATTTTTAAAAGTATACCTGGAAAGTACAGATGATGATGAAACGGAAAACGAAGAAGGAAGTGAAAGCCGTTTACCTAATTTAACGATCGGGCAGGTATTGGATTTCCTGCAGATGACGGCAACTGAAAAATTTACAAAACATGCCGCCCGTTATACAGAAGCATCATTGGTAAAAAAGCTGGAGGAACTTGGCATTGGAAGGCCCAGTACCTATGCGCCAACTATTTCTACCATTGTCAAAAGAAATTATGTAGAGAAAAAAGATAAGGATGGTGTAAGAAGAGCGTACCGCGTTTTAATATTAAAAGATGATCGTATTCAGAAGATAACCGAACAGGAAATTACCGGTACAGAAAAATCGAAGTTGTTTCCAACAGACCTCGGATTGGTAGTTACTGATTTTTTAAACCTTCATTTTATAAAAGTGATGGACTACTCTTTTACGGCAAACATTGAAGAAGAATTTGATGAAATTGCCGAAGGAAAAATGAAATGGAGCAAAATGGTTGGAGATTTTTATGGCCCGTTTCATTCAGGGGTAGAACATACTTTAGAAACCGCGGAAAGAGCTGTCGGGGAGAGGCTTTTAGGAACGGACGAAACTTCGGGTAAACCAATAATAGCGAGAATGGGGAAATACGGTCCCATGGTACAGATAGGAGCGCCCGATGATGAAGATAAACCAAAATTTGCCAAATTAAAATCGACTCAAAGTATTGAAACTATCAGCTTAGAGGAAGCCCAGGAATTATTTAAATTGCCACTGACCTTAGGCGAACATGAGGGCCAGGAGGTTTCTGTTAATATAGGTAGGTTTGGACCATATGTAAAATTGGGTGAGCAATTCATCTCAATTCCGAAAGGTGAAGATTTAGCGAATATTGACCTGGGCAGGGCGGTGGAAATAATTAATGCGAAACAGGTAGAAGACGCTCCCATAGGCTATTACAATGAAAAGCCCATCACCAAAGGTAAAGGTCGTTTTGGTCCCTTCATCAAATGGAACGACCTGTTTATAAATATTCCCAGGGCTTATAATTTTGACGCGCTCACGCAGAAGGATTGTAATGAATTAATTGAAAAAAAGATTGAAAAAGAAGCCAACCGGTATATAAGAGAATGGCCGGAAGCAAAAATTGCCATTGAAAATGGCCGGTGGGGACCTTTTATAAGATTCGGCAAAAAAATGCTGAAGCTACCTTCCAATGGGTCGAAAGGGAAATTTACTCCTGGAGAACTGGCAACAATAGAATTAGATCAGGTAAAGAAAATGATTGTAGCCCAGGATCCAAAAGCTTTTGATACAAAAAAGAAAGCCCCAAAGAAGAAAAAGAAATAGAAAATGTATTGCTATTCTATTTGAATCTATTTGAAAGATACAAGTTCTGTTTTGAAGGACATTTATCCCAAGACGTTCTCAACAACAACATCCTGGTCCGCAATCATTATTTATTATTGGCTTCGAAAGAGTCCTTTTCTTTATTTCTTCTTCAGTAGCTGCCCGGACATTGTCAATAGTAACATCAAAATAAAAAACGCTTCCTAATTGTTTATCTGCAAAAGAAATATTTTTT
>JBDTOV010000030.1:0-41862 GCA_039933035.1 Ginsengibacter sp. | reverse complement strand
GTGAACTGGCTGGGACTCGAACCCAGGACCCTCCCGATTAAGATCGGGATGCTCAGGCAGGTGAACTAAGAAAATAAGTTTTCTAAATATTTTCTTGATTTCATTTTCTTTATGGTTGATTCTCTCTTTTTTGCCAGTTGTAAGGTTTCAAAAAATTCAGAATATTTTAATATCCAGGGTACTCCGGTTGAGGTGAATTTTGAATGCCCAATATTATGTTCATATAGTCTTCTTTCTATATCAGTACATGCGCCGACATAATATTTATTAAGCTTTTCAGAATATAAAATATAAGTATATGGCATAAAAAAAACCCCTGCTTTTCAGAGGCTTTGTGAACTGGCTGGGACTCGAACCCAGGACCCATACATTAAAAGTGTATTGCTCTACCAACTGAGCTACCAATTCTTTTTAAAGGATTGCAAAAATAAGGTAAAAAGGTTTTGCAGCAAATTTTTTAAAGACGTTTGTATCGGAGCACTTCTGACAGAATTTTTTAACCATTACTGAAAGCTTTTTTGTACGATACAATAATTAGAAAGAACAGCCCGATTCAGCAATCCCAAATTATCTTTTTATTACAGGCGCATCTCTGTTATTTTTGCCCATATTAAATTTTAAAAATGTTCTTAGATAAAATAGTGGTTGTTACAGGTGGAAGTGATGGAATTGGAAAAGCCCTGGTAACAACTTTTTTGAAGAAAGGCGCAACAGTAGCTGCCTGCGGCCGCAACCCCCAAAAGCTTGATGATCTGGTGCATGCCAATGCAGGTTTGCCATTGTTCGCAATGATAGCCGACGTAAGCAAACAAGACGATTGTAAAAATTTTATAAACGCAACCATCGAAAAATATGGCGGTATCGACATATTAATAAACAATGCTGGTATATCCATGCGGGCACTTTTTCAGGATACCGATTTAGCGACTTTACGAAATGTGATGGACATTAATTTCTGGGGTACAGTCTATTGTACCAAATATGCTTTACATACTGTTATTGAAAGAAAGGGAACTATTGTTGGTGTTTCTTCAATTGCCGGCTATCGGGGCCTGCCGGGAAGAAGCGGATATAGTGCCAGCAAATATGCGGTAAATGGCTGGCTGGAAGCCTTGCGTACGGAACTGCTGGAAACGGGTGTAAATGTGATGTGGGTATGTCCCGGATTTACCGCTTCCAATATAAGAAATGTTGCCTTAAATAAAGACGCGCGGCCACAAGGAGAATCACCGATGGATGAAGGTAACATGATGAGTGCTGAAGAATGCGCCAGGCATATTTTGCATGCGATAGAAAAAAGGAAGCGTACACTCGTTTTAACTTTTAATGGTAAGCAAACTGTGTTGCTGAATAAGTTTTTCCCCCGTCTTGCCGATAAGCTTGTAAGAAAGTTTTTCTTTAAGAATGGCGAGCTTGTAAAGTAAATAGTATAGCATTAATTGCTTTTTGTTATCTTTTATCTTTTTAAGAATTATTGTAAATAAACTGAATGCCTTTAATAACGCTGACATCTGATATTGGAAGACAGGATTTTTTAACAGGGGCTATTAAAGGCCAGTTGCTTCATGTCAACAGTAATTTCAATATTGTAGATATTTCACACGAGCTTTCTCCCTTTAATTATCCCCAGGCAGCTTATGTTTGCCGCAATTCGATAAAAAATTTTCCGGCGCATACTTTTCACATCGTATTGGTAGATCTTTTTGACAAACGACCCGATCATTTATTATTGATACAACATAACGATCAATACATTGGATGTGCTGATAATGGATTAATAACGATGATACTGGAAGAAGTTCCTGGAAAAATTGTTGCGCTTCCTTTAAAAGCTTCAGAAAAAAAGAATACTTTATATTGCGCGTCTGTTTTTGCAAAAGCGTACCAGCAGATACTTGATGGCAGCACCATAGATGAAGTGGGGGACACCAGCGTTTCCATTGAAGTAAAAAATCCGCTGCGCCCCTTATTAGGACCGAAATATATCGAAGGCCAGATCATCTTTATAGATAATTTTGAAAATGTAATTATCAATATTACGAAAGAAGAATTTGAAGAGCAGCGTCGCGGACGAAGTTTTAAGATTGTTTTTAAAAGAGATGAAATAATTGAAAAGATCAGTGAAACGTATGCTGATGTACATGAGAGTGAAAAGCTTGCGTTATTCAATTCAGCCAACTACCTGGAAATTGCTGTTAATAAGGGAAATGCGGCCGGCTTATTTGGTTTGGAAGGTTACTCAGAAAAAGTGAACATGAAAACGCAGTATATGCAGAACCGCTTGTTGTATCAAACAGTGAAAGTCTATTTTGAATAAGTTTTTCGGCAAATGTATTTTTAAGGATAACATCAACAGGTATATAGATTATGCAAAGAAGAAATTTCATTAAAGTATCAACCCTCTCTCTAGCCGGATTATTAGTAGCTGACTTTACCCGGGCGGGTGGTAAAAAAAATCTTCTTATTCAAATGCCTGATTTTGTTGAAATACTTACGGGTGACCAATACATGACATTGCAAAGTTCTGATCAGCAAACCTGGAAATACAAAGATGTAATTATTGAACTGAAAAAAATAGCGGACAAAATTGAAGTGTATGCGCAATCTCCAACAGTAGCTTTGCAAAAAGTAAAACTTTCCTGGAAATATGCCACAGCAGGGACTGCAGTAATTCTTGGTGATGCCTGGGAACGAACTTATGGAAATATTAGTTGGCAAAAAATTAATGAAGCAAAAATATTGCCATGGTATTGTGTTGCTCATGACGACGATAATACTGTATGCTTCGGTGTAAAAACCGGATGTAATACTTTTTGCTCCTGGCAAATTACCAGCGATACCTTACAATTGACTCTTGATACAAGAAGCGGCGGCAATGGTGTACAATTACATAACAGAAAATTGCATGCAGCGGATATTGTAACAACACAAAATGATGGAAATGAAAATGTATTTGCGACTGTAAGGAGATTTTGTGCTATGATGTGTGATAAACCCAGGTTAACAGAAAAACCGGTATATGGTATCAACGATTGGTATTTCGCGTATGGAAATAATTCTGCTCAACTCATTTTGGAAACCACATCTTTGATGGCGTCATTGGCAAGCGATGCAGACAATCTTCCTTTCTCGGTTATTGATGCAGGCTGGGCGATTAAATCTCCTTTGCTGGCTGATGACTGTTGCTGGGGCGACGATTTTGCGGTATCAAACAGTAAGTTTGGCGATATGAAAAAACTTGCTGACGAAATTAAGAAAATTGGTATGCGGCCCGGATTGTGGACCAGGCCTTTGTGCGCGAGGCATGATGACAAAAAAAATTTGTTGATGCCGTCTATCCCTGGCCGTGATGATCCTAAAACGCCCTTCCTGGATCCTACGATAGCCGGGAATATGGAGCGCATCCGGAACCTGTGGACCACCTACCGGCAATGGGGCTTTGACATGGTGAAACACGATTACACCACTTATGATATTTTTGGACGTTGGGGATTTCAGATGAAAGACGGACTTACCACGCCGGGATGGCAGTTTAATGATAATACCAAAACAAATGCAGAAATTATTTTGGAGCTGTACCATAATATACGGCAGGCAGCCGGCCCGCTCTATATAATTGGCTGCAATACGGTGAGCCACCTGTCTGCAGGCATTTTTGAGCTCGACCGTATTGGCGATGATACCAGTGGTAAAGAATGGGACCGGACAAGAAAAATGGGCGTTAACACGCTTGGCTTTAGAATGGTACAGCATAAAACTTTTTATGAAGCTGATGGTGACTGTGTGGGGCTCACCAATGAGATTCCCTGGATTAAGAATAAGCAATGGATGCAGTTGCTTGCAAAAAGCAGCGCGCCTTTGTTTATTTCTGCCCAACCGGATGCAGTTGGCGCAGACCAAAAAAAAATTATTAGGGAAAGCTTTGTGCAGGCATCCAAGCCTCAGCCAATTGGCGAACCACTGGACTGGCTTACGAATCAGTTCCCTTCAAAGTGGCGGCTGGAGGGGGAAGTTGTTAATTTTGACTGGAAGTAACTGGCAAGATTTTATTTATTTTTCTCTATCAAAAGCCTTTCACAAACCACATGACTTAATGTTTCGTTTTGCCTTTTGCCGTAACTTATCACCATCGAGTTATCAAAGCCTTCAACAGACTTAATTTTTATTTTTAATCCCAATTGCATTTCCCGGCTGTTAAGAAATTTCAGAAATTCAGAAGTTGTGTTTAATATGGCGGCGAGGGTCACTGATTCTCCAGCTTTGCAATCACTTAATTTATCATATGCTTTCCAAACCATTTTTCCATTTTTATCCGGGATGGGTGAACCATGCGGATCAATTTTTGGGAAGCCAAGCAGCTCATCCATTTTTTCAAAAAAAACAGGAGATTTTATATGTTCTATTTGTTCCGCGATATCGTGTACATGCTCCCATCCAAAATTCATTTTTTCCACCAAAAACATTTCTGTAAGCCGGTGTTTCCTTATAATTAAGCCGGCTTCTTTCTTTCCTTTTTCTGTTAGCTTAACAGGTTTGTAGCTTTCATAATGAACCAATTTCTTTCCTGCCAGTTTCTTCATCATACTGGTAACTGTAGGCATTTTAATGTGAAGCCGCTTTGATAGCTCATTTACATTTACTTCTCCGTCACCGGTCTCATTGGTGAGGTTGTACAATGCTTTCAGATAGTTTTCTTCTGTAAAAGAATTGGTCACTGTAGATAGTTTAGATTTTGGTGCTCAAAGAAATATTTAATTAAAAACCCAAGATAACACTTTACCATAAACACCAGCACAGGTAAATGTGTCTAATAAATTTGTTAGTTTATTCTAACTTTCTATATTTGCATCATAAAGTAATTGCAGGCAAATGAAGAAAGTGAATATTTACCGGCCTTTTTTAATAGTTTGTTCCTTACTGGTATCGCAGTATATTCTTGCTCAAATGCGTGTATTAAAGGGAAATGTAGAAGATGCCAACACACTGCAGCCTATAGTTTCAGCCAGTATTTCATTTGCCGGTTTAAATAAGGGAACCACTTCAAATGCTTATGGAAGATTTAATGTGACAGTTCCTCAAAATTTGCCAGGTGTGAAAATGGTTATTTCTGCTCTCAGCTATTTGAATGATACGATACCAATTATTTATGGAAGGAACTATTATGCCATTCTATTACAGCCTTCAAAAAATTTTTTAGATGAAATAATTGTAACGGGAGTTTCCAGGGCAACACTTGAAAGAGAAAATCCCGCCCCGGTTATTGCTGTTTCAGCAAAAGAAATTGAGCACGCTACTGAGAGCAATATTATTGATGTGTTGGTAAAAAATGTGCCCGGTTTGAGTGCGGTTAAAACCGGCCCCAATATTTCAAAGCCCTTTATACGCGGTCTTGGTTATAGCAGGGTGCTTACTTTATATGATGGAATAAGGCAGGAAGGCCAGCAGTGGGGCGATGAGCATGGCATAGAAGTGGATGACTATAATATTGAAAAAGCTGAAGTGATAAAAGGCCCTGCCAGCCTCATGTATGGCTCCGATGCGGTGGCTGGTGTGGTTAGTTTACTTACTGCCATGCCGCATGAAAATGACAGTAAATTTCATGGTAGATTATTTTCTGAATACCAGGGTAATAATCACTTGTCAGGGAACAGTTTCAGGCTCACTTATGCAAATGTACATTGGGCTTATGCACTGCGGGGTTCCTACAGAATTGCGGGCAATTATATTAATAATATAGATGGTAAGGTTTACAATACCGGCTTTCGGGAAACCAATGCATCGGCAACAATTAAGCATACCGGTAATAATGGACATTCAGATTTGAATGTTACTTTATATAATAACCTGCAGGGAATTCCTGATGGCAGCCGTGATTCTTTGACAAGGGACTTTACAAAGCAAGTTTATGAAGGCATATTTGATGATGTAAAGCACAGGCTTGTTGTTTCGGACAATGAACTTAATTCCTATAGATTAAGTCCCCTGCATCAACGAATTCAGCACTATCGAATTTATAGCAATAATCATTACCAGTTGGACAATGGAGCTATTGATTTTCTCCTGGCGTTTCAGCAAAATATTCGCAGGGAATATGATCATCCAACTGAGCCGCAACAAGCAGGCTTGTATGTACGGCTAAATACTCTTAACTATGGTTTCCGGTATAATGCTCCTGAAATTTTAAACACATATATTACCGTAGGAATAAATGGAATGTACCAGGATAATAAAAGTAAAGATGCCACGGATTTCCCGATTCCTGATTATAAACTCTTCGACGCCGGAGGTTTTATTTATGCCAAATGGAAACAAAATAACTGGACAATAACCGGCGGTATACGATATGATATTCGTAATTTAAAAGGAAGTGATTTATATACGGTTACCGATAGTACAACAATGTTTAGCGAGAGGGTTTTCTCTTCAGCTACTGCGGGGACCAATTTACAGTTTCCCTCTTTTGATAAAACGTTTACAGGGACATCGTTTAGCCTGGGAATTACTTTTAAAATCAACAAATTCATTAGCCTGAAAGCCAATATGGCGAAGGGATACAGGACTCCCAATATAACTGAGTTTGCAGCCAATGGACTCGACCCGGGTGCCCATATCATATATTTGGGTAACCGGAATTTTGTTCCCGAATTTAGCATGCAGGGTGATATCGGCGCCGAAGTAAATTCTACAAATTTGTACGCATCCGTTAGTGTATTTAACAACCACATACAAAACTATATTTACCTTTCGCAATTAACGGATGCAAATGGAAATGCGATTACAAATACGCAGGGCGACAAGACCTATCAATATCAACAGGCGACAGCACAATTATATGGACTGGAGGCTTCAATGAGCTTTCATCCGGAAAGGATTAAAGGATTTTCATATAATAGCGCCTTTTCGTTGATTTACGGATACAACCGTTCAGCCATCTATAAAAATAAGGGTGCTTACGGTGAATATTTATCTTTAATTCCACCGCCAAAATTATTAAGCAGCCTTAGCCAGGAAGTACAAACAAAATCAAAACTAATTCCATTGTTTACTGTAAAGACGGAGATGGAATATAATGCAACTCAAAACCGCTACCTCGCTTTAAACAATACTGAAACGGCAACGCCCTTTTACACAATATTTAATTTTTCAGTGAACGGCAGGATCAATTATCGCGGAAGTCAGCATTTTGAACTCCGGTTGCAGGTAAATAATTTCTTTGACAAAGCGTATCAATCCAACATGAGTCGTCTTAAATATTTTGAATATTATTCCGCTTCACCCAACGGTCATACCGGCATTTTTAATATGGGAAGAAACATTTGTTTTAAAGCAATTTTTTCTTTTTAATAAAGATGCCTATATTCCTCAATTATTGGTAAAAATATTTAGTACGATAATTGTTTAATATATGTTGATGGATATTAATGAAGCCTACAAGTTAATCATGCAAAAACTTACCGCATGGATGCACGGCCTTATCAAAATGTTGCCGAATATCTTATTAGCAACCGTTATTTTGGTAATAGGTTTTTTTTTAGCAAAGCGGATAAAAAAAATTGCTGCAAATCTTATAGCCAGGGCATCGACTAATACCACCCTGAACAGCTTGTTTGCATCGGTAATTTATATTTTTTTTATTGGCGTCACATTATTTATTGCCTTAAGTATTCTTCAGCTTGATAAGGCTGTGACCTCCGTTTTAGCAGGTGCAGGTATTATTGGTTTGGCGCTGGCATTTGCCTTCCAGGATATCGCTGCTAATTTTATTTCCGGAATTTTTATTTCATTCAGGCGGCCACTGCATATAGGTGATATTGTAAAAATAAAGGAATATATGGGGAAAGTGGAGGAGATAAATTTACGCGATACTATTGTCCGCACTTTCCAGGGCCAGATGGTTATCATTCCAAATAAGGATGTATTTCAAAATCCTATAGAAAACTATACGCTGTTGGGTAAGCGGAGAATTGATCTCACCATCGGGGTTTCTTACGGCGAGGATCTTAGAAAGGTTATGGAGGTAACATTACATGCTGTCAAAGGCATTGAAGGCTTATCCGGTGAGGATGAAACCACGATGTTTTACCGGGAATTTGGTGATAGTTCTATTAATTTTTTAATCAGGCTCTGGATCAAATCTCCGGAACAACCAATCTACCTGTATGTAGGCAGTGAAGCAATCATGCGCATAAAAAAAGCTTACGATGACAATAATATAATGATACCTTTCCCAATTCGTACATTGGATTTTGGTATCAAGGGTGGAACAACTCTTAAAGAAATGCCGATAAATATTGCCGGTGAAAAAAAAGATAGTGAGGAGTAATTGCCCTATTCGTTAATTTTATTTTTTAATATTATTACTATGTTTCAAAAAAATGTATTTATACACCATGTTTATTTTTGGCTGAAAGATCCCGGGTACCACGAAAATCACCACCTGCTTGTGGCAGGATTAAAAAAACTTTCTGCCGCAACAACTATACGGGCTTTTCATATTGGTAAACCTGCGGGCACCAGCCGTGACGTGATTGAGAATACGTACAACATTTCCTGGTTGTTGTTATTTGATAATAAAGAAGACCAGGATACTTATCAAACTGATCCCATTCACTTAAATTTTGTTGAGGAATGTTCACACTTGTGGACCAGGGTGGTAGTATATGATACAGTGGATATATAATTTCTTTTACCGGGGAATATCTTTTAAGCCCGCAACGATCTTCTGATATTAATGCCTTTGGCAAACAGATGTTGGTATGCCTGCCTGCAACTAACGGATCCGGTGAAACGATCCGGATGACACACAGCAGCTAATGACTGTGAAAACATTTTCTGTTGTGATAATATTGTTCCCCCAATAATAAAAACCTTTTTCTTCGTTTTAATATTTCCCATTTGGTATAACAAGCTGAAAATGTACCCGGTGGTGAATAAAAATATTTGATGAAGGGATATCGATAAAAATAAGGAATTGATATTTTACCGTATTGTACAGGAACAGTTGACCAATATAAATGTTGCCGGCTTAAAAAAAGAAAATGGATATTTGTTTTTATCCGCGCCGGACCGTGGAGTAGGGTTTGATACTCATATAAAGGTAAAGGTATCGGCCGAAGGGAATATTAGCAGTCGGGTGGGATTTTATCCGGGATAATGAATATTATTTCCTGTCCCGGAATAAAAGGATGCACGCCCGAATTTTGAATACTATTGTGTAATGCTTCTTACAAAAGAAACGCACCGGGGCTATTTAAAATTCTCTTAAACTCCAAATGAACTTCCACAACCGCACGTACTGCTTGCATTAGGATTATTAAAAGTAAATCCTCTTGAGTTGAGGCCACCTTCAAAATTAATTTCCATATCCGTAAGATAAATGCTGTGTGCAGGATTTATGATGCAGGAAATTCCTTCTATCTCAAAATATTCGTCTTTGTCGGTTTTGTTTTCAAAGTCGAGAATATACGACATGCCGGAGCAGCCGCCGCCCTTTACGCCTACCCGTAAAAATTTTTGAGAGTCAAAACTTTCCTGGTTCATCAATCTTTTTATTTCAGTAACAGCGCCGTTTGTAAAGCTTACCGGCGTTTTATTTATAATTTCCATAATATTTTTATTTCAATGAAAAACCTGGTTTTGATACCATTTTTACCAGGGCAATTCAACTTTTAATGTTATGCAAATTTACAATCCTTTCTCTATGGAATGATTAATTTTACTCTAAATTATCACAATGTCAACATTTGAAACGATAGTTATTATACTACTTGGGGTTGTATTTTTAGCCATTATCTGGATGCTGACAGAATTCACATCCCTAAAAAAGGACATCAAGGAAAGATCGATTGTAAATCCTGAAACGTTGAGACTCAGGCTGCAGGCATATGAAAGATTGACTTTACTGGCTGAGAGAATATCACTTCAGAATTTATTATCAAGGATTCCCAATGCAGGCCTTTCCTCACGGCAGATGCAGTCTTCGCTGATAGAGGCGATCAGGCAGGAATACGATTATAATGTCAGCCAGCAGGTGTATGTTTCTCCTGAGGTGTGGCGTGCTGTCAATAATCTTAAGGAGCAAAACATCTATGTGGTAAATGAGCTTGCAGCCACTATGCCTTTCCAGGCTTCTGCGATGGATCTCAACAAGCAAATCATAGATTTCGTTATTCACAACCCCAAGGCCTCTCTTCATAGTATTGTTTTGGAAGCGCTTAACTTTGAAGCAAAGAAATTAATGTAGCACCTTACCGGCGTATACTCCAGGATTAGTTTATCAAATTAAATAATGAAAGAAGAGAAGAAAACATACACTGGCAGCGGAATAGAAATAAAGAAGGTATACAGCTATAATGATCTTTATACCTCTCCTCCTGGTGCTGACGCGGAATCGGGGGGGTGGGAAAGAATGAACGAAATGCCGGGAAAGTTTCCTTTTACGCGTGGCGTACAGGCGGACATGTACCGTGGCAGGTTGTGGACCATGCGGCAATATGCAGGCTTTAGCACGGCAGAAGAAAGTAACAGGCGGTATCATTATCTTATTGCACAGGGTGTAAGTGGCTTGAGTGTTGCCTTTGATCTTCCTACACAAATCGGGTACGATAGCGACCATGCGCTGTCAGAAGGCGAAGTGGGAAAAGTAGGGGTAGCTATTGATTCCATTTACGACATGGAAGCTTTATTTAAAGACATCAGGCTGCAGGATGTTTCCACTTCTATGACCATAAATGCCACGGGATATATTTTATTGGCTTTTTATGTGGCTGTCGCAAGAAAGCAGGGTGCTGACCTTTCGCAACTGCAAGGCACTATTCAAAATGATATTTTAAAAGAATATGCTGCAAGAGGCACTTATATTTATCCGCCGAAACCTTCCATGCGTATTGTGACCGATATTTTTGAGTGGTGTAGTAAGGAACTTCCCAAATGGAATACTATTTCTATTTCGGGTTATCATATCCGCGAGGCGGGGAGTACTGCCGTGCAGGAAATAGCCTTCACTTTAAGTAACGGTAAGGCTTACGTGCAGGCAGCGTTAAGCAAGGGTCTTGATATAAATGTTTTTGGTAAAAGGCTTTCTTTCTTTTTTAACGCGCACAATAATCTTTTTGAAGAAGTTGCCAAGTTTCGTGCTGCACGGCGAATGTGGGCAAAGATCATGAAAAATGCCGGCGCTACAGATGAGAAAGCCATGATGTTGCGTTTTCATACCCAAACAGGGGGAAGCACTTTAACAGCCCAACAGCCACTTAATAATATAAGCAGGGTTTCGGTGCAGGCCCTGGCTGCTGTATTGGGTGGTACGCAGAGCCTGCATACTAACGGGTATGATGAAGCGCTGAATCTTCCCACAGAAGAAGCCGCGGGCATTGCATTGCGTACCCAGCAAATTATTGCATTTGAAAGCGGTGTAGCTGATACAGCAGATCCGCTGGCAGGAAGTTATTTTGTCGAAAAGCTTACAGATGATGTCGAAAATGCCGCATGGGAAATAGTGAATGCAATTGATGCCATGGGAGGAAGTGTGCAGGCAATAGAACAAGGATTTATGCAAAATGAAATTGCGGCCAGTGCATATGCCTATCAGCAAAAAATAGAATCCGGAGATATAATAATTGTAGGTGTAAATGCGTTTACCGGCGGAACGGAAATTGCCCCACAATCCTTCAGAATAGATGATAATATAAGGCAGGTACAAACCGACAGGTTAAAAATTGTAAAGGCGGAAAGAAACAACAACAAAGTGATCGCCTGTCTAAAAGAAATTAAAGTGCATGCAACTAATAATGAAAATTTAATGCCTGTAGTGATAGATGCCGTCGAGAATTTTTGTACCCTTGGTGAAATTTCCGATGCGCTCAGATCAGTTTTTGGCGAATACAAATAATTTGAATAAAACTTTTATGAAAACTTGGCTATTTTTTCTTTTATTTTTTGCAGCGACGGGCACGCAGGCGCAACAATATGCGTTACTCGATATGCACCTGGCAAACCCAATACAGTATGCCAATACTATTACACCTGGTAATAAATTCAACGACCTTTTTCCCGTGGAAAAAAAGATGCTGCCCCAATTTATAAAAGTATTGGAAGAAATTGAAAAAAAGCTTTCATCAAAGGAACCGTTCGGAGAGGCAAAGCAATTTGAAATAGGATGTATAAACTTCAGGGGGATCATTGTTTCGCTTGCGTCCGGAGAAAGATTAGATTATGTGGTTACGTCCACGTGCGATAATATAGGAATTTCCATGCACCTATGCGATGCAAAAATCAGTAATACAAGCAATGCTTTTTTTATAAAAACATGGATAAAGTATATGGAAGGGTACGCAAAATAACCGGCATAGTAACCTGCCTATTTTGCAGAAAAAACTTGCTATGTACCTGGAACAAATGGTAATCATCTGCGCTTTTTCTGGGCGCTTATTATAAATCTACAGCAGATTCGGTTTAACCAGGGATTACAATAACAGGCCATTTTCACCATTTCCCGCAACCGGTGAAAATGATACATCATTCGGTTTCCGACAAACAAATGCCGGTCTTGAATGCACCTTATATTTTTAGAGGAAAGGTAATTATTTGCTAAAGTCCATTATAAAAAGACCTGGTGCGGTTCACGCGGATATCCCGTAAAAGTGCAGATTTAGGACTGATATTGATGCTGAAGAAACGGTAAATACCTACCGGCGAAAGTGCTATCGACATTTGCCAGCAGTGCATATCCCTTGAAATAGAAATAGACACGGCGTTGAGCTGGCCGGTTGTAATGTTATAATACCCGTTAATGGCGGTTTGCCATTTGGGGGTAATGTTTAGGGTGCCACCAAAAGTTGCATTCTGCGAGAAGGTGGTAATAAATCCCTGGTTCAGTAAATAATTTTTTGAGAAAGTCAACGCATAAGAAAAATTTAAAGACCACGGGATGTTAAAATCCGCATACTCGCCAGGGTTGCTTCTTATATCAGCCATTTCACCATTGTATTGATCGGTGGTATATCCATCGGCAGTATAATCGTTTGGCTTTATCTCCGGTTTTGTAGAGCCTGTTTTTTTATTACCACCCTGTAACGAGGTAGATAAAGAAACGTTACCGTTTACTAACCTGCCTAAGGAGAGCGGCTTGCGCTGCCAGAGCAACCTGTTTACCCGTTGGCCCTGGCCGTTCACGTCATAAGGATCCAATTGACCGCTGGCGGTAATATTTATTTTATTGAAGAGGTTACTTCTTGCTGATAATTGGAACGGGCTTAATTGAAATGAATCTGCGAAAAAGTTGTAACTGCCGTTAAGGCTCAAACCATCAATAATAGAAATCTTTTTCAGGGCGTTTTCACCAGTATCTTTTTTGTTGCGCACCTTCATGGAAATGTTATTGTCTATTCCAAAATTAAGTCCGCCGAATCTTCCAATAGAATAAGGTCCAAATACATTTCTCTCATAGACAGAAAACTGGCCTTTGTCGCCAGCGCTATCAATTTGTGAATAATAGAAGCTGTTTTTATTAAAATCCGGCTTGTAACTTATGCCAAGCGTTGGTGTTATCTCGTGGCGTATCGCCTGTATTTTCGCATTTTTATTTTTTGCCGTTATCATTCCAAAAATTCTCGTAGATACGCCCAGCCCAAAAGACATTTGCCTGGCCGTATAAAATCCTTTCTGAACAGTCGTCTGCAGCTTCTGGTTTGCTGAATCCCACCTGTGAAAAGTTTTTGTTTGATACCATGTTTCATCATAACTAATAGAAGGCCCCACCTGGAAAGCGCCCATCTGCGGAAGCGACAATGAAATGGGCAATGAATGATGAGCTCCGAACTGAAAGGTATCTGCAATCTGCTGGAAGATACGGGGAAGGGTGTCATAAAATGAAAAAAGGCTTTTTGCATTTCCATTGTAAGCAATACCAATATTTTCATACCATTTAGGTGTTCCCACGGATTCTTTTTTTCTGAAAGGGTAAATGGTTTGAACATTAAATCCCACATCGGGAAGATTCACATTGATAATTTTTAAATTGGTATTCTGGTTGTGATTGGCCGTTATGGTTAAATTGAAAGGCTTATCCTTCCATGTTTTTGACCACGCGATAGACGACTGGAGCTGGTTGCTGTAATTTAAAACCTGCCGGTCGGGTACATTGGCGTTATAACTGCTGCTTCCGGCATTTACACTAGCGCTGAAGGTAACTCCGGGCCTGGCTTTGCTATCCATACTATGGTTCCAGGCAAGATGATAACTCCGGTTATGCTGGAAGTCCGGATCACCTTTGAAATTGTAATTGAAATTTTGTATGTCAAATGTAAGACTGCCGCTGTAACGATATTTTTTCATGTATCTCGGGTTCACAGTCATGGACCAGCCTCCATAAGAATAAATGCTTGACCTGAAAATTACATCCCAGTAATCGCTGATCACTTTATAATAGCCTAAACCTTCCAGCCCAAGGCCTCTTTGCTGATTAGTAGTAAATGTTGGTTGTAACAATCCGGAATGTCTTCCCTGGCTGAGTGGGTAAATGCCGAAGGGAAAATAAATAGGAATAGGCACTCCTTCAAATTCAGGGTGCACCGGCCCGGTGATGGCCATTTTATTATTGATGAATTTTATTTTGTTACTTACAAATGCAAAGTGTGGTGTATCGAGGTTGCAGGTTGTAAACCTGCCGCGTAATGCATAAAAAACGTCATTATCTACTTTCTTAATCACCTGGCCATATACATACATTTCTCCCTGCTGTGTGTACGTACTTTTGGTAAGTCCTTTACCACTCTTCATGTTGAAAGTGATTGAATCGCTTTGGGAGAGAAAATCGCCCTGCTTATAAGTAGGGAGTGAAATTACTTTACCGGTACTGTCTCTTTTTATAGAAGCTATAATATTACCGGTTGCCTGGTCCATGGCAATTACCGGCGCGGTAAGGTTATTGTCTTTATATACGGTGGTTGCCTGCTTTCCATAAAGAGTTATCGTTTTGCCAGGGACGTCCAGCACCATAGAATCTTCAGCAGTGTATTCCACTATAGTATCTGGTGCATTTTTCGATGTGGTAAAATGTAGGGTATCAGCATTTGTTATCAATCCTGAAGTATCGCTTTTGGAAATAGAGTCAGTTTGTATGAAAGGAATGGTATCGGTCTGCGGCGCAATTTTTTGTTCTAGTATATCGTTTGTAGAATTTAGCTTTTTATCAACAGGAATATTTTTTTTCTTTGTTGGTACGATAGTGTCTGTTGATGACGTTAAAGAAGTGTGAAATGATGAATAAAAGGAATCTGTTCCCTTGCTTTGAACCGTCATTACATACAGTATTGCCGTCAAAGTCAGTGCTGATATGTATTTTAAGGTAACTTTGTTTATCATTTGCATAGCAGTAGTAAACAAAAATAGAGATATTCCCATTAAGGATATGTGAAGATTAATAAACCAAAAATTACTGACCCGATAAAATTTCAAAAACAAATGCCTGTAGTAAAAAAATCATTTTCTTTTTTTCTTTTTTTCTTATCATTCGTGATGCTGTCCACGGTTTCCAATGCGCAGTCGGCAAAAAAAATAAAGACCATAATTATAGATCCGGGCCACGGTGGTACGGATGATGGAGCACGTGGTGAGTACGAAGGAACGTTGGGCTCTAAAGAAAAAAATATTACCCTGGCTATTTCGATGAAGCTGGTTGCTGAGCTCAAAAAGCAACTACCCGATGTAAATATTATTCCTACCCGCACTATTGATGTTTATAATTCAGTTCGTGAAAAAGCAAAATTTGCCAATGATAACCACGGAGACCTTTTCGTTTGCATACATGCAGATGCTGTAACGCTCAAAACCGGGTCACGGATCATAGGTTACCGTACCCAAACGTACCATACGGTGAAATACGTTGGTAAAGGTAAAAAGAGGAAAAAAATATTAACACCCCACACGCGGGAAGTGGCTATACGCCAGTATTACAAAATACCTACCACCAGGAAGGGCACCAGCACACTTATCCTGGCTTCTCACAAAACCAGCCAGAAAATTCAGGCATTAGAAGCGAGCGACATGCAATTTAATACTGAAGATGATGACAGCACTTTAAATATAAATTATGACAGCCCGGAATGGAAAGCCAGCGCTCTTTTGTACACTACAAATTATTTTAAAAAAAGTTACCAGTTGGCAACCAATATAGAAGACGAAATTGAAGCTACCGGCAGAAATAACCTGGGTGTATGGCAGCGCCAGGTAGGCCTATGGGTACTGCAGGCAACACAAATGCCCGCGGTATTGGTGGAAACGGGGTTTATTGCCAACTATGATGATGAAAGGTATTTGAACAGTGAAAAGGTCAGCAGGAAATTGCTGAAGCTATTACCAGGGCATTGATAAAATATAAAAACCAGGTAGAAAATCCGCAGGCTGCCGTAACCACCAATGCAATAAATTCTCAGTAAGCAAGCTGCCGGTTTTTATTATCTATCCCGATCGGATTATATACCCGGGATAATCTCTCATTTTACAATCAACAATATTTTTATAAAGAGATTGACAACCATCTGCGAGTAAAGATTTACTATTTTCGCAAAGCTGTTCCGGGATCGCCGGACTAAAAATATTGTTAACCGGAAATAAATCATCCTTTGTTTTACCAAATAAAAAAATATGAAAATTAACAATGAAACTAAAATCGGGATAATGGCTGTTATAGGAATAGCCTTGCTGGTATTTGGTTTTAATTTTCTTAAAGGGAAAAGTTTTTTCAAAAAGGAAACCCATATTTATGCTGTATACCAGGATGTTCAGGGGCTTGCAAAATCAAATCCTGTTGTGATTAACGGTCTTCATGTTGGAAGGATTGAAAATCTCGATGGCGGAAAGGATATGAGGCGCATAGTGGTTACCGTGACGCTGACAAAAAATATAAATATTCCTTCTAATTCGTTAGCCGTCATCAATCCAAATCTCCTGGGCAGTCCCACGCTTGAAATACAATTGGGCAATGGCAACTCTTATCTAAAAAACGGGGATACATTATTGACTACCCTGAGTGGCGGCGCTTTTGATGAGGCCTTAAAGCTGATTAATCCTGTTTTATACGAAGTAAGGAATGCGGTAAAATCCCTGGATTCTGTGCTTCATGTGGTTACCGGCGTTTTTGATCCTAACACCAAAAGTAATATAAAAGGGATTATCTCCAATTTAAATACTACTACGGCTTCTTTCGCTTTATCTGCAGCATCACTGCAACAAATGCTAAATGAACAAAATGGGGCATTGGCCAGTGCTCTTAACAATGTGAATGCATTTACTGCCAACCTGAATACCAATAACGATAAGTTGAACGGCATCCTGGCAAATACCCAAAAAGCAACCGCAAACTTTGCTGAAATTGATTTGAAAAAAACATTGGATACGTTGAATGTTGCCGTAGAAAATTTCAAAGAAGGTTCCGCGAAAATTAATAGCAAGGATGGCTCTCTTGGCCTGCTTTTGAATGACAAAAAATTGTATGATAACCTGGAGTCAACAACAAATAAAATTAATATTCTTATCGATGATATAAGAGTTCATCCAAAACGCTATGTCAACATTTCTGTATTTGGAAAAAAAGACAAAGGAAACTATCTCTCTGCACCCTTAATTGACGATACACTAAAAGTGATTAAATAACAGGGATGCTCACACCAGCAAAAATTTTTTTCTTCCTTATTTTTCTGCATGTAAGTTTTATTTCATTTGCCCAGGTAACACCGGCCAAACCAGATACCGTAAAGCTCAAACCTGATACATTACGAACGAAAGCAGACACAGTGAGAGAATTTGAAATAATTCGGGGCCCCAGCATGCGTAGTGTTTATATTGATTCACTTACGACATTGCAAACTATCGCCGGCGGTGCTATCGTTAAGCAAGGCACTACTATTTTCAGCGGAGATAGTATCGCAATAAATCCGACTACGCACATCGTTGAGGCCTTCGGTAATGTGCACATAAACCAGGCTGACAGCGTCCAAACCTATGCCCAATATCTTAAATACATTGGAACAGAAAAAACAGCGTTTCTCAAGACCGATGTGAGACTTCATGATAAAAAAAGTACGCTGTATACGCAAGACCTGGATTATAACCTGCAAACGGGTATCGGAAATTATCACAATGGCGGTAAGGTCATAAACGGCAAGACGACCATTACCAGTAAGGACGGAACCTATTACGCCGACACAAAAGATGTGTATTTTAAAAATGATGTGGTAGTAGTTGAACCAAAGAATCATATTACTACGGATTCTCTTTTATACAACATGAAATCGCAGGGATCCAATTTCTCGGGCAATACCCACATACAAAATAAAGAGGTGGATATTTATACCACCCAGGGCACCTACGATTTCAATACAGGCAACGCTCTGTTTACCACGCGCTCTACTGTAAAAGACAGCAGTGGAAGAATTTACATTGCCAATAATATGGCGCTCGAGGATAAATCGGGTAATGCACAACTGGAAGGAAATGCGATCATAAAAGATTCTGCAAGTGGGTTTATTGTATTTGCAAACCAGATATTTTTACACAAAAAAAATAATTCATTCCTTGCTACCAGGAAGCCTGTGTTAATCATAAAACAAAAAGACGATAGTATTTACGTTGCTGCTGATACTATATTTTCAGGTTATACAACCGTGGTGAAAAAAGAAGGCTTTGTGCTGAAAAAGGATTCTGTACTCACTGATTCGCTACACGAAAAAAATAGTAGCGACACTTTAAAAACGGTAGATTCTTTGCAAGAGGGGCGGCCTCACGAACTAAAAAATGAAAAAGATTCTTCTTATTACCTTGCCCATTTAATCGATTCTTTAAACACGAACAGGGACAATCATAAGGCGGAAAATCTCCGGGAGCAAAAGGATAGTACACGATTAACCGACTCGTCCGGAGTAATTCCTTCACGGGAGGATTCAGCCCGAATGGATTCTGTACAATTAACCCGGGAGGAAAAAGATATTGGCGTAAGGGATACCCTGCAAACTGCTAAGAGGGACTCGATTAATTCCCGCGACTCTTCCAGGTATTTCCTGGCTTTTCATCATGTGAGAATTTTTACTGATTCACTTCAGAGTGTTTGCGACAGTCTTTTCTTTTCGGAAAAAGATTCTCTATTCAGGTTGTATTATGATCCTGTTATCTGGAGCGGTCATAGCCAGATAACCGGGGACACCGTTTTTTTATATACCAAGAACAAAAAAGCGGAACGGTTATACGCTTTTGAAAAGGGCATGATTATTAACAAAACTGCGCAGGGGTTCTTTAACCAGATAAGCGGTAAAACTATCAACGGTTATTTTGACAATGGGAAAATTGATTATATGCGTGTAAGAGGTTCTCAATCCGAGAGTATTTATTATGCGCAGGATGAGGATAGTGCTTACCTCGGCATGAACCGCGCTACAGGTGATGTGATCGATCTTTATTTTAAAGATGATGACCTGAAAAAAGTTCTCTTTGTAAACGATATAAAAGGAAAATTTTACCCGATGAAACATATTCCCGCTGATCAGAAATTTTTGAAAAATTTTTTGTGGCTGGAAGACAGGCGGCCTAAAACCAAACTGGAACTTTTTGAGTAATAAAACCATGGAATCGGATGCATCTTTGTCAAAATGATATCAGATTATTTCAAATGAGTTTTAATAAATGGGATGGAGTTATTCTTCCCTCCCACACTAATCAATATATGAAGGCTTAGGGGCGGCTAACTTTGTGCCAGGGAAAAGAGAAACGATTAAAAGCGACACAGAACTTGCCATTAAAAGAAACAACCCGAATTTTTTTTCGGGGCAATACGCATTGTAACAGGATGTGAAAAGAATATATGTTTTTATTAAATAACCAATATTAACCGCACTTAAAAAAATTTGTGTTCGTTTAGCCCATATTTTATCCAGATATATTAATACGGCAGAGACCACCGCGATAAAAACAAAAACAATAGCGGGCTTTCCATAAGTATTTTGCTCAGAAAAAAACCCCGTGAAACTTTTGTTGATATCGGCATAATATGCCCATGGCATAAAACAGCTCGCAATTAAAAGCGCACAGGCCAACCAGCCAATTTGTTTATAGTACTTCATAATTTTTAAAATGTAAAGACCTATAAGATTTACCTTATAGGTCTTTAATAATTTTTCAGACCTCTTATTATAATTGAATGCACATCTTTTCTTTATGGAATGCTACCTGGTGCATTGCCGCAAAAGTAGCAGAATTTATTTTGAAATCCATTGAAAGGCGTTGAAAGCCAAGGCGTATGTTAATAATTTATTTAGAGCCTTAGCAATTTCATAGCTTTAGAAATGGCTGTAGATTTTTTGTCACTCTCTCCCCGACATAGCCTGCGATCGTTTATACATAAATCCAATACACTTACAGAAATTAATCGCATTGTTTTCCGGAATTTGAACGGGATTACATGCTAATATTTGCCCGGGCAAATTGAATATCATTGTAAACTTTTTGCGGACTTTTTCTTTTTGACAACCTCGACTTTATTAGCCCGTAAGATGTCCCAATATTCCTTACCATAAGCTACCAGTATTTCTGAATTGGGTTCTATATCTTTTTTTGATTCAATGAAAACGCGATTTTCCTCATTAACGAATGTGCAATTATTCAACAACTTTATTCCGTTTTCAGTGCCTTTGGCATCATTGGCATACCGGGCAAGATTTTTTTTATTCTTAGAAGAATCTATTACATGGTTTCGATTTACATAATAGATGTATGCATTTAAGCCATTTTTGTGATCCACTTCTTTCCAGGTACTGATCTTTCCTTTATACTCTGCGATCCGTTTTCCTTTCGGAATAAATTTAGTGGTGAACAAACCTTTGCCCGCGCCTGGTATAGTAGATTTTTTTACCAGTAGATTTTTTTCCATAAGTGCCATCTGGGTATTTGAATTTTATCAGGTGTATAATTGGTGCAAGTTAAATTAACAAAAGAATCTTCGGTTGTAATTGTCAGGTTTGTTTACCGTCAATAAGATCTTTTGTTCTTATATCTGGCAAAAAGCCGGTTATAAACCCTATTAGGGGAAGAAATGCGCAAATTTTAAATACAAAATATATACTGGTGTGGTCTGCTAAAACACCCAATACGGCCGAGCCGATGCCACCCATTCCAAAAGCGAAACCAAAAAATAATCCCGAAACCATACCCACCTTACCGGGCAGTAATTCCTGCGCGTATACTAATATCGCGGAGAAGGCCGAAGAAAGAATAAATCCGATAAAAACGGTCAATACGCTCGTCCAGAATAGGTTGACATATGGAAGCAGAAGGGTAAAAGGAGCCACTCCCAAAATAGAAAACCATATAACATATTTTCTACCAAAGCGGTCGCCGAGCGGGCCACCTATAAATGTGCCTGCTGCGGCAGCCGCCAGAAATATAAAAAGATGTATTTGTGAATTCTGCACGGATAAGCCAAATTTATTAATCAGGTAAAAGGTATAATAACTGCTCATACTGGCGAGGTAAAAGTATTTGGAAAAAATTAATAGCAACAGGATGATTACAGAGCGAATTATTTTGTTTTTTGAAAATGCCGTAATTTTTTTCGTATCCAGGTTCCTGAGTTTGGGTTTTATCAGATGGGTATTACTTTTATACCACTTACCTATTGTAATAAGAACGAAAATTGCAATCAATGCCAGCAGGCAAAAATATAAAATATGTGTTCTTCCGTAGGGCACAATTATAAGAGCTGCCAGTAAAGGGCCGAGAGCGCTTCCCGCATTTCCACCTACCTGGAAAATGGATTGGGCTAACCCGCGTTTACCACCGGAAGCCATGTAGGCAACTTTGGATGCTTCAGGATGAAAAATGGAAGATCCGATACCTATTAAACCCACTGATACGAGTGTGGTCGGAAAGCTTTTTGAAAACGATAAAAAGATTAGCCCGATCAGCGTAAAGCTCATGCCAACGGCAAGGGAAAATGGTTTTGGATAGCGATCAGTATAGGAACCCACGAATGGCTGCAACAACGAAGCCGAAAGCTGAAAAGTTAATGTGATAAGCCCGACTTGCGCAAAGCTTAAATTGAAGGATCTTTTCAACAATGGATAAATTGAAGGAATTAATGATTGGATGGCATCATTCAATAAATGAGAAAAGCTTATAAAAAGTAAAATAGGAAGAACCGTTCCTTCGGCAACTTTAATGATAGTCAATGGTTTTTCAGGTCCGGGGGTATTCATATCTTTTCAGGTCAGCTAAGTAGATAAATAAAAATGAATGAGACAAAAAATAGGAGCGTTACATAGTGTGTAAGCCATCTACAACAATCATTCTTGTGTTGGCTGCTCTTTGCCTTATGATTTTGGCAGGTGCGTATTCTACAGAATGCCACCATTGCTTTGCGCGATCTGCATCGGGAAATTCCAAAACAACTACCCGCCCCGGTTTCCAATCACCTTCTAAAACTTCGGCGGCTCCGCCGCGTACTATAAATGAACCGCCATAAGAAGCAATGGAAGCGGGCGTTAGCTTCTTATATTCTTCATATTCTTCAGGGTTGTTAATTTCTACATCAACAATAATATAAGCAGGCATGAACGAAATTTTTAAGATTATCGACTATGACAATGATGCTTGTCACTTTTTACCATGCAATTTAATCACCAGGAAGACATATTTACTTCAGCCTTTAATTTTTTTTTGCATTTACCCTTTTATTTTATACCATAGGTACGCCATCGTTTCTTTTAGGTACACATTCCAGGTTAAGAGAATACCTGGTTCAGGCACCAAAGATGAAAAATGAAAACTGCCCCTGCCGGCGATATAACTGCACGGAAATGCGACAACAGATACACCGGCGTTCCTGAATAAAAGCGCGGCACGTGGTACATGCTGCGCGGAAGTGATCAGCAAATACGGAGGCGGTAGCTGTAGCGAATCAAAAATTCGCTTCGCATTTACTGCATTGTCGGCTGTATTGTCGGATCTGTCTTCGGCAAAAATTACGGAATCAGGAATGCCAAGGGTAACCAGTTCCCGTTTTACCCATGCCGCTTCACGAAAAGCTGGTTCATCAGTTTTTCCATTACCCCCGCTGATAAGTATATGTTTAATTGCACCAATCTTAAACAATTTTACTACCTCGATAAAGCGGTCCGCAGTGGAGTTAAAATATCCGTTTGCATCTGCATCGGGGCTGGCAAATCCTCCGGGCACTATACCGCAACTGTATGAAGTGCCGGCAGGAAATATAACAGGCGCCGGTTGCCACTGTTTTGCATACAAGTCTAAAAGCCATTGATTGCCAAATAGAACAAAAATGAACAACGCAAGCAGCCTGCAAATCTTTCGCCAGGATGCTTTGCGTAAAAAATATCCTGCAACAATCAAAATAAAGACCCAGTTGAAAGGGGATAGAAAAAAGGATAGAAAAACGGAAGCTATGTGGTGCATGTATTATTGTTTAAAAATGTAATAACGCAGTAAGAGCAATTGCGTAACAAACTTTGTAATATAAATCATATTAGTTGCACCGCTGAAATTCACAGGAACTTTTAAAAATAAAGCCCTTGACGTGGCAACTAAGGTGCCTTCAAATACTTTCAGCAAGGAGTAAATATCTGTAATTGGACGGGTAACGAATACATGCCGATACGGGAGAAAACGTTTGTGTTATTCTGCAGTACGAAGCTGGTTCCAGATAGCTGAAACTGTTCCTGTCGGCCAGTTAAAGCTGTTTTAATTGAACAGGATTGTGATGGATAGAAATAGGTTATTACCGGTATTTTTTCTAATATGTTTATTTTTAACCTTCGGAATTTCATTTGGATGAAACCAGGAAAAAAAACTTAAAAAAATTTCCTATGGTGATGAATGTTCGCTATTTTCACACCATAAAAAAACAGGCCCTCCTGTAGAAACAAGACGACCCTTTACGATTGCTTGATATGAGACTCTTTAATATTTTTATTTCTGCTGATTCACAGCTTTCTGTTCCCCTCTTCCTAATATTTTTACTTTTTTTCCATTAGTGAACTAAAATTAACACCTGGTAATTTTTAAACCCAATCAACTTATGGTCCATTCTATCATGGCTGACTGCTTTTTAATTTGATAAAACGTTTCCTACACTGCGTTTCAGGATTAATTTGTAATGATGTCCAAACTTATTTCTAAGAATTATTTTTATATATATTTTTTTAATTTATCATAAAAGACTGTAGGCCCGAGGCCTTTTATAGTAAATACCAGGAATTTGTAATACGTAATATTGAGTTTATACAACATAATTAGGTTGGCAACGATCCCCTGCGACATCTTCTTTTTTGATGAATGTTTAAATTTACAGAAGAAAAATTCATCCAAAATAAAGCAAATACCTCGTTGATTGGCAAAAACAGGATGATAACAGAAGACCTTAGCGATGTTTTGATACCTGTTCCTTTTATGCTGATTTTTCATTTTTGATATTTACCCGCAGCCCATAAAATTGAATTTCGGAAGATGGTCGTATAAGAAATATTATTAAATAGGTCAGGCGAATGGCCCATAAATATATAAATATTGCGCGCCTTATAACCCGGGTTGGTCCATATTACAGGATGGTCGCCCATTGTAATTTCCGAACCAGGTTGATAAGTTGATTCGTCGACACTCGCAATTACCTGCACGTACGGCCGGGGGCTTTTATTATAAGTGTACCATTCTTCTTTATCAATTATAAATGATGACGGAACATCACGCATCACCGGATGGTTCCTGTCTTCTACATTGACTTTTGCTGTGACAAAAGTTGGAATGTAGTTTTTATATACAATATCGCCCATAAACTCTGAAAACCATTTCCACAAATGATAGCCGTCAAATTCACCCAATAAACTGGCGTGATGAAAGCCGATCCATCCGCCAAGGCCTTCTGTTATATATCGTTGAAAAGCCTTTACTGCCTTTTCTTTCCAGGCGTATGGCGGGAAATCTAATTGTATAAAAACCTGGTACCTGCTTAAAAAACTATCATCAATCGAATCAGTATTTTCAATGTAATCAATTGAAAAATTGCTGTCCGCAGCCAGCTTACCGAGCCATAGCTTTGCGGCTTTTGAATAGAGTATGTGATGACCACCGTTTTCATACAAGGCAATTACCTTAAACTTTGAAATTATTTTTTTTTCCTGTGCCTTACCGAAAAGGACAATCGTGCAAAAGGAACAGAACAACACGAGGTATTTCATTTGCAATGTATAAGCTTTTAGCTAATTTATGTAAAATCAATAATGCGGGGAAATATACAATTGAAGGTGCAGTTGCCATTATAATTACCTGGGATAGATTTTTATCGTATTCTAATCCTTTACGGGCTTTAACCCTGTCCTTTACGTTCCGCTATTGTAAAGGAACCAGGTCTTTTTTGTTTATCCATCCCGTCGATGTTCGCCCAAAGTGATTGGTATATACAATATAAATAAATCCATTTGTATCCTGTATCGGTTTTAGAATATTATGATTTAATGGGTCAAGGTAACTTTTCCTGCTGGTTTTTTCGTCAGGTTGGTTATGGAAAAATGTGGTATCTCTAACAGTGTACTGCACACCTGAAAGATGCTGGGACGTACCAGCCTGAACCATTTTGCCGGGTTTTTTATCGACGGGGCTTTCAGCATTGATGGGTTCAATAGATGGTCCGTCTGTTACGCTATCCGGAGGTTCACCGGATTCGTCTGCGAAGTGAATAATACCTGAGGTATCTTGGAGAATAGCTTGTATTTGTGCCGGGGTCAATATTTTATTTGTTGACGAAACGGTCAGTGGGCTACTTGTGGGATATACTGTTGTAGCGTCAACGGGAAAAACTAAATGCTTTGTTGCCATGGGCGCGGCATCTCTATTTTTATTATTAAAATAGACAAAGTAAATAGCGAACATTGCCGCAGCGATAGCTATTATTGAAATAAAATTGGCTGGGCGTCTTTTTAACACGGGAAATATCCTGGCCGATAATCGCTTTCTCTGAGCGGCAACATCCGGCATATTTTTCCTTGCTGATGAAATAAAATCAGTTATTTTTTCTTTTATCATCCCGAATATTTGTGCCGTAAGATGCTTCAACACCACCAACACTTGTTTTTTTTGTACCGGGTCAATAGAGATATTTCTGTTTTCGATCACACTGTTTTCATTAGAGCTATATGGTTTTGGGTTTATTAGAATTCTTCTATAGTCGCCAAAACTAAGATTGTAGTTGTTGTTTTTTATTTCATCAATGGAAACATAAAAACTATTTTCCCTGTAATTCCCGAAATCTTCCTTCTCATTCTTCCAGCGTGCTAAGATTTCCCGGATATCATCATACTCATCAATATAAGCAGGCGCACCATTTTTGGGATTTAATACACCAGGATCAACGGTGTTGGTGCCTTGTTTTATTTTATAAAACCAAACTTTATCATTGGCAATTGATTGCTCTTCAGTAAAAATAAGGATGTTGGCTCCACAAAAAAGTGAGCCGGCTTTGTTGGGTAGAGATATTACTGCTTCCAGCTTATGATGATCAACAAGCTCCTGGCGTATTGCCGTAAAATCCGGCATATGATTGTTCATTAAAGATTCCCTGGTAATGACTGCAGCTCTTCCATCCTTTTTCAGGTTGTTTAAAATTAGATGTAGCAAACGGACGTCCTTTCTCGCAGTGTCTGGTGGTAATGCATTTACACCGGTAGTTATCTTTTCTTCAGCACCTTCAAAAAATAAATTACATAATATCAAAGTTGGTTGCTTTCGTAAACCCTTGTTTGCCTTTTCGAAAATATTGATACATTCTACTTTAGGATCTTCAATGCCATGTAATATCATATTCATGGCGCCGATGCGAAGTTGAACAGGATCACACTCTATACCATGATAGGTGCCTTTAATAAAATCAGTAGCAGTATTTTCATCTATAGCGGTATTTTTAGCAGCTATATATTTTGCACTATTTACCAGGAAGCAGCCATTACCAGCGGAAGGATCCCATATCAAATCTTCAGAAGCAGGCTGCACCATTTCAATCATAAGTTTAACTACATAGTCAGGCGCATACACCTGCCCGGTTTGACCTTCCAGTTCAGCTTTATTTAATAAGTATTCAAATATGGCGGCATTTGTATCTTGGTCTTCTGCCTCCATTATTTTCATAATACCCAATATATTTTTCAACAAGGTAGTTGTGGGAGTTAACAACAAAGGCTCCCTCAAAAAAACGCTATAACGCAGATTGGTCAGGCTATAATTTTTAATTAATTCATATAAACCATTAGGATGTAAAAAGATTTTGTGCATGTTTTTCGGATCCATATCTCTAAAACTGCTCCCACTTAATTGTTTGTTGTTTGATTTTTTGTCAAGATCGTCCTGGAATGTTAAAGGCTCCAGGCCCGATATTAATTGCAGGTCTTCTAATTTTTTTATAAAAAGCAAATAGCTAATCAAGTCAAGTAAAACCAGTGGCCTTAACATATTGATTGGCCAGCAGGCTTCCCATTTCTCGTCGATGTTTTCAAGTAATTCTGGCGGGAGCGTAAGACGTGAGTAAACAAACACGGGGCGTTTCTTTGCTAAAGCGGGCACTTCCGGTGTATCCTTTGCCGATGCCGGGGGATTGTTCATTTGTTTCGGCAATAGCGAAGCCGCCTCCATTGAAGCATGATCATCGCTTATTTTCCCTATCATAATTTTAATGGATTAGTATTGCAATAAAATTATTTAAGACACTAATTTAACGGATTTTACTAAAAAAAGCTAAAAAAATTAGATACAATATTTCGGCGGTTCGTGATGGAATTCACGAAAAGCTGAGGTGGATTTTGAAAACATCCCTTTGTTCCACCTTCATTTCAAAAGAATTTGTCTTTTTCTAATTACGGCCAGGCATTGCCGTTACCTTGTAAAAAAAACTCATATGTTTTTTTACTATGAATGGCGCGGAAACAAGTATTTTGACAATAATTGACATTATATGCTTTCCAGGAATATATACACCTATTCGTTGTAAACAGTTAGGCTGAACGAGTCATTATATTGACTGGGAAGAAAAGTGAGGTAAAAGGAATAAATTTGCCGGATCATTTTGATTATTTTTTATGAAAAAAATTATTTTATTCACCAGTATTATATGCATTGTTGTCTTTGTCATCTCCTGCAACCAACAACAAAAAGAAAATAAAGAATCACGGGCTTTTCCGGTAACCCAGGTTGATTCATCAAAGTTCACAGCGAACATGGTTGATAATAAGAGAGATCCTTCTTGTGGAATGCCTGTTTCCGCAGGCATTGAGGATACGGTACATTATAAAAATAAAGTCCTGGGCTTTTGTTCTAAAGATTGTAAAGAGGATTTTTTGAAAGATCCTGAAAAAGGTATGACTGCAGCGGATTTGAAGAAATAGTAACTGCTTCTGCGCCGGGGCAAGGTATTTGGCTTGTTGTTGTGCAAATGAGTTGAACCAAAAAAATTTGAACAAGGTAATATTACCCGCTTAAAAAAGTGATAAGAAACCGGATACCTCCGGGACTTAAAAAAATTATTTGGTTGTTAAATAATTATTACTATTTTCACGGTGCAAAAAAAACAGGCCCTCCTGTAGAAACAGGTTGACCCTTACGATTGCTTGATATGAGAATCTTTATAGTTTGACGTTGGCTGATCCTACAGCTTAAACGAGTAAACACTAAATAAATACCTTTCTAAAAAATTACATTCTGTTCTTCCATTACTCATTTGCTAAACAAACTTACGCTGTGCCGGCTAAACATACTAATCAACTTATAAGCTATTATACTATTGCAGAGTGGGTTAGTCGGGTTACAAAGTCTTTACTGCACTGCATGTTGGACTAAATTCTTAATGATGGCCAACTGCTTTTTAGCAAACATCGTTGTATTTCTTTTTTGGCCTATTTTCACTTATAAGGATGTCAACAAGGTTCCTGTCAGATCATACAGGTACCATTGCGTTTATTCCCGTTAGTTATAAGCTATAAAACAGATAAAGCGCATTGAAATTGAAACAAGCCTGGTAAAGCCTGGAAAGTTTTGTGGTAACTTGTCATAATAAGAAAGATTGGCTGTTTGTAAGAATTAGCTACTTTAGCAAGTACACAAATGCAATTGAGATAGATCACGGAAGTTTTTTTATGAAATTTATGATCAACCAATTCTAATTACAACCTAACATGCGAAATCGGTTTTTATCCATAATAATATTGTTACCTGCTTCTTTTCAGTCGGGGTTTTGTCAAAATAAAATTATTCCCTATAGTAGCCCGGACATTTATTATGAGGGCAGGGTTGCCGATACAAAAGATGCCGCGGAATTGTCATGGCCGGGTACGTCAGTAACGATGCAGTTCAAAGGCACTAGTGTTTCCGCTATACTGAAGGATGCCGATACAGCCAATTATTATAATGTTATCGTTGATGGGGATGTTCGTCTTACAATTCATCCCGATACCACCCGGAGTAGTTATGTACTGGCATCGGGCTTATCAAAAGGAATTCATACAATTCAATTGTTCAAACGTACCGAATGGGACAAAGGCAAGACCTGGTTTTATGGTTTTGAAATCTCCGGAAGTGGGAGACTTTTGCCTCCACCGGTTCCTCCGAAAAGGAAAATAGAATTTTATGGCAATTCTATTACTTGTGGTTATGCCATGGAAGATAGCAGCGGCAAGGATTCTCCGCATGGTTACTTCGAGGATAATTATCTTTCTTATGCTGCTATTACCGCCAGGCATTTTAAGGCGCAATATTTTTGTGTTTCAAAAAGTGGCATCGGGATAATGGTTAGTTGGTTTCCGCTCATCATGCGGGAAATGTATGATCGCCTGGATCCAACCGACTCCTCCTCAAAATGGGACTTTACAAAATATACACCCGATGTGGTGGTGATTAATTTATTTCAAAATGATTCCTGGATTGTAACGATGCGCACGAATGAGCAATTCAAAAACAGGTTTGGTGACAAAGCGCCAGGTGATAGTTTTATCGTTGCCTCTTATAAAAATTTTCTACAGCTAATAAGAAATAAATATGCTGATGCCAGCCTCATTTGTACGCTTGGCAATATGGATGCCACTAAAGAAGGTTCTCCGTGGCCCGGTTATGTACAGCAGGCAGTTGAACAATTACATGATCCTAAAATCTATACGCATTTCTTCCAGTATAAAAATACCGGGGGCCATCCGAAGATTGCAGAGCAACAAGCAATGGCAACAAGCCTGATTGAATTTATCGAAAAGAATATTAAATGGTAGAAGTTCGTTTTTTTCATTCCAAATTTATTGTTGGAATTTTGTTCCATCACGCGGCAATTCATCTTTTATTTAAGATCAAATAATTTTTCCGCTTCCAGCCAGTTATTCAATCGTTCATATTTTTTTTCATGCACATTATGCGAAGCGGTAAACATGATAGCTCTTCCATCAAAAACAGATAAATTGAAATCATGATCATCAATAAGTACGTCGCCCTTTAAAACACTTTTGTCTCCGCACAGTATTCTTTGCTTCCAGTGAATGAATGGGAAATGTTCATCAAGCCACCTGTTTTTGTGTGCCAGTGAATGAGGAAATTCCATTGCAGCGGAAGCAATGTACACCTCAAACCTGTTGTGAAGTTCTTCTACTACTTCCTGGCTATTTGCAATAACGGGGAGGTCTTTGAAAAAATCTTGGTGGTGCGGGTACTCTTTTATAATTTTTCTATGTTCTTCCGGAACTATTAAATGAAGTTTTGTGCCCTGGAGATCAGCCACTGAATACCGTACGCCGAAATCCCTTTCATACCAGTCGAGGAAACGCTCAATAGTGTCGGCAATTACATCATCCATATCAATAAGTATTCTCATAAAAATTTATTTGCTTAAAAATTAAAATTAAAAAAATTCAATCAGGCAAATCACCGGTAATTATTCTTTTGTAAGAAATTAATAACGGCCGTTGAAAATTCGGTCGTTCCCGAAGCATGATTGTGATCACCGGAAACAGTTGCTACGGTGCTATTCGTTAAAAGTTTGGCCAGTTCGCCCGCAGAGCCGTTAGTGGCATCTTCGCCGCCACTAATAACCAGTACAGGTTGGGTTATCGTATGCAATGCCTCTTTGCTGGTCGATGGCTGTGATCTTTGTAAATAGGCTAAGGCAAGCTGGTCAAGTTTTTGTTGTTGTACACTTTTAACCATTTCCTTAAGTTCGGGAACGGAATCTCCCCTCAATGCATGATAAAACATGATCCTTCTCGGCCATTCGGGATTCGTGAAATCAATACCTATGCCGCCTAACACCGCATCCTGTATTCTTTTATCAAGAATGAGTAGGCGTGCAGTAATGATAGAACCTCTCGAATAACCAACAACGCTATATTCATCTATTTTCAGCAATTTCATTAACCCCATAATGTCTTTGGCTTCTGCATCGTTATCATAGGCTGTTGAATCATGCGGCTTGCCTGATTTTCCATTGCCGCGCATATCCAGAACAATCACTTTGTATCCATCATTCAGCAGATCACTGTATAAAGCCGCATGTTTCCATGAATTGCTGTTGACTATAAAACCATGAACCAACAAAACTGTTTTGCCTGCTCCACGTACTTCATAGTATATTTTAGTGCCATCAAAAGAAGAAAAATATCCCGAGTCAATTGGAAGTTTTGAATCGATTGAACCGGTTTGTGCTTTAGTAGTGCTTATGATCAAAAAACAGGCGATCAATAATATCAGGCGCATAGTAATAATTATTTGTATGAAGATATTTTAATTTTTTATGTAAATCTTCTTAACAGTGCAAATCATGGAAAGACTGGTAACGGCACGGCTATGGATTAACACAATTATATTTTGCGCCTTTACATCGCTTCTGATTGATTTATATTTGATGAGAACATCAGATTGTATTGAACTGTATAATCCTGTTAACAAAGCGATTTATGAAAAAGGCCTTAATGATTTATTTTATTTTGCTGGCAACTTCCTGTTACAGCCAAAGCCCTTCTTCAGAAGAATTTTCTATGAGCGCTGATTCATTCCTGGTAGCAATGGACAAAAAAAATAAAGAGTTTATTGGGAAGCCATTTCCTCAATTTGCAGCCGTCGCCAATAATAAAGAATGTTCCAATCAAATGCTGCAAGGTAAAATAGTTTTTATCAATTTTTGGTTTGCCGCGTGTGCTCCCTGTATTGCGGAAATGGATGCGTTAAATGAATTGTTCTCAAACTTCAGGCAAGACAAAAACTTTGCGTTCGTATCATTCACTTTTGAAAATTCAAAGGAAATTGACCTGCTAAAAAAGAAATATGATATCCATTATGATGTCTATTCAATAAGCCAGGCGGAATGTTACCGGCTTAATAATAATAGTGGGTTTCCTACCAGTATCATTCTTGATGCCCAAGGATACGTACTATTCATTCACTCCGCAGACCAACTGGGTAAGCTGGAAATTAAAAAATATTTTACGACTAAGATGTACCCTTTAATTTTAAAAGAACTGCAACACCTTTAACAATGCACCGGGTATATTTAGAAAGTCCTTGAAAAGTAATTTCTTTCCATGGCACCCTTGTTAAATAAAGATTAAAAAAAACTTCGAAGTCAATTGCTGACCTCGAAGTTTTTTTTTAAAATCAACATAAAAATTCAAGTTATGGCGTTACACTGCCATTTTGAATAAATTTTATCGCTACTGCTTTTGTGGAATCTGTTGCACCAGGAAGTCCTGTTAATAACACGGTGTATATTTTCCCCTGCTCTAACGTAACAGTTCTGCTTGCATTGATTGCGGCTTCATTGTTCACGGTTATAGCTACATCACCGGGCATAACACCCTTAAATCCTGAAACGGTTGCAAATGCTGCATCATCGCTAAATACATTTGTGCCATTAGCACTAATGGTAACCTTAGGTTGCGAAGTTGAATCCGGGATAGCATTTACATAACGAACGTAAGCTTCTCCCGTTGAAGAGGAGAGACTATCTACATTATCTTTTACAATAATGTTTTTGTAATGACCATTTGCTCCCACAACAAAGACAGAATAATACGCGCTGTCTTCAAATAGCTGTGTGGTGCTATCTAATATTTGTTGCGAAGTATAGTCATACGATTCAACATTCCTGCTGCCGGTATATACATTTAAATAACCACCAGTGTAGTTGGTATAATTCAGTGGTGACGTGGTAAAAACGTTTCCGGAAATAGCCACACCAACTGCAGCTTTGTCAGGAACAAGATTGAAAGCCATTAAACCCGCTACAGGCGTATGGGTACCTGAATTAAGTGTTTTTTTACAAGCGGTAAATAAAAATGAAATGAATAAAACACCTGCTATTGGGATAATATTCAGGCGTAGAAAAGAAAATACTTTTTTCATAGTTTGCAAATAAATTTAAATGATAATAAAATTAGAGTACACCTTGTTGTGAGAAAAAATGATGCCAGTGTGGGGGTACAAAAGTTAAATATACCGGGCAGGGTTTTGTATTATTATTTATTTAACAAATTCGCGAAATATTACAAAGAAGAGTCAATATTGACAGGCTACGTATGATCAAAGTGACATACGGGTTATCGGCGTAAGCGTAGTAATTAATATTTGTCCTTCGGCTTATCATTCATGGTGACGAGCACTGTGATCAATAATAAACAATCTTCTTTTTTCTAAACGGTCACAAACGGTTGGTTTACGGCTGTCGGTTGCCGTTAGTATACAAGGAATGGGTTGTGTTTATGCCATCATCACCGCTTCCTTATTGTACTTACCCCTGTATTCAACAGGCGACAAACCGGTAATTTTTTTGAAAATGGTTCTGAAAGATTTGGCATCTGAATAACCTACGGCATACATCACTTCATTTACATTCTTCCGGCCGGTTTCCAGTCTTTTTTTAGCCGCTTCCACTTTTACCCTTTGCATATATTCCGTAACGGTATTCGCTGTGGCTTTCTTAAATCGCCGCTCCATGTTCCTTCTTCCGAGTGCCAGCATAGAAGCTAACTGGTCAACGGTTATTTTCTCTTCAAAATTATTTTCAATAAACTCCTGCGCTTTTTTTATGGGTTCGTCATCATGTGTCTTCTGCCCTTTAAACATAATAAAAGGCGACTGGCTGTCACGATCAATATCTATCATAAATGTTTTGGAAATCCGAATCGCCATATCGCGGCCCGCATATTTTTCAATAATATACACCAGCAGGTTTAAGAAAGAATAGGCGCCACCGCTGGTATAAATGCCATCATCTTCAGTCATAATCTTATCATCCACCAGGTTCACTTCCGGAAATATATTTCTGAAATCGTTTGCTGCTACCCAATGAGTAGAGCATTGTTTGCCGTTTAACAAACCCGTGGCCGCCAGGAAAAAAGATGCGATGCAAAGGCTGGCTACTTCTGCTCCGGCATTATATTGCCGGATGATCCAGGGTACAAAAGGTTCATTCAGTTTCATGACTTGTTGCGGGTCGCCATGTATAGCAGGAATAATGATAAGGTCAGTATGGCGTATATCCCCGATCAGGGCATCAGGGCTAACGGTAAACAATCCTTTTCTCTGGCTGGTTTCTTTTGTAATACCCACCAGTTGCACTTTAAATAGTGGAGGCTTATCCAAACCGGCCAGTAAAGAATTTACTTCATTAAATATCTGGTGCGTGCCTTCAATATTAACTATGCTGGTATGCCCCCGCGGAATAAGAATTGAAATGTGTTTCATCTGATTTATATTTTTTTTTATTAAACATAACTGCCGTGTTATGTTCTGGTTGAGCAAATATAAATAATACATTTGTCGCAATCAACCCCTTAGATTGCCGTATTTGCACCCGCTTAATTTTCATGAATGGCGGTAAGTTTGTATTGCAATTAAAATGCCTGTTATGGAAAAATATGATATTAAAAATGATATAAAAGTTTTTGGATCCATGGTAAAAACGTTTCCTGCCGGTATCAAGGAAACTTTTGATGAATTGATTAAGAAAACGGGAGATCTTGCGGGTGCCAGGTCTTACTATGGTATCAGCGAATTTAAGGAGGGAATTATGCAGTACTATGCGGTAGCCGAAGAAAAGACCCCTGGTGAGTCTGAGAAGTATGATTGTACCCAGCTCACTATAGAAAAAGGCGCCTATTTAACCATTACTATACAGGGATGGAGAGAAAAGACTGATTGCATAAAAGATTTGTTTTACGAAATAATACAGGACCCGCGGGTGAATAAAAAAAAGCCCGCTATTGAATGGTATAAGAATGATAATGAAATGATGAGCCTTGTTAAAATGAACGATTGAAATCAAATTCAATTAGAATTATCTAACCAGTTAAAATAATAAAACCATGTTGAAACACTCAAAAGCATTTAGTGGATTCTCTGTAGATGATCTGCAGAAAGCAAAACAATTTTATAGTGACATATTGGGATTGGACGTTGCTGACAATCCAATGGGATTGTTGGAACTGAACATTGAAGGCAGCAATACAATAATCATCTATCCGAAGCCCAATCATGAACCCGCAACTTTTACTATTCTCAATTTTCCTATTGATAATATTGAAAGTACGGTAGATGAGTTGATATCAAAAGGAATACGGTTTGAGCAATACGCGGGGCAGATTCAAACAGATGAAAAAGGTATTTGCCGGAACCCGCAGGGGCCAAAGATCGCATGGTTTAAAGATCCCGCCGGAAATATTTTATCTGTTATTGAGGAATAAATTTCTTAAAATCATCCCAAAAAATATTTTTTATGACAGCTAATGTTGTACACACAAAAGAACTGTTTTCATCCCTGGATGAAGCGTGGTCTGAATTATTAACAAATGTTGTGTCAACAGATGCGACAATAATAAATTCGGTTCCTTTTGAAGATAGCTGGACGATAGCGCAAATAGCTACCCACGTCACCAAATCAAACAAAGCTATTGTGCAGGGATTGAACATGGAAGGTACGCCTGCTGAAAGAAACCCGGAAGAGGAAGTGCCCAATCTTAAAAAAACGTTTTTAGATTTTACGGTAAAATTTAAGTCACCTGAATTTATCGTGCCCGAAAAACGCGACTATGATGAAGCCGCAGTTATGGACACGCTTAAAAAATCGATTGAACAATTACAGGATATCCGCACAAAAGTAAATTTGACAGCAATCATTACCTTGCCCATACTCGGGGAAGTGACGAAGCTGGAACTATTACATTTTGTGCTGTATCACACGCAAAGGCATATTCACCAATTAAAGAAGACTATCAAAATATTGCATCAAAAACAATCATCAAAAAATGTAAATTAAAATTATGACACAGATCAATGCTTACATTGGTTTCAACGGCGCCTGCCGTGAAGCAATGAATTTTTACAAAGAATGTTTGGGGGGAGATTTATTCATACAAACAGTGGGAGAGTCACCCGCGGCAGCCCAATTTCCTCCCGGGATGACCGACCGGGTATTACATTCAACTTTAACCAAAGGGCCGCTCTTGCTTATGGGGACGGATTGCTCAACACCCGGGGGATATGTAAAAGGTAACAATGTTGCTTTGTCATTAAGTTGCAGCAGCGAAGAAGAGATCCGTACTTTTTTCTCAAAACTATCGGAGGGTGGCGCCATTTTGGATCCTTTGAAAGACCAATTCTGGGGCGCTATTTTCGGGGTAGTTACTGATAAGTTTGGAATTGGATGGATGCTTAATTATGATAAAAGCCAAAACAAATAATTATGACTACGATTGCCACAAACAAGAGCTTAAAAACAGCAAAAATTATTTACTGGATTTCCACGGGATTACTGGCGTTATTCCTTTTATCCGGCGCTTTTTTTATTAATAGTCAAATGGCCATTGATGCCATGCACCATCTTGGGGTACCGGAATGGTTTCGCTGGGAGCTTAGTATCGGCCATATCATCGGGGGCCTGCTTCTCATACTCCCGGTAGGATGGCGTTTTAAAGAATGGACCTACGCGGCGCTTGGCATTGATTACATTTCTGCCACTATAGCATATGTTTCGGTAGATGGCGCCGTTCCCACTTCTTTCCAGCCTTTGGTGTCATTGGCATTGTTAACGGTGTCTTATATCTATTATCATAAGATAAAAAACCGAAAATGATGGGCTTGCCATGTAACTAATTGGAGCATCGCCGATACCTGGTGTCTTGATACGGGCAAGAGCGGTTTTGTTAATAAGACACTTTGGTATGCAAAAGGTAATTTTATAGGATCCCGAAACTGTTTGAGTGAATTAAAATAGAATAATTAGACCTCCTATAAAACATCATAAGCAGCGGATTACACAGATACTTCGCATGGCTAAGTACACAGATTTACCTATGAAAATATTTGTAATCTGTGGCAAATAAATAATTCAAATTGCCACTTCAAATTTTGTTTACATAAACATTTAAAAAAATATCGTATTGCAACAGATCAAAACCTTTTTAATGTTTGAGGGGAAAGCAGAAGAAGCCATGAACTTTTATACTTCATTGTTCGCGAATTCTCAAATAACCAATGTCGTCAAATATGAAGCTAATGAACCAGGCATAGAAGGAAGTGTGAAGCATGCAACCTTTCTCTCAAACGACCAGGTGTTTATGTGCATGGATAGTTTGGGCCATGACTTTACTTTTTCAGCTTCCATGTCATTGTATGTAACCTGCACAACAGAAACAGAAATCGATGCTCTTTTTGCGAAGCTTTCTGATGAAGGGCAGGTGTTTATGCCGCTCGCCAATTATCCGTTCAGTAAAAAATTCGGTTGGGTTGCTGATAAGTACGGTGTTTCATGGCAATTAAATCTTGAGAGCTAATAAGGGATCCCGGTAATGGTATCATTTTTGGTTATATAGCATATTCGCAGTGGCAAATGCAAGGACGCTACTAATAAGAATGGAAAGAATTGCCCTGATCCTTTAGGTCGGGGTAAAAATTGTAAAAGGTATAAAGGCTTTAGCCCAAAAAAACAAAAAACAAAAAACAAAAAATAACCCTGTCATATAAATAATTCTTAAAATAAAAAAGTATTATTGCCGCCTAAACGTCTCCTTATATAAGGCATTACAAATGTCCCCTAAAAGGCCGGTCAGTAAAAGAAAAGATATTACCCACCTAAAAACTTAGATTAAACTGCTAAACAATGATAGAAGTTTTTAAAACCAATGTGGAAGATGGTGAGCAGGCGTTGCGGTTAGTCAGCCTGATACACAAAAATTTTAATAACTATTCCGCCAATTTTGACCTGGAAGATTGTGATCGCATCCTTCGTGTGGAATGCAGGCATGGCATGGTAGAATCCAACTCCCTGGTATATCTTTTACATCACCACGGATATGATGCGGAAGTTTTAGAAGACACGGTTCATCCTTTACATTTTTACGCACGCCACAGCGCTATAGCCCGAATGGAAACGGGGTAAGTACACCATTATAGAAAATAAAACCATAAATAGAACCTGTTTTAATTTGGCTTTTGAAAGGCAGGATCGTTGTACATTGATTTATTGAACAAATAATATTTACCATCTTTATTGTTGCGCCAGTATCGGTGGCCCATTACATCATAATAGTACCTTCCATCTACACTTTTACGCGCCGCGCTGTCATTTACTGCAATTACGTTAGGTAACGGCACCTTTGCATTGCGCTTTGCAATAGCCTTTTTTACCGCTACTGAATCGGTCTTCGTTGTAGTAGTTTCCTCCGTTGTTTTTGAAGGATGGGTTTTTTTACTGCAACTATACAGCAGGAAAGCCATTATAAACGCCGCGAAGAAGAATAATCTTTTAGCCATTAATTAAAATTTCTCTCATCATTTCAATTACTTTACCAAAAAGTGTTAAAATGCATTGTAGAGGAAAATACCCTGGTCCAACGAGCTGCCGGGTAAGTAGTATAGCAACACGAACACCCCCGTTTTTCATTCAGCAATGCATCATCAATCGACTTCGAGGTCATTTTTTGAAGGCAATTTCGGGAACGGTGCGTGGGGCCATTGCTGGTACCAGAACACAACTGAACTGATGTCAGACTGTTGCTGAAGGTAGCGCCCGTCGTTCCGCCAGCCGAGGTCCTGTATCGTTACTTTTAAATCTTTTTCAAAACGGATAGGATCCATGATGTGCCAGCGGTACAATCCGAAGCGTTGTGTTGAACTATAGAGGCCATCCGGTTTTATCACCTGGGGCAGGCCGGTATAAGCGGTTGAAAAGGGCTGATATTCGTGGGTGGTGCGATTTTCAAAATTATATGAACCGCAAAAATAATCCTCCGTGCCCGTTCCGTTTATAGTGGGAAATTTAGTGTCGCCATCCATATAAAATTTTATCTCGCCTTCTCCCCACCATCCATTATTCGTTAATCCCCATGCCAGGTAGGTCCCTACATATTGACCCTTCCCTTTAATACCATCCACCAGGGTAAATATCCCGTTAACGGTGGGATTATTTCTCCGGAACTGGGCATGAAAATAACCGGCATCTTGTGGCACACCCGTCAAAGTAAAATCTACCTGGTAATACAATACCATGCTTTTTGTATTGATATTTTCCATGGTGATCTTACATTTCTTTCTGAAGGGCATCACCCAGTAACAGTTGAAGGCGCTACCCGGGTTTACTGTAACGGCCAGGGAATTTAAAGCTGCATATTGTCCCCAGCCCATTCCAAAGAAATCCCCGACTGGTACTTCCACGGAAGGCGTTGTTTCATCATCCCAATAAAAACGCAGAATGGAAAAACGCCAGTCGCCGGTGGGTGTCATCCATATATGTTGTATAGCGCCGGGGCCGGAGATTTCCGCTATGGTAAACGTCTGTCCGGGTTCTATTACTACCGATGGATTTACTTTCCAGCCCTGTCCCAAATCGCGTGCGGCCGATCTTGAAGAACCGTTTTCCAATGTAGCCATGCCCCCTTTACCGGGTTCGCCGGTGTAATTTTCCGGGCTGATGGAACGGGTTTTCGCATCAGACAACATAAAGAGATTACCCAGGTTCATATTAAGGCCATCAAAGCCCTTATCATTTTGAGCGAAGCAGGCAACAGAAGAAAAAAGAATAACAGTTACGAAAATTTTTTTCATGATAAAAAATATTAATTGGTTAAATGTATCCGTGGCAGTGGTGAATGGCAATCATGCGGCAATTTACTTATTACCGCGGAACCTCGGGTATTCTCGCTGTTTTTAATTTGAAGAAGAGGCCAGGGATAAAATAGGTGTATCCCTTCATTAGCCGGGCGGGCATTACCAACCGGGTAATAGCAGTTTTATTTGCCATGCCTGATGACCATTGTTATAAATCGCAAAGTTTTATTATAATGGAATAAATTTCTCCGGCCTGTGTGCCGACTTCTTTAGTACCGTCAAATAAATCTGGACAGCCGCCTTTATTGTTTAAACGCCTGTGCCGGCATGAAAATAATTTTAGTTCGGATTTTGAATTTACGTAATGTTGATTATCTTTATTTCTTAGTCGTTGCAGCATACTCTCAGACATTCCAGGTAAAATTTTCATTCATTTTTTTGTTCGTTTTTTAATTATTATAACCTGTAAACTTGAAACAAATGGAAGTTTTTTTACGAAAGTGCGCCAGGCCGTTAATCCGCTGTATATAAATAAGCGGTGTGATATTTTTAAACCATAACTTAATTTTTAAAAAATGAAAACTCTGCTTTCAGCTAACCTTAAATTTATTGTATTCTTATTTTTTTCGAATGCGATCTTCCCGCCATGCAAGTCACAGGTTATTCAAAAGATAAAAGATGTGCGGTTTGCAAATTCTTTTCCTTTTGATTTTACCGTTTCAAATAATAAATTATTTTTTATTGCTACTGATAATACAAATGCCGGTGTGTTTGTAACAGACGGTACTGACGTTGGTACACAAAAGCTAACTCCCTCCACAGGGCTCTACAGCATTAGTGATATTGTGGACTACAACAATAAAATATATTTTACTTACAATGACGGCAGTAATGGGTACGAGCTTTGGGTGAGCGATGGTACTGTGGCAGGTACTTCTATTTTTAAGGATATTAATCCGGGTAGCACCGGCTCGTTCCCAAAAAATCTTACGGTAGCCAATAACAAACTTTTTTTTATTACTGACATTGATCAGAAATTATATGTGTGTGACGGCACCCCGGCGGGCACAACTATTATTAAAAATAATGGTGCTGTTATCTTTAACGGCCTTGCACAATTTGCTATACTCAACAACGATATTTATTTTACCAGTGACAATGGTACCGGGGCGGGGTACGGGATGTGGAAAAGCGATGGCACACCGGCGGGCACTGCTTTAATAATGCCAAATATCGCAAGCTCCATACCGGGTGATTATGCGGTATTAAATAACACACTGTTTTTTAGTGCCGATGATGGCGTACACGGAACAGAACTTTGGACTACAGATGGCACATCCGGAGGCACCGGCCTGGTTATCAATTTAAGAGCAGATGGCGGAGGCATATTCGCCAGTGGCGCACCTTTTAATATGATAAACTATAAAAATAAAATTTATTTTACTGCATCCGACGATACCCATGGTGCAGAATTATTTTCATCTGATGGTACCGCTGGGGGTACGCAAATTGTAAAAGATATGTCGCCTGGTATGGAAGCAAGTGTACCACAAAAAAGTGTTATTTACAACGGCGATTTATATTTTTCATGTTACAATGGCGCTGCTACCGGCTTATGGAAATCTGATGGCACTACCGCAGGAACCACATTGATAAAACAAGGTGGTGGCGGTGATCCTTTTCTAAGGGATACCAGGTTTGCCCCGGTATTTAATGGGCTCCTGTATTTCACGGTAAATGATCTTCAATTTT
>JBDTOV010000029.1:0-42260 GCA_039933035.1 Ginsengibacter sp. | reverse complement strand
CCATGTTTTTGTGGTGGGGACCTGATTTAATTTGTTTTTATAATGATGCTTACCGTCCCAGCCTTGGCGAAAATGGAAAGCATCCGGACATTCTTGGTATGAAAGCAGAAAAAGCCTGGCCGGAAATATGGGATACTATAAAGCCATTGATTGACCAGGTTCTGGCAGGAGGCGAAGCCACCTGGAATGAGGATCAGTTAATACCCATTTACCGCAACGGTAAAATAGAAGATGTATATTGGACGTTTAGTTATAGCCCGGTATATGATGAACCAAGCCGTGTAACAGGTGTATTAGTGACTTGTAACGAAACAACTGAAAAAGTAAACATAATTAAACGTTTAGAAGAAAGTGATAAACGATTCCGCAATACGGTAAAACAGGCTCCGTTCGGCATTACTATTTTACGTGGATCGGAGTTTTTTGTAGAAATGGCAAATGATGCCTATTTACAGGTTGTGGATAGGAAAGAAGCTGAATTTGTAGGCAAACCCTTATTTGAATCATTACCAGAAGTAGAAGAAACCGTTCGTCCGCTACTTGATCATGTTTTAAACACTGGTATTCCGTTTCACGGAGTCGAATATCCGATACCGGTAAACCGCAATGGAAAAAAGGAATTGTCCTATTTCGATTTCCTTTACTACCCCTTGAAGGAAGATGATGGTACAATTTCTGGTATTATGGTAACCGTTACGGATGTCAGCGCAGGGGTAAATGCAAAACATTCACTGGCGGAAAGTGAGTTGCAGTTTCGTAACATGGTAATGCAATCGCCTATCGCGATGACCATTTTCAGAGGCGAAGACTTCGTTATTGAAATGGCCAATACAACTATGTTTAAAAAGATTTGGCGAAAAAAAGAAAATGATGTTCTGGGTAAAAAACTGCTAGACGTATTTCCGGAATTGAATAGTCAGAAATATCCTGAACTTCTTCATAAAGTATATTCTACAAGACAAGCTCACAGGGAAAATGAATCCATTGCTTATGTACAAGGTGATGATGGCCTAAAGAAATTCTATCTTGATTTTGAATATAACCCGTTATTTGAAACAGATAGGTCTGTTTCGGGAATAATGATTACTCTAAATGATGTAACGGAAAAAGTAGAAGCAAGGCAACTGCTTAAAGAATCATCTGAACGCCTGACACTTGCCACAGAAGGCACCCAATTGGCTACGTGGGACCTTAATTTACAAACATTTGATATCATTCATTCTCCGCGTCTTTCGCCAATATTTGGTTATTCCGATGAAACAAAAATTTTAACGCATGCTCAATTGCGTGAGCATATCCATCCGGATGATCGACATAACATAGTTGAAAAAGCTTTTGATAACGCTTTGCAAACAGGTATCTATTACTACCAGGCACGTATTATTCATCCTGACAAGACCATACATTGGATCCGGACCCACGGGAAAGTTATTTTTGACGACACCCGGCTGCCCGTGAGAATGCTTGGTACAGTGATAGATATCACTGAAAGCCAAATCACGCACGAGAATGCTGAGAAAATGGCTGCCATTGTTCATTCTTCAGATGATGCAATCATAAGCAAAAATATGAATGGTATTATCACAACCTGGAATACAGGAGCAGAACGAATATTTGGGTACGCAGCGAAAGAAATGATTGGTCAGCCAATAATAAAATTAATTCCTGCCGATAAAACAGAAGAAGAATCTAATATCCTTTCCCGGCTTAAGAGGGGTGAGAGGGTTGATCACTTCGAAACCAAACGGATCACAAAAGATAAGAAAATAATAGATGTCTCGTTAACCATTTCACCCATCCGTGACATCAATGGCAATATCATTGGCGCTTCCAAAATAGCACGCGATGTTACCAAACAAAAAGACGCTGAAAAGATGATACTGGCAAGCGAGCAAAAATTCAGGTTACTTGCCGATTCAATGCCTCAGTTTATATGGACGGGAGATGCACAAGGCAACCTAAACTATTTTAATAAATCCGTTTATAATTTTGCGGGGTTAACGACTGAACAAATTGACCAGGATGGATGGATGCAAATTGTGCATCCGGAGGACAGGGAAGAAAATATGAGGATCTGGATGGATTCAGTTCATTCAGGCAGGAACTTCATTTTTGAACACCGGTTTCGCAGGGATGACGGGGAGTATAGGTGGCAATTGAGCCGGGCCATACCGCAAAAAGATGATGACGGCAATATACAAATGTGGGTAGGAACCAGCACAGATATCCACGAGATTAAAGAACTTGATCAGCAAAAGGACTATTTTATAAGTATGGCCAGTCATGAATTAAAGACGCCTGTTACTTCTATTAAAGGGTATATTCAAATATTGCAAAGCAAGTATGAAAACACTTCGGACGCTTTTCTAAAAAAATCTCTCGATACAGTCAATAATCAAATTGTAAAGCTTACCAACCTGATCTCAGACCTGCTTGATCTTTCAAAAATTAAAACAGGTAGCCTTGTCTTGCATAGGGAGAATTTCCGGATAAATGAATTGATACAGGAAGTTATCGAAGAAATGAAGCATATTAACCCGGGCTATAATTTTATATTTTCAAATGAGACGGATATTCTGATAAATGCTGACAGGGAAAGAATAAGCCAGGTTTTGATAAATTTTCTAACGAATGCGGTCAAGTATTCTCCAAAGTGTGACAATATAAAAATTGCCAGCGTGGTTGAGCAAAATAATGTAGTAGTTAGCGTAGAAGATTGCGGGATCGGCATCAACAGAAAAGACCAGGAAAAAATTTTTGAGCGCTTTTACAGGGTGGAAGGAAAAAATGAAAAAACATTTCCCGGGTTTGGAATTGGTTTATTCATAGCCATGGGAATTATTGAAAGGCATAGCGGACGAATTGGTGTAAAAAGCGAGCCGGGAAAAGGTTCCGTATTTTATTTTTCAATCCCGATCATAAACCCTTCATAAATATTATTATGGCTTTAAAAAATTCTCACATCCTGCTTATTGACGACAATGAAGATATTCTTTTTATGATGCGGGCTATGCTGAAGCTAAAAGGCTATTCGGTTTCAATAGAAGAAAACATCGGCAATCTTGAAACGTCTATTTTGAATTTATCGCCGGATATTATTTTAATGGATATGCTTTTGTATGGAGAAGATGGCCGTGACATATGCAGGAACCTTAAAGCCAATGAGGCATTTTCGCGCATTCCTATCGTAATGATATCGGCTCACCCGGATGCAAAGGCGGAATGCCTTGCTGCAGGAGCCGACTACTTCCTCGAAAAACCCTTTGAAATGAAAGACCTTTATAAGTCCGTTTCCATGGTATTAGCCTAACCAGTGTTTAAAATCACTTTCAATTGTTTTACATTTCAAAAATAAGACAATTACGCTGCGGAATTTAATGCAAACAGGAGTTCATTTCCTGTAAAGATTCGCAAAATGAATACTTTTCAATCAAACCACTTGTACAGATGTGCCAGTGTCATTACCTGTGCTTTTGAATTTACCTGTAGCTTCTCATAAACAATGGACTGCGCGCGATCCGAAAAGAAGGTAATTTTTCTTAATATTGCAACAGCCCCAAGCCGCTTGAATAGTGTAATAGTGTGATTGGCGGGCAAAGAATATTTATGTTTCAAAAAAGTTAAAAAGCATCGGTCTTTAATGGGATGGAAAAATAAAAAGTAGAGCCTCTACCATCTTCACTTTGCGCCCATACCTGGCCGCGATGTGTATGTATGATCTGGCGGCAAAGGTATAGCCCCAGTCCTATCCCCTCCAGGTTCTTGGTTTTTTCGGCCCGGAAAAAACGGTCAAAAATATAGGGCAGTTGGTTCCTGGAAATTCCAAGCCCTTCATCTTTTACCGAAACAGTTATTGTTGTATCATCATAAGATTGGGTTAGGGTAACATCCGTATTGCCATCAGAATATTTAATGCCGTTACTGAGGTAATTAGTGACAACCTGTATGAGGCGGTACCGGTCCCCGGTCACTTCAATATCTCCATCGCCGGCAACTACTATATTATACGATGGCTGTAGAATTTCAATAGTTTCTATCGCCTCCCTAATCATTTTATCAAAATTAAAAGTTGAAATATCCAGCTTCAGGTTTCCGGAATTTACCCGGGTTGAATCGTAAAGTTCGGCTATCATTTTATTTAGGCGTGATACATTGTTTTTGTTACGCTGCAACATATCTTTTATCTCTTCCATATTATTTTCTTTAATGGCCTCTCCCATAAGATCATTGCATAAAACCAGGTTTGCCAGTGGATTCCTGAGCTCATGAGCTACAAAGCCGATCACGTCTTCCCGTTCCCTCTCTACCTGTTTATGAACCGTAATGTCATGTATAACCAGTAATACATTATTGTCCCAATCAGGATGCTGCATACTGTTACAACTTACATCAAAAATTCGCTTTTCGCCTGAAACTGTTTCTATCTCTATGGGGATATTTAAAAATCCTTTTTTGGTGCTGATAGCATTTTGGATGCTGTTTTGCAACTCTTCAAATACATCATAAGGGCTGATGAGCTCGGCAAAATTCATTTTTTGTACATCCTGCACCTGGTATTTAAATAATTTAAAAAAAGCATTGTTGGCTTTTATTATATGCATGGTATCATCCAGAACAATTACAACGTCTTCAATGGAACCAAGAATATTTTCATTAAATGTGTTCAGGCTCTGTAGTGAGGATTCTGATATTTTTTGCTGGTGAATGTTTTGGATGATTTTTAAAATTCCTGTCTCCCCTGATTTGTTTTTCACAAGAATTGATTCACCGGAAACCCACGTTTTGGTTTTGTCTTTTGAGACGATAAAATTATTATCCGAGCCCTGTCCTGTGTGTAAAACAGCCCGGATCTCTTTTTCAGGGAGTCCTTTTTCCTGGTCTTCTTCGGTAAATAATATGGCGGCGTGCCTGCCAATAATGTCATCGTTTTGGTAGCCAAAATTATTTGTAAAAGCCAAATTAACCGACACTACAATGCCCTGCTCATCCATTAATAAAATATTATTCTGGACAGCGTTATTAAATAGCGTGTCAAAGTAATTATGTGTAGAAAACGGGTCGGACTGATTGATCATATAATTCAAATATATCGTATTGCATATATATTAATATAATAAAATACTTTTTAGGTCCTGACTGTCCGCATCTCGTGTTGAAACAAGCGACTTATTCCGAACAACCAACCATTTTTAAAGCTGATATAAAATTCAAAGTCCCCAATCAGTAACCAATGCGCCTGTTTGCTGCCAGCAGCAATGACAAGCTATGTAAACAAATTCCATAAGTACGGGATTTCCCGGCATTACCAGGAAAGCGTCATAAAGTTTATGTTAACTATGAGCTAATATACTTTCACCTGAGAATATCTTCATCAATATGATGTTTTGTACTTTTATTGATCAAGTATTTACTTAATTAACAGTAAAATAAGTTGGATATAAGTTAAAAACAAAGTTCGTATTTTATTTGCACCCAACTAAAAGATAATTTGTGCATCTTAATAAAAACGGCGCATAAAACTATTACCTGATGAAAAAATTATTAATAATTGTTATTAGTATTATAGGCATGTCTTTCACTACCTGGCAACCGGATTTTGAAACGGCAAAACAAATTGCAAAAGAAAAACACGAACTCATCCTGCTAAACTTTTCAGGTTCCGATTGGTGCGGCCCGTGTATTCGATTGAGAAAAGAAATTTTTGAAAGTAATGTGTTTTCAACAATGGCCAACACTAAACTTGTATTAGTGAATGCGGATTTTCCGAGGAATAAAAAAAATCAATTAGACAAACAACTTACAAAGCAGAATGATGCCTTAGCCGATAAATATAATCCGGAAGGTAAATTTCCTTTTACGCTTTTACTGGATGCGGATGGTACCATTATAAAATCCTGGGACGGCTTACCAAATGAAAGCGCCGAAGAATTTACTGATGAAGTAAAGAATACCTGTGATGCCAGGTAAAAATAGTATGAACCCGTTGTATTTAAAAACTAACAAGCAATTCCATATAAAGTACGTTTCGGGCGATAAAAGTTTCTTTTAAAAATTAAACATGAATAAACAAACGCTAAAACACCTGGCCCTGGCAATTATGGCGGGAATTATGTTAGCCTCCTGCGCCAATGTAAAAGAATATCAAAAAAGCAGGATCAATGATGCTGAAATGATCCTGGGCAACCGGAAGGTAGAAAAGAATGAACTCAATTTCCAGTCTTACCGCGAGGGAGCCTCCGGCGCCAATGGTGGTAAAACCGGCGGTGGCTGTGGGTGTAATTAACTGTAATAATTTTCACACGAACATACATGAAAAAAATTTGTTTGACCCTTGTTGGTATCTATATGATGATGCTGCATGCGTATTCTCAATTCCAGGATAAGGATACCTCATTCTATACTGCCAAGCCGCTAAAAATAGATGAAATCAACCTGGTCTCCAGTTATTATTCACAGGATGGAAACCATTCCCCGGTTACAGGGGGCATCGGCACAGAAAAAGTAATGGACCTCTCTAATGGTTTGGATGTAACATGGATCGGTTGGGACGATATGCAACGCAAACATACATTGACCGCAGATCTCGGCTTCGATCACCACACTTCAGCGTCAGCAGCTTTCGTTAATAAATCGGGAGCTTCAAAAACCGGGGGCACGCGTATATATCCTTCCCTTAACTGGAATGTGGAAAATGCACAAAAAGGCACAGGCTTCGGATTAGGTCTTTACTATTCCAGGGAGTATAATTACACTTCTTTCGGATTAGATGCACAGTATTCAAAAAAAACGAAAAATAATGGAGAATTTACCGGTAAAATTACTGGTTATTTCGACCGGGTGAAATTGATTTATCCGTCAGAGTTTGTCCGGGAGGCAACCGTTACTTCGGCAAGCGGTGGTGATGAAAACAGGTACAAAATACCTTCCAGCCCCAGGACTACACTGACGGCTTCTTTATCGTTTTCCCAGGTTATCAATAAACGATTGCAGGGTATCATTCTTTTAGATGCCGTTGAGCAAACGGGCTATCTTGGCTTACCTTTTCACCGGGTTTATTTTAATGATGGAACGCCTAATATAGAAAACCTTCCTTCGCAGCGCTTTAAATTGCCGGTGGGGCTACGGCTTAATTACTTTCTTGGCGATAAAATTATTATCCGATCGTACTATCGCTATTATATTGATAGTTGGGGGCTGAAATCTAATACGGCAAGTCTTGAAGTACCTGTAAAAATCACACCCTTTTTATCTATCAGTCCTTTTTACCGGTATTACGATCAAACAGCAGTAAAATATTTTGCCGGATATGAAATGCATACTGCAAAAGACCAATACTACACAAGCAATTACGACCTTTCAAAATTTCATAGCGATTTCTTTGGTGCAAACATTCGCATCGCCCCTCCCAAAGGAGTTTTTGGTATGCAACATCTTAGCATGTTAGAATTGCGGTATGGACATTATGCTAAAAACATCGGAATGAATGCTAATGTGATATCGTTGAATCTAAAATTTAAGTGACAGGAGATTTACGTCACTGCAAAACTGTAGTAATTTATTGCCTGGAATAAGCTTCCTTATTTTTTCCTGTGTCTCTTTGTTAGGTAACTAACTATTGCATCGCTAATTTTTTTTATATAACAGGCCAACCTTAGCGGCCAAATTTATAATTTGGGTTGAAACCGATTCGAAAACCCTGGCTATGACCTTATTCTCAAGTTCGTCGCGTCATTATTACGACTTTCTGTATTCATGGCCTTTGCCAAACACATGGTAACTAAGTCATTGAAACGTCAATGCGTGACTAGTTTTATATCGGACGCTTCTAAACAGAATCAATTCGGGGTTTCTTCAACCAGCGGGAAATACAAAATAAAAAAAAATTACCAGCACGCAAGAGCAGATAGCCTGGAACGTTTGCCAAAAACGACCGCCATTTGTATTCAATAACATCGTTCTGCAATAGTTGGCGTCATTACCTTAATTTTTTTTATATAATTTGCAAAGGAAGGCGACGAATAGTTTACTCATTAACCTCGTAAAATATAATTAATGGAAAGCAATGCAGAACCCATTTTTGGACATGGTAAAATATGTTACCTTATGATTCCAGCCGTTGATATTGATATGTCCGTATCATTTTATAAGGAAGTGTTCGGTTGGCGGATCAGGGAGGACGATGCAGGCAATATATCTTTCGATGACGGTGTGGGGCAGGTTAGCGGAACATGGGTAACCAATCGAAATCCTATGTCCCGGGAATTAGGAATACTCATTTCCATTATGGTGGATGATGCCCAGGCCACCGTTCAGTCAATTATAACACATGGAGGCAGTATGGTAAAGGAAATCGGTGCAGAAGCTCCTGAAATAACAGCTAATTTTATTGACCCTGCGGGGAATATGCTAGGCATATACCAACATCGTAGTTAAGCGATACCCGGGATCAGGTGGAGAATTTATTATTGATAGCCGGCACAACTTTTACGCAGCGACTTTATTGTACACTTCCCCCGTTAATATTCTATATCGATATATGGCTGATAATTCTCATAACTGCGGGTGACCGATATCAACCGGCGCTTCGCTTTAGCATAGTAATTTTATCTTTTATAAATAAACTATCCATTCATCCAGCAAAAATCCGTCCATCCCGTTCTAAATCCGGGAAGCCCGCGCCCGGCAAATTGTTATTGATTTTAAAAAGAATGTTGTGAACGATCTGTTGTCCAAACCTTTATCTCAAATAGTAAACGAACAACGCCACGCCGCGTCGGTCTTTGATAAATATGCTCTTGACTATTGCTGTAAGGGTAAACGTTCCCTCATACAGGCATGTAGGGAAAATAATATTCCTGTCAATAAAGTAGCTGCAGAAATTCAATATATATATGCCAATAAAAAAGAAGAATTAGATTTTGATAAAGTAAAACTATACCAGCTTGCCGATTATATTGCTTACCACCATCATACCTACGTAAAAAGAGAAATGCCAAAAATACTTTCCTCGCTGGAGAAAGTGGTTAACAAATATGGGCTGCGACATAATGAATTGTACAAAATATCAACCCTGTTCGTTGATCTTTATAATGAAATGATGCATCACGTACGCAATGAAGAAATCATTCTATTCCCAAGAATTAAGCAATTGGAACAAAATGGCTTCCAACCGATTTCTTTTGATATAAAGTATTATCAGTACCTGGAATTACCCATTATAGATATGGAGGAAGAAGATGAAGCAGCCGATAATAAAATGACTGAAATAAGGAAACTATCGAACCAATATATGCCACCTGCTGATAGCTCTACAATATTTAAAGAATTGTATGCAAGCCTGCAGGCATTTGAAATTGACCTGCATCATTATGTGCATTTAGAAAACAACATTCTTTTCCCCAAAGCACTTGCTCTCGAAAAAGAATGCCAGCGTACAGACGCAGAATTTGAGTAGCCAATAGCCAGGCAAAAAATGTATAACCGGGTCTCATTTGATATAATGCAATAATGACGCACAGGGACAATCAATCCACTAATTGACTGAATAATTTATCCAGTTCATCACCCGCATCTTTACAAAAACCGGGATGTACTTTAGAAGTTTGCACTACCGTGCTGCGGGTAGCCGTCAGCCATCTGAAACGTTCTGCAATAGGGAGTTTACCTATAGAGCCTGCATCATCCTTACCGGAACAGATACGCTCAAAGGCCTCAAGATGTTCCTTAACAGCGGCGACATCGCATCCACTGCAAAAAACTCCTACACGTTCTTCATTTATACGGTATAGCATTTGTAAGAATTTTTGTTTTGCACAATACAGCACCACTCCTACATTAAGGAACTCTTCCCTTTCTACCCTCGGTACTACACGAATGACGGCATATTCAAATAAGTCCTTCTCTTGCATGTTGCGCTTCTTTTACAAAAATGGATGAATGAGCAATCCGGTCGGTCAAAAATTTTTCATAAGCATTCCGGTGAAGCGCTACAGATGCAAATGGAGCATCCACCATTAGCCACTCATCAGGAATTACTCCTACGATAGAATGAATGATTTCATTATTTAACAATAAATGAGATTCCTTGTCAACAGCATCCAGTTCACTTGCTTCCGCCAATAATACATGATCTTTTATATGTGTAAATGGCCGGGTAGCCTGTGCTTCCCAGTTGGTCCACGAATGATGAAAATACAACCCGGCTCCGTGATCAATGAGCCAAAGCTCTTTTCGCCACCAAAGCAAATTGGTATTTCTCGCTGTTCTGTCTACATTATTCAGAAACGAATCCAGCCACACAATTTTAGAGGCCTGCACCGCATCAATTGCAGTAATAACCGGATCAAAAGTTGTGGCTCCGGAGAGATAATGAAGGCCCAGGTTCAATCCTACACTAGCTTTTAAAAGATCCTGGATTTCTTCATCAGGCTCGGTACGCCCGAAGGCCGCATCCAGGTGCGCAAACACAATTTCCGGCACCCTTAAACCGAGCCGTCGTGCCAGTTCGCCACCAAGCAGTTCCGCGGTAAGTGCCTTTATTCCCTGCCCCGCTCCCCTGAATTTAAGTACATATAAAAAGTCATCATCAGCTTCTACAATTGCCGGTAGGGACCCACCTTCGCGCAAGGGGGTTACATAACGGGTTACTTGTACCGTTCTTATTTGGGGTAAAAAAATATTCATCAATTACAAACATACAAATATCAGGGCTATGATAAAACGATGTTCGATTTTAATAAATGTATTTTCTTTAGGAACATTAAGGATACCGCTAATCACAATAATTAAATATCACCAGATGCTTTGAAATGTAAAAACCTTTTATTAGTTTGGCACATCCATTCTTACCAAGAACCCCAAAGACTTTCCTAAAATTCCAGGCTTGCCAGATCGAAATAATATTGACGGGGAGTTTGTGAAACACTGAAAAATATATAAAATAAGAAAATAAACAGGTAAAACATGTTCTAATGTTTTTCTATTGGCAAAGGCTTTCTGCTTGTTTCTCTAAGTCATTGTTTCATGTTTTTTATAGAAAAACACAAAAATAAAATAAGGCACAAATTTCAAAATTAGTACTATGAGTGGTTTTCCGATTTTAGATCTAGTAATAGGAATAATATTCGTTTATTTCATGCTGAGCATTATAAGCAGTTCTGGGGTAGAAATAATCTTAACTGGCTTGAAAGCCAGGTCTGCGTTGCTGACGGAATGGCTATTCAAACTTTTTGATAAAACCATTACGCAGCCTGATGGCACAAAACTTAGTCTTGGCCAGGCCATCATGGATCACTGCTCTATAACTTCATTATCTAAGGATGGTAAATCCGGCTCTTACATTGACGCTGCTAATTTCACTTCTGCTTTACTTGAGAAAATTTCATTTGATCCTGCAAACCCAAAAGTTATTCCCAAAAATATCGATGAGTTCATCGCAACAATAAGTAATACAACGGTACTCTCCACCGAATTTCAAAGGGTATTGCTCACGTATGCGAATGAAGCAAAAGAGACGTTCCAGGCGCTAACCGAGAAAACGGAAAGTGAAATTGAATTGTTCAGGGGGAAAGTGGAGAAGTGGTTCGACTCGTCGATGGATCGGGTTACCGGAACATTAAAACAAAAATATTCCCGCCCGGCTACTTTTGTTATGGCGGTTATAGTAACCCTTTGTCTCAACGCAGATAGCATCGCGTTGGCAAAATATTTATATAGCAATCCCGAAGTGCGAACAAAGATTGCGATGCAGGCTTACAGCACAGCAAACGACTCTGCCCTGACCAGGCAAGTTCAGCAAATGAAAAACAATACAGGAGCTTCATCTAACGATACTATGAATCTTGAAGAGATTAAGCATGCGATCACAAAAAAAATAGCGGACATTGACAAGGCAAAACAAGGGCTCAATGATGTAATGCCGCTCACCTGGAAAAATGGGGAACTGAGTGACGCAACCGGGAATTTATCGGTACTCTTACTCTTTTCAAAAATTACAGGACTGCTGGCGACCATACTTGCCATTATGATGGGTGCTCCGTTTTGGTTTGACCTCCTGAATAAAATATCGAATCTGCGGGGTACAGGAGCGAAGCCTACGGTATCTGACAAGTAATGGCCGAAATAAAAGTGAAAAATTTTGCAGGCCAGGCGCAATTTATATGCGGATGATGGCAGATGTTTTAGATAAAAATTGATTACATGTATTAAACATAAATTTTAAAACCATGAAAAAACAAAAGTAAGAAGCATGAACAACCAGGGAACAATTGCTGGACTCCCTAACAAAAAACAATAAGCAGCCGTAAAGCCGAAAACGGATCAGATCAGGCAAAAAAATTAAACAACATGAATAAAATTTCAAAATTCAAAAAGAGCAACATTTTTCTTTTATTAATGGTTTCATTTACAATGTTTACCAGTTGCAAGTCAACTATTGCATTGTATGACCAATTTGCTTACACACAGGCAACTTCCCTGAAAGTCGATATGCAAAACCTGGCAGAAGAATCAAGTACTATCAACTATCCAGATGCCAAAACAGATATTGACAACCTGAATGTTGCGCTTCAAAAAGCATTTGAATACGCCAGTGGACTGTCAAAAAACTCCCTTTCGACAACGCAATATTCTATCCTGTTGGCGGACAATGGCTTTTATAAAACATTTTTAAAAACATGGCAGTCGCAGGGAAAAGAATCAACAACTGCGGCGCATGAAATTAGCCTTAAAATAGGCCAATTGATGGACCAGGTCATTGCATTAGAAAGCGGTAAAAATAAACCAAAATAGTAACCAAATTTATTTATTGTAAAAAATTATAACTATGTCAATTGATATTAAATCCATTCTTTCAGGATTGGAAAATGAAATTGCTGATCTGGCAAAAACAACCTTCAAAAATTTTGCCAGCCAGGCAACGAGCGATGGTAAACAACTCCTGGCGTCAACCAAGGAAGATCTTACCCGCTGGACACAGCAACTTGAAAATAAAAATATAACCAAAGCAGATTTTGAAACCCTATTAATCGGTCAAAAAGATTTGATACAGATGAGTGCCTTAACCAAAGCTGGTGTAGCGTTATCAAAAATTGATGAATTTAAAAATAATGTGTTTGGTCTGATTTTAAATACCCTTACAGGTTTAATCTGAATAAACGGCATAGTACCACATTCGGTATCGCCGGTTGTGCATCAGTTGTAATGGAGGCTTTTATTTTTTGGTTTTTTATTATCATAATAAAACGATCAGGATCTAAGAGCCCTGTGAAATGTATGGTAAGATACACCCCATATTCACTTGTGTCATTTGTGCCTGGCAATTCGCAACAGCTACACATTATATACTCATAATACTATTTTTTATAGCAAACATTACGAGGCCTACCCTTGTCTTTACATTTAATTTTTGAAACAGTTCGTCCCGGTAACCATCAATGGTTCTTGGGCTAAGGAACATTTGCTCTGCAATTTCTTTATAAGTAAGTTCCGTGCATGCTAATTTCAGGAAGGTAATTTCCCTGTCGTTTAGTTCCACAATATGCTTCAACCCGTTGCCAATTTCATCCATTGTATTTATGGTGTGGATGAGTTTACCCGTTATCATTTCAGAATAATAAAACCCTTTGGATACCAATGACTCTAATGCGGTTTTTAATTCTGATGGTTCACAGTCCTTTAAAATATATCCCTTAGCTCCCGCTTGAAACATTCTTATAATAGCATGCTCATTATCGTACATGGACAAGGCGATTATTTTTATTTTAGGATGATTTTTTTTTAACCACAAAGCAGTTTCATAGCCGTCCATTACAGGCATATTAATATCCATTAAAACGATACCGGGTAAATTACCTGCCGTGAGTGCTTCGATAAAGGATTTACCATTGTCCGCCTGGAACAATACTGTATAATCTCCAAAACTTTCAATAAGGGTCGCAAGCCCGTTACGCAGTAACACGTGATCGTCAACCAGTACAATCCCTTCCATATTTTATGATTTTGCATTATTTAAACTAAGGGCCAGGGTAACCGTTGTTCCCTTATCCAAAGTGCTTATTAATTTAAAATCTGCATTAATAATTTTCGCACGGTTATACATATTTCTTAACCCGAGACCAAACCCTTTGTAATTTTTATCATTCAGTTGGCTCGCATCAAAACCAATTCCATTGTCAGCGATCTGTAAAAAAATACTTCCAGGTTGAAAATCAAAAAGTACCCGGATTGAGGTAGCTTTTGCATGCCGGATGATGTTATGCAAAATTTCCTGAACGATCCTGAACATGATTAATTCCTGTTGATCATCAAAACGGTATTGCTTACCATTTGTTTCAAGTTCAACTATGTAATTACCTGTCTTTTGTATCATCCCGAGCTCATACTCCACAGACGGCACAAGTCCCAGTTCAGATACATAATCGGTATGCAGGCTTTTCGAAAGATCGCGCAGATCCTGTATGGCCTTTGTTATAAGATGCCTGCTGGTGATAATTTTATCCGGCAAAGATTCGACATTCGTCACATCCATCGTGTTAATGTTCAGCTTGGCCAGGCTTAGCCCCTGCCCTATATTATCATGTATTTCCTGCGAGATATTTTTGAGCGTTTGCTCCTGTATTTCAAGCTGCGTTTCAAAAAGTTCCTTATCGAAATATTGCCTCATCTGGCTTTTCTCGTTAAGATATTGCAATTGCCTTTTTTGGTAAACCAGGATAAGTATGAAAATTCCTACAGCAACAATTATAAAAAATACGGATGCGATTATGATTAACGTGATTTGGTTCGATAAGCTATCCATATATGGCTAGATAAAGTAATAATAGAAGTAATGAAAAGTAATACATTCTGAACAGACCACAAATCGCCTAAAATACTTCTTTGATCATAATTAAATTTATCTGTAAAATAAGCATAAGACAAAATGATAAAAAAGCCACCCAGGAAATACACAATATACCCTGAGATTAACCATAAATTAAAATTAAGAAGAATGTTTTTTTCAGTCATGGTACTCAATAACTCGTGGAAATATAGTAAAGAAGCAACTACCACGCAAAGAAAAAAAAGGGCATTACCAGCGCTATCAAAATAAGAACGGGTGATAACGAAATCGCTGACAAAAAAATTAACAGCTACAGCCGAAAATAATATGGTTACAATTATTTTATTTGATCTCTTTCTGAGAAGACTGTTGAAAAAATAACCAAAAACCAACGCGGACAAAAAATAATAGATTTTATAAAGCCAATTGTTATTGTTGGCATAATCTAACGCTAAGATACATGCGTAAAAAATAAGTACAAAAGCTACAAGATAATATACTAACAGCACTTTTTCACTTTTGGATTTATGGGTTCTGTACTCCAGTAAAAAAGCAATAGCATAAACGAGGTAAGAAATAGGTTCCAAAAAATTTTTAATAAATACTGATATCAAAAAAATAATTTTACAAAATTTTGTACATAAAAACTCCTGCCCGTTTACAACTGGTTTTTTACCTGTAACCCGCTGCATCGCCTTTTCAGGATGCCTAATTCATTTGACTAAATAATCACGGCATCTTCTTTAAAAGGCTGTATACAAAGAGAGCGACAATCAATGATATAAAACACGTAGAGGTAAATGGAATTATTAAAACAATGCCCGGTTGCTTATGAATTTCTCTTTTGCAAATTATCAATGACATGGTGCGGGGCAGCCAGGTATGGGAATCCCCTGCTCTATATCCTTTTCGTAACCGCTCGCCATTATTTCAAATTCCGGTGCTTTTCCGGGTGGATAACTTACCTTAATGGTAACTTTTATGTCTGTCGTATCCTGGCATAATTTAGCCATTTCTGAACTTATAAAAAAACACTCTGTTTGAAAAACGTCTGGCATAACAATTAGATTTTAGCTGGTGTAAAATAATAAACGATAAAGCTATTCATCAATTTTAGCATTTGCAAAAGATAAATTAAGAAAAGGCCGTTTGCTCATCAAAAACCGTTAAATCACCTTTAATAAATGCGTTATAAAACGCTTGTCTCGGTCGTTTGAATTTGGAGAAGCCAATAAAAATATTACAATTCTCCCTTTGCGTTACCGGGGAATTTATTGCCAAAATGCCAGGCCTTCCGACTCTTATATCAGCCCGTACATAGAGGATAAAATATTTTATAAAATCGCCACAGTTTTACACATAGGTTGATAAATTCGTTCAGCGTAGGGGCTTCATGCAGCCAGTGTATCTCTGCTATGACAACACCGCCGGGGCAGAAGTACCAACCGTGAAATCCCGACGCAAAGAAGAATCTTTCACACTTCTAAACCTCCTGATCTCCAACAATGCTTGTTAGTATTGCCGAAATGTATACCACGCGTTTCCGGAAATAATGTAAAGCACGTAGCATCGAAAATGACATACAAGGTGAATTGAGTAAACTGTAGGATTGGGTGTGGATTATTTTTATTGCTCCGGAGAGGCCTTTAATAGAAAAAAACCTGTATTAAAGAATCCCTGGCAAACATTTTTATTAATCAAAAGAATCTATTTTTGTACTGGTTACTAACGGAATTTCCTAAACCAGGAAACTTTCCCATCAATTAGAGCGTTAGTAACAGACGACCCTTGTTTTTACAAGGGTTTCTTTTTTACAGCGCTTATGTCCCTAATCAGGAGGCCCGGCCACGATAAGTACATGTCATTTTAATTCAAGTAACACACAAGTTGCGGGTTCGGGTTGCTTATTATAAACGGAGACGGCTTTACCCGGATTAAAGAAAACATATTCACCGGTTGTAATCGGTTTGCCGGTTATGTTTACCTCACCAGCAATACAGATTAATAAATGTGCACAAGTGCCTGCAAATACTGCGACTGTTTGCAGACTGTGAAGATCAAACCTATACACGTGTACTAATTTTTCATTTAGAGTGGTTTCTATATTGCTATTTTGTAAAACCGCACATGAATCCTTTGATGGCTCTTTCTTTACAAGTTCTATATCCATCACATGAAAAACATTTTGGCCTGCATTATACACCCGGTGTGTAATGGGCGACTTATCATAGGCCATGAACCTGGTTTGTCCGGGCAAAACTTCTCCAGGCGGCGTTACCGTATTACCCATAACCTGGCTGCCAATTATTGATTTTGTAATATGGACGATAACAGACGGTGCGGCATGAATATGATACAACGTAGTATCACCCGGCTTTATATGCACATCCAATAAACGCACGTAGGCATTTTCCAAAACAGTTTTGTGGCGCGGTTCTTCACGAACAGGGACCTGTGCCCAGATGCAATTGCATACTATCATCTGCAAAAACAGCAGACAACATTTTCTATAATGCATAAAAATGATTTTCATTATAAAGTTATCAAATTAACATGCTGACCAATTTTTCGTGTAATTCAATTTATCGCAAGGTTGCCAGCCTTCAATAACTTTGTTGGTAGTTTGAAAGCATCCATCTCCAGGGTAGGCAACCTTGAACCCAAAGCGACAAATTGAAATGTACCCTAATTATAATGATCTCCCTCAATATCCTGCTGAATGTTTGTTGAAAGATAATTTTATTTTTATTGTCCAATCAATTTATTATTCAACCATTTTACGATATCACAGGCATTAAATGGATGATGTAGATGAGAATCTTACAACACAAAAAACAAAGGCCAGCATAATTTAGATGATCACGGTCCCATTGATCCTATTTATGCTAATTGGTGATAAATGGCGTTACAAGAAATTAATGTTGTAACCGTTCTTTGTGCCACAATTAGAAAATGCAGTATCTATGTGCAATGTAATAAAAAAGGCTTAGATTACTCCGGTTGTCTATTGATTACAGCTAACCTTAACCGTTATATCAACAAAAGGAAAGTGAATGATTATGTTACCGAAGAGTGATTATCGTAAAGAAGGTACAGGCTTCCGACTCACCAGCCCAGGGCGAAGACGTGGCTAAGGCAGGAAATCGTTTGGATATTATTTATATGTATGATAAGAAAATTGATACTTTGTGCATTGGCAATTTGTATACTGGCTGCCACATGCGCCAGCCAATTGCATCTAACCCGGTTCGTGAATCCTTTCATCGGGACTATTTTTGAGGGCCATGTTTACCCAGGAGCAACGATTCCATTCGGCATGGTACAGTTGAGCCCCGATAACGGGCTGACAGAAAACGACAGGGATGAGGGCTATTGCTCCGGCTACTCTTACACTAAAAATATGGTGAAAGGCTTCAGTCATACGCACCTGAGTGGTACCGGCCGCCCGGACTTAGGGGATATCTCTGTTTTGCCCATGACCGGTGAGGAACCTTCCTATAACGATATCCGAAGCAAAATTTCTCACCAGGAGGAAAGTGCCGGTGCCGGTTACTATTCTGTGATGCTGAAAAGCTTTGGCATCAAGGCGGAGTTAACGGCTTCCCAACGATGCGGTTTCCACCGGTACACGTTCCCTCAAAGCAGGAAATCCATCATACGGTTTGACCTTGCGTATGGCGCAGGAGATGATGTTGCTGTTGACTGTTATTTTAAAAAAATTAACGCCACCACCTTTGTGGGCTACCGGATCTCCAAATCTTCGTTCATAAAAGATCAGCACATTTATTTTGCTGCGGAAATCAGCAAACCAGTAAATGGCCTGGTACTGTTCAGGGATAGCACGATGGTAAATCAGCTAAGCGAAGCCCGGGGTAAGGATGTAAAAGCTTGCCTTACTTTTTCAACAAAGAAAGATGAAAAGATATTGCTCAAAGTGTCCCTGAGTACTGCTAACATAGATGGCGCCCTTGCAGGGCTGAAGGAAATTAAAGATTGGAATTTTGATGTAGCCAGGCAGGAAGCAGCAGATACGTGGGAAAGGGAATTGGAGAAGATCACGATCACTTCAGAAGACGAAAATTTTAAAACCGTTTTTTACACAGCGCTTTACCATACTTACCTCGCGCCTATTCGCATAGATGATGCCTTAGGTAGGTATAGAGGTACAGATAAGGCAACGATCATGGAAGGTAAAAATATCTATACTATTAATTCACTATGGGACACCTACCGGGCTGCAAACCCGTTGCTCACTATAACACAGCCAGGGCGCGTGCCTGATATTATCAACTCATTCCTTACGTTTTATCATCAATATGGATTATTGCCGGTGTGGGATTTGTATTTTTCCGAAACAAATACTATGAAGGGCTATCATGCCGTGCCGGTTGTTGCAGATGCCATGTTAAAAGGTTTCAGGGGTTTTAATTATGAAGAAGCATTTACAGCAATGAAAGCAAGCGCCTCTCAAAACATCCGGGGCACAGATTGGTACAGGAAGTTGGGCTATGTGCCTTTTGAAAAAGATGATGCAAGTGTAACCTCTACATTAGAGTATGCTTATGATGATTGGTGCATTGCCCAGGTGGCAAAAATGTTGGGCAAGGATGGCGATTACCGGGTGTTTATGCAACGCAGCGGCTATTGGAAAAATGTTTTTGACCCATCAATTTTATTCGTAAGGCCCAGGGATGCCAATGGTAAATGGATAACTCCGTTTGATCCCTACCAGGAACGGTTTGGAAAAACAAGGGCCTTTGATGAGGGAAACGCCTGGCAATATACCTGGTATGTTCCGCAGGATGTAAGTGGGCTAATAAAGATGTTTGGCACAAAGGAAAAGTTTGTACAAAGGCTGGATTCCTTATTTACTCTTACGCCACCTGACAGTCAATCCATTTTCCAATATGACGGTTATATTGGACTGATATGGCATGGAAACGAACCTTGTCATCATATTCCCTATCTCTACAACTACGCAGGCATGCCCTGGAAAACGGCTGAAAAGGTAAACCGCATTCGTGCATTTTACAAAAACAAACCAAAGGGCTTATGTGGCAACGATGATTGCGGGCAAATGAGCGCATGGTATATATTTAGCGCCATTGGTTTTTACCCGGTGAATCCAGCCAACGGTGAATATGTCATTGGCACTCCCCTTGCCAACAAATCGGACCTTGCGCTTTTTAACGGGAAGCATTTTATTGTAAAGGCAAACGGGCTTGGCAAAAAAAATATCTATGTACAAAAGGCAACGCTTAACGGGCAACCTTACAGCAAATCATTCATTACGCATGCAGACATTATGAACGGGGGGAAACTGGTACTTTACATGGGCAAGGCACCCTCTTCCACCTGGGGCACCAGGTCAGAAGACTTTCCGAATTAAGCCGTTGATCCGATCACTCGGATTGCCAATGAAGATAGCTCAGTCATTACTTTGAAGTAAAGTGATATTTTTCAATCACATCCAGGTTTTGGAAAATGAAATTTTGCTGTTCGTCGCAGTTCCATTTGCAGGAAAAAACCGGCAGAACAGTGTATTTTCCTAATGATAACCTATACCGTAACGTATAGATTTTTTTCTTACCATTGTACACTCAAACCTACTGCGATCAATGATTTCAATTGCAATGCGGGGGAATCATGATTTGGTCCAAAAAGCTTTACATCATCATCATAAACTAAATTGAGGCCAAGGCTGGCAGTGAGCAGTTTAGAAAGCTTTGCAGTAAACATATTGTTCATCATAACATCCACATTTTGCGGATTATGTTCATAGTTCGAAAATAAATCGAGCCTTCCATTGTAACTAACAGTTTTGTTCAAACCCGCTATGTAGGTAATACTGGCAAAGGCGCCTATTTCATTTTTAACCTTCTTCCCAGGTACTACACCATACGCTCCTTTAGCAGATAAACTATCGTTGTTTACTATAGTCCATCGGGAAGTAAGAGGCGATATAAATATCGATAATCCTTTGACAGGTTTGTAGTCCAACCCAAGGCTCAGTAAAACATAACCCGGTGCAAGAAAATTGGATAAAAGATCTTTGGCGCCATCACTATGATAATTGTATCCTTTTGAAAATTGTGAATGAAAGTTAACTAATGCCGCTGCGTCCCATTTCGGGTTCAGCGAATAGCCCACTTTTGATAAGAGATCCATACGATCATCATTTTTCCTTGTGCCAAGGCTGGTTGTATTTATTAAGCCATAATTTAAGTCCAGTGTGTTGTCCCAGCTATATTTATCTTTTTTATAAAATGCATAGAAACCAACATAAGAAGCAACAGACAAAGAAAAATCATCTCCTCCTGCGGCCCAATTGCTTTGACTTCCCTGCCCGAAATTCAGGTTACATACACCACCGGTTTTCCAGGTTTTGCCACTGTCAATTTTTTCTTTTTTAATTTCTTTTGTAGCGTTGGCACCCATTTCTTTTACAGATTGATCCTGTCCATAGCTATTTATACTAATCGCAATGGTTGTAGCGGCGGTAAGCAAAAAAGCAAGATGCGCGGAATAGTTTGTTTTCATGATACGATCATTTTTTAATATCAAAAATAAAGAACAGTATGATACACAATGCGGGAGGGTTATATAAAATTTAGCCGCCTGTAAATTAACCACCGATAGCTGTTTCATTTTTTTTGAAAAAGAGCGGCCTGGTATGCCTCAAAATTTTTTAACCCGTCACTTGTAGAGTCGTCATGGTTTTATTACCATGCAATTTGCTTGTTGGCGTTGCTCCCCTTGTCCTTTGCGTGAAAACTATTCACCTGGCAAGCAAAAATATTGCCGCCGTTAATACAAGAGAATCACTTATTACTGTTAAGAATTCCAGGTATGTTACACCGGCCAATCCTTTAGTTGCGCAAGATGCAGGAAAGTTTTATTTTGCAATTAACTAAGCGTACATGGCACGATTAAAGAAATATTCTCTCTCATTATTTTTTGTGTTGCAATTAATATTCTGGCAGCATACCGGGTGCCAAAAAGAATTTAGCTTCGAGGGTGGCGATTCAACGGTGGCCCGGATTGATTCCGTAATATTGCCGCCACCCGATGTCAGTGACTTCCCCCAGTGCGCGCTTTGCAGGCCTGCCGATGGCATAACACTTTCCCATTGGAATTTCAAAAGAGGCAATTCTTTTTTGTGTGGAATGATCACCAGCGCAGGCATTAGCCCCGATAAAACGTCTTTCACTTTCTTTGGGCCTTCCGCATGCTCAGTGGATACCGGCCTGGTGATGACGGTATATCTGCCGGTAGCATTTGACCAGGACAAATTCGATATAACAACCACCAAGATTGCTTTCTTTTATTACGACCACTTCGGCACGAAGGATATATTTATCAGCCTGCCGGAGAAATTGTTTACGGTAAATGTTGTAAGCTATAAGTATTCAACAGGAATTGTTACAGGAACATTTAAAGGCATCGTTTTTAAAGCGAATGGCGATACAACGTATGTCGATAAAGGAAATTTCATAGCTAAGCTCAAATGATAACTTTAAGAAGATGTATACTCCTGCCCATGTGATTTGTCTTTATCTACCAGCATGACCGCGGCTTTTTTGTGGCCGTCTTATAAAAAAGTACTGTTCTTTTTGCTTGTTTATCAATGAGTGACAGGCTGGAGTGCATGTTTGGACATCAAAATACTTTTCTTCTCAAACCCTTTACTGTCAACGATATTAACAACTTTTTGACAGGATTAAGACCTGAAAACCAGCTATAAGTTGTGTTGCCTGTTAGCGATCATCGGTCTAGTTTTGTATTGTGGCTAAATGGAAATTAGTGAATATGAATTTTAAAGATGATCGTAATGGAAACTGAAAATATAACATTAATCCGCAGAAATGCATTTACAGCATCGCTGAATAGAACGCTTAATTTTAAAAAGAATATTGCTACCGATATTACGCCTATTCGTACTTACCGGATTGCAACAAGTGTCTTTTTCTTTATTGCAGGGCTCACGTTTGCCACATGGGCAAGCCGCATACCTGACATTCAAAATAAATTACACTTAAGCGATAGCGGTCTCGGGGGCGTTTTATTTGCACTTCCCGTCGGCTTAATGATAAGCCTGCCTCTATCCGGTTGGTTGGTGTCGCGCTTTGGAAGCAGGAAAATGGTGATAGCAGGTGCATTATTGTATCCGCTCCTCTTAATCCCCCTGTCATTGGCGGTTACTGTTTTACAACTTACTTCGGCATTATTTTTATTTGGCATCGCATCCAACCTGGTAAACATTGCCATGAACACACAGGCTGTGGGTGTTGAGAAATTATACGGAAGATCTGTAATGGCATCCTTTCATGGATTGTGGAGCCTGGCTGTATTTTCCGGCGCATTGACTGGTGCCTTTTTCGTATCAAATGGGTTCCCGCCTTTTATTCATTTTAGTATCGTTTCTTTCGCAGCCCTGTTGTTGGTATTGGCTGCTTATAAGATTGGTTTGCCGCAAGATCCGGATGTAAGGGAACAAAGGAACATATTCGTTACACCTGACCGCGGCATCCTGCTGTTAGGACTTATTGCTTTTTGCTGTATGCTATGCGAAGGTGCCATGGCAGACTGGAGCGGCGTTTACTTCAAAAAGATTGTGCTGGCCCCTGAAGTGCTGACAACAATAGGCTATGTTGCATTTAGCAGTACTATGGCTGCAGGACGTTTTGCAGGAGACTGGTTAGTTATAAAATTTGGCGTAAAAAAAATGCTGCAATTCAGTGGAATTATCATCACAACGGGATTATTAACTGCAGTTTTGTTGCCTTACCTGGAAAGCGCCACAGGCGGGTTTTTCCTGGTAGGTCTTGGTGTCTCTTCTGTTGTGCCGGTAGTATATGGCATAGCGGGCAAATCTAAAACGATGCCCGCGAGTACGGCTTTGGCGGCTGTTTCTACCATTGGTTTCCTCGGTTTCCTGGTAGGTCCGCCCATGATAGGATTAATAGCAGGGGCCATTAGTTTACGCTGGTCTTTTGCCCTGGTGGCTTTGTTGGGGTTTGGAACGACGCTACTCGCAGGCAAACTAAAAAACAAATAATAGTTATAACTATAAAATAATTTACAATGAAACAAAAATTTGAAAATACTAAACATAATAAAGGAACGCCGGTAAGAAGAAGAAATGTTTTATCGGTGTCGCATACAAATGATGATGACAATTCGCGAAAGAGCCTCATACAAAAAGGCTTTGTAGCGTGGTCTGAGAGAAAATCATTGCCTGGCAACCAAGGTACTGACAACGAAATACTGGAAGGACGCACTTATACGGGTGGTTACGTTGCTTATTCCAAATAATCAACAATCTGCAGATCAATATATACAAAAAGCGGTGACCAAAGGCGCAGGGAGTATCTTCCGCGCCTTTGGTTTTATACAGGCTCTAAACTAATAATGGTTGTGACGCAAAGTATGCCGGCTACAACGAATTATCCTGCCAAATAAAGATCTAAATCTTTCCAATACTAATTACGGTGATCATGGTCATCGTGATCAAGATGATCAACATGATGATGCCTGTAATGTTCGCGACGGGGTCTATGATCCCTGCCCTCGTAGTACCTGCGTTCACAACCTGTAAGAATAAACGATGCGAATACTAAACAGGTCATTATTTTAATCAGGCTATTTTTCATAATTTGGTTTATGCAATACGGGTAAAAAATCATGCCAGTTCCCGAAACAACTATCCGACCCGATTAAGAAGCGCGGCGGTAAAAATTATGCTACATAACTTCAAACCCGGTAGCATTTTCTACCGCCCTTAAACAGCAAGCCTTCAAATACCAATATCTTCGTTTAGGCTTTACCGGTAGTGGTCGTTTCAAACATTATTCATTTTATAATCTTCTTAACAAAGTACGGGCAAACCAGCTACAATTTCATAAGTCAATGTATTATTAATCACTTAAAAATTATTATATGAAAAAGATTTTTACATTGTTAGTTTGCACAGCCCTTATTTTATCAGCATTTGCCCAAAGGAATGTTGCTTATCAAAATCAGCAGAACTATAAAATCAGAAGGGGAAATTATAACAATGATCCCCGTTATGAAAGGGACAAAGAAATAGCCAGATTAAATTACTTTAATAATATCCGGGTGCAACAGCTTGTCAATGATCCTTGTTTGAACATTTGGGAAAAGAGAGATGCAATTCGTACGTTGGAAACTCAAAGGATTCAAAAGATCAATACTATTTACCAGGCGTACAACAGTTCAGTTGCTTACTACACCAGCAATGAAATAAATAATTCCTTTGAAATGATGTATAACAGCAACAGTGGGTATCGAAAATAGTTTATTGGTCCTTTATGTAGAAGATTGCCAATTCAAAAGTTGGCAATCTTCTACGTAAAGCCTTACAATTGTGGCTAAAACATCCGTCGAAAAGCATTTACAGATATAAAACGGGTTTCAAGATGGTTGACTGAAAACATAGAAGGAATTACCGAAAAACCGGAAATAATTACCCGGCTTCTTTTTCCAAAGAGCGCATCTGGTTAGTGTTCAAACATCCTGCTCTTCATTTCTTCATCATGTCCATAAATATCATCTCTGAAATTTAGCCCGCCATCGTTATCCACCCACGCTGTGAAGTAAAGCAGGTACACCGGTACCGGTTCGCCAAGCGTAACCCAATCGTCTTTTTGTTTATGCATCGCCTCATATATTTTTTCTTCCGTCCACTCTTTATTATTCCGAAGTAGATACCTGGCAAGCCGCTCCGGCCCGGCGAGCCTTACACATCCGTGGCTGAAAGCACGGTCGTTTTCATCAAACAACATTTTGGCAGGTGTATCATGAAAATAAATGTTGTAGCTATTCGGGAAAATAAATTTGACCCTTCCCAGGGCGTTGTTACCACCCGGTTTTTGCCTTATATCCGGCAAGCCGTTCCTGGTTCCTGTTTGTTCCATATTATTGCGGCTAAGATAATGCGGATCTCTTCGCACCGCAGGTAAAATTTCGTTTCTGACAATACTTGCCGGTACATTCCAATATGGGCTGAACACAATATATTTTAATTCATCTGAAAAAACCACTGTATTGTGCCCGGCTTTACCAACAACAATTTTCATATTGAAAATTTCATTGTCACCTTCAAATACATGTAATTTGAATTCCGGGATATTGGCTACTAACCTGGTTCCTCCCCTTTCTTTAGGCATCCATTTCATACGTTCCATATTCACCAGTATTTGTTCTATCCGCTCTTTTGCTGACACATTCAATTGCCTGATTGTTCCGGGGCCAATCACGCCATCCGGATTTAAACCCAAAAGCTTTTGTACATGCTGCACGGCAGCTTCTAAAGCGGGTCCATAGACCATAGAAGTATCGCCGGAATGATAATCACCCGATTGTTGTAGTCGCTCTTTTACCTGTTGAATGGCAATAGCTGAATCGCCGGGACGATAAATTTTGTCCCCTGGATACACTATGGTAAAACCACCCTTTTTTTGTATCTCGTAATAACCAGGCAATTTCTTCTCCAATAATCGATAGTCCTTGCTAATCGGCTCCCAATCGGTAAGTTTTGCACCGTTTTGTTTAAACAATGAATCCAGCAAATTGACTACATCCACTTTTTTTCGCGGAATATACCATTGCAATTCAGTGGGGTTAATCGTTCCTTCATACGCAAATTTTGCATACTTGAAAAAATGCTGGGTCAGGTGGAGTTCCGTTTCAACAAGTTCATTAGCTGACAGTTTTGTGCCTTCTTCATTTTCGATTAGTTCCTTCATACGGGTGTGCAACTTATTGTCATAAAGAGAACTATCTTTTGTTGACATTAGCTCATTATTGTGCAGGTTCCAAAAGGCCCTGGTTTGTTCTGCCAGCCCGCTGTTGGTAAACCAGGCAAAGTGATAATTACGGCTATTATAAAAGTTGCGCATATTAGCCGCTGCGGAGTCAGTGAAACTATTATCCGAAATATATTTTTCAAGTTTTAAGCTATCCAGGCTTAGTTCGGAAAATGAATTTTTATTATTAATAGTAGTATCCCTTATAATTTTTCTTTGAGGTTTGGATTTCGAATGATTGCAGGCAAAAAGCACCAGGCAAAACAGCACGGGTATTAAATTCTTAAACAAATATTTTCGTTTTATTTTTATAAATAACTATCTCTTTCATTTCCTGGTTATTTATTTTTCGGGATTTAAAACCGCTTGTATGTAATTATCCATATTAAAATATTTTTTTGCAGCCTGTTGCATATCCTGTATTGACAGCGCAGCCACTTTTTTCGCATAGGTATAGATCCAGGCAGGATCATCACGTTCAATCCATGATCTTGACAGCACATCGAGCCAGTGATCATTTTCCGTGAGCTGATCATCATTTTGCTTCTGCAATGTTTCTTTTACTTTATCGAGATCTTTTTGTTCCACTCCGTTTTCCCGGGCATTTTTAATAATAGCAAATAATGCAGCGGTAAGCTTGTCCACGTTTTCAGGTCCACATGGAAAAGAAACATTTATCGTATAGTGATTGTATGGCCTGTTGATAATAGAACCATTCATGCCTCCTCCGTATATCCCACTCATTTCTTCTCTTAACTTCTCAATGATCTTAATATTAAGCACGTCCATTAATGCCGTTAATTGTAAATTTTCACCGGGGCTGTAATTTGCTTCCCCGGTAAAAATCATTCTTACCAGGCTTTTTTTCTCCGCACCTTTATTCACTACTGCATGAACGACTCCTTTAACAGGCCGTAATCCTTCATCGGTAAATTTATTTTCTTTTTCTTTTGTAGGAAGACCGCCCAGATACATTTCAAGCAATGGCTTCATCTTATCAATATCCATGTTCCCTACAAATGTGAAATGAATTCCATACGCATTACTGTAAATCTCTTTATATATTTCAAAACTTCTATCTAAAGAAATTTTATCGAAGTCTGCTGCATCGGGTACCACCGGAGCCCAGGGATTGTTATTGTACTCGATCCTGGCAACCGTATCGGCAAAATAACTATTCGGATTCGATTTAAGATTTTCCAGGAAACCTTTTTGTGTATTTATAAATGACCTGAACAATTGTACATCCTTCCTGGGTTCAGTAAAATAAAGATGCACCAATTGCAAAAACGTTTCAAAATCTTTTACACTGCTTGAGCCCTGCATCCCTTCGTCGTACGGATTGATGTAAGGTTGAACACTTACGGTTTTCCCGGCTAAAAATTTTCCAAGGTCTATTGCTGACATATCCTTTACGCCCATTGCCTGCACTATATTCGGAGCATTTTCGGCATTTTCTTTATCAGCCAGTCCGTAATTAACGGAGCCACCCCACCTCCAGGAATCCATCTGTATATCATCATTTTTAAATTCAGTCGGTCTAATGGTGACCGTAATTCCATTACTCAAGGTAAAATCTGTTGTACCCAGTGTGGCATCCTTCTTTTCACTGGTCACTTTACCCGGTTCAGGTAGCTTATCCATTAGCGAACCGGCAGTAGCCTTTTCTGTATAGGGTTTTATGGGAAGATCCCTGGCTGATAAAACAAAATTTACCAGTTGACTGTTTGAAGGAAGTTGCGCCGCATTTTTTTCAGGGGAAAGCAGTAATGCGAATTTGCCTTGTTGTGAATCCATCTTTTTCGCCACAGCATTAACCTCTTCCAATGTAATTGTTGGCAGCACCTGCTTTATAAAATCATATCGGTTAACAATTCCAATGAGCGGGGAAGCCTGTAAAAAATTATTTATATATTCCTGGACTATTCTGCCGGATTCCGTTTTATTTCTGTCATCATATTCTGTTCGTACCTCATTCAGTAAACTGCTTTTAGCTCTTTCTAATTCGCTAGTCAAAAAGCCAAATTTTTGAACACTTTCCGTGGTGACCAATAAGGAGTCTATTGCATCTTTTACCGGCTTGTCGCCGGTGACAGCGAATGACACAAATGTTCGGTATCCCCTTATAAAATTGCTGAAAGAAGTGTTGCCAAATAAAAAAGGAGGATCAGCAAGCTGGCTCAATTCAGTCAATCTTTCATTGATAAGCGTATTGAATAACCCTTCTACAATGCTCTGCCTGTAATCGTTCCAGGTATTTATTGTTTTCGCTTTTTCTACATAGTTAAAAATCTGCAACAAATTTATCGTTTGTTCCTTATCAGTAAGTACCATGCCGACATTATCTTTTCTTTCCGCGATCGAAATTATAGAAGGCCGTGGAATCTCTTTCGTGGGATTTTTGAAATGACCAAAATGTTTAATGATCTCTTTTTCTGCTGTGGCAGGATCAATATCTCCCACAACCACCACAGCTTGCAAATCTGGCCGGTACCATGTTTTATAAAAACTGGCGAGCGATGCACGATTAAAATTTTGTATGATGCTGTCTTTGCCGATTGGCAATCTTGTAGCATATAGTGAACCATTGAATAATCCCGGAAAATATTTATTGCGCATGCGTTCGTTGGCTCCCTTCCCTATCCTGGATTCTTCCAGCACCACCCCCCTTTCTTTATTAATTTCCGATGTATCAAGGGATGCATGGCCCGCCCAGTCTTCCAATATCGTAAAGCCTTTGTCTACTTTTACAGGGTCATCCGAAGGAATAGGAAGTATGTACACTGTTTCATCAAAACCCGTATAAGCATTCAGGTCTGCCCCAAACTGCACACCGATAGATTGAAGATAACTTACCAGTTCATTTTTTTTAAAATGCGTTGATCCATTAAAATTCATGTGCTCCATCATGTGGGCCAGGCCCAACTGGTCGGGTTGCTCCAGGACAGAGCCCGCATTAACCACAAGGCGAAGCTGCAATTTTTTTTCTGGCTTATCATTTTTCCTGATGTAATATGTCAGGCCGTTTGAAAGCCTTCCAACTTTTACGTTAGGATCAACAGGTAGCTTTTTATTGAGATCAAATTGCGAAAAACAAGTCTGGCCAAAAAACACAAAAAAGGGCAGTACGAACCAGCGAAAAAATGCAATTGTATTTCTCATACTAAAAATATTAATGATGAATTATGTCTTAAAAATAAGTTATCTCAATCAAATAAATTCCTGGAATTTGTTTACTGGTATTATATAATAACCGCACATGGCCGCCTGCTTCGCACTAATATAGATCGCTTAGCTTTTCCTGATATCAAAACTATGCTGACCGTTTTGCCCATGATATATAATATGCAGGTTATTTACATCAACAATTTTTTTAACTATCGCCAGGCCCAGCCCGTTTGACGATTCCTGCTTATCTTTTGATGAATTCATCTTCGTAAATAATTTATCTGCAGGTATCGGGTCCAGCATACTGGTATTGCCAATATGGAAGTTGTTTTTAGAAACTGTAATCTCTATGGTTCCACCGTTGTAGTTATATTTAATGGCGTTGCCAAGCAGGTTTGCAATTAAGGAGCCGGCAAGTACCGGGTGCAGTTTTATTGTAAACTGATCATCAAAATTTGTTCTTATGATCAATTCCTTTTCTTTAATAAATTCATCGAAAAGATGTAAATACTTTTTTGTTATTTCCACCAAACTTATTGCTTCGGTTGTTTCATATTGATTGTTTTCAATTTTGGCCAATAATAATAACCCTTCATTTAGCTTGCTTAAATGCCGTAAGGCCGTCGTGGACTGAAGAATTGACTGCACCTGTTCATCTTTTAAATTATCATCCTGCAGCAGGAGTTCCAGCTTGCTTAGCACAACAGCAACCGGCGTTTGCATTTCGTGCGCAGCATTTTCCGTAAACTCTTTCATGTTTACATAATCTGCATACATTTTACCCGTCATATAATTTAGCGAAGCGTTTAACTCGTTAAACTCCTGTATATTGGTTTTCTCAAAATGGATGGCTTCCATCTTTTGCAGCTCAGCACTTCTTATTTTATTAAGAGAATGCCGGAACGGTTTCCATAATCTATTGCTGATTGCCCAGTTGAAAATCAATGTAGAGGCAAACAGCCCGGCAAAAACAAACAGCATAATCCGGGTAACATCGGTTACGAGCGCAGCCTTTTGTTCCTGTGATTGCCGGATTATTAGTTGATACGGATTTCCGCTGATGGACACCACCTGCGCTAATTGACGGTATGGGATTTTAGCATGGTCTTTTTTGCTGTATCCGTCAATGTTGGTAAGTGTTGGATATTCAGTAATAGCGTCATCCGTAGGAAAAAAAGAAAGGTCCGGTGTTTTTAAAATAAAGGTTATTCCATCATTCGCTTCCGATTCAAGATATTGTATCCACTGTATTTCGTCACTTATCAATTCTTTATCGCTCCGGTAATTTATTTCCCTGCTAAATTGATTAAACAAATAGAAGCCCGCCGCGACAAGCAGCGGAACCATTGCAATTAAAAAGTATACAGTGGTTTTTGTAAGAAGCTTCATAACTTTTTTTAGCTTGAAAATAACAAATGCTAAACATTCAGGTATCGGTAAACCGGTACCCGGCACGATAAACAGTTTTGATGTAATCTCCGCTACCGGCATCAATTAGTTTCTTTCTGAGATTTTTTATGTGCGTATAGATGAAATCAAAATTACTTGCATGCAGGTATTCATCACCCCAGACATGTTCTGCGATAGCCCCTTTAGTGAGCAGCCTGCGCTGGTTCGCAATAAAGTACTCCAGCAACCGGTATTCCTTATCGGTGAGGTCAACCGGCTTATCATTGACAGTAACCCTTCGCGCTTCCGCCTCCAACTTGATTTCGCTGAAAGTGGTCACCTTGTTACCATCAAAGTTCCTGCGCCTGGTAATAGCGTTTATCCGTGCCGTTAGTTCAGACAAATAAAAAGGCTTCGCAAGGTAATCATCGGCACCCAGGTCCAATCCGTTCAGCTTATCTTCCAGCGCATTTTTTGCCGATATGATAATAATACCCGCTTTGGATTCCATGTATTTTAATTCTTTCACAATATCTAAACCACTTCCCTTAGGGAGGCCAATATCTACTACAATGCAATCGTATACAAATTGAATCACTTTTTCTTTTCCCTTCACAAAATCGCTCACCGCCTCGCATATAAAACCCTGGTGTTCGAGGTATTTTACAATAGACTCCTGTAACGCCTTTTCATCTTCTATTATCAAAATTTTCATTCTAAAAATCCGGTTTATCTAAATTGAATGTAAGTAATAGTTGCTACTATTTTCGCAAATAATTTAAACACATATACATGTCCACATACGAAAACCCGCCTTCTGCAAGGCGGGCTTCGGCTTCATAGGGTGTATCTCTTTCACTGCCTGATTCTCAACCCGTGAGACAGATCCAACTACAGCCCTTTATTCTATTTTTGCACCTACTTCCATCACAAGATATCTAAGAATCCATTATTGATTGGTGTCCTGCTGCTGCTGGTAGGTTCCCGCAGCACCTTGCAATGTAGCCATTGATGTATTTTCTGCTCCATTATGCACATAAGTGATTTCTATTTTATCACCAGGATGAAAGGCTGAAATTTTCCCAACCATTTCGGTACCGGTAGTAATGGTTGTTCCATTTATTTTAGTAATGAAATCACCTTTTTGTATGCCCGCATTGTCAGCAGCACTTCCCTTAGCTACATCCATCACGTACACACCATCACCATCCGGAATATTATTTTTCTGTCGGTCTGCATCACTCATTTGGTCGCTGCCAAACATGATACCTAAATAAGCCCTTTTAGCACTGCCATACTTTAGAATATCACTTACCACCCTGTGAACGAGGTTAGAAGGAATTGCATAGGAATACCCTGCATAAGAACCGGTAGGTGATGCAATAGCGCTGTTGATGCCAATTAAGTCGCCACCTGTGTTTACAAGCGCGCCACCACTGTTACCCGGATTTACGGCTGCATCAGTTTGAATAAAGGATTCAATAGGGGCCTCGCTGTTGCGACTGTTGATGCCAATGTTTCTTGCTTTAGCACTTACAATACCTGAAGTAACGGTCGTCTCTAAATTTAAAGGATACCCAATGGCTAATATACACTGGCCTACCCGTACATCATCTGAATTGGCAAAATTGAGGTAAGGAAAATTAGTTCCTTTAATTTTGATAACCGCCAGGTCGGTGCTGGGGTCAGTACCGACAACAGTAGCCTTATAATCATTTTTATCGTTTAAGGTTACCAGCAATTCATCGGCATTTTCAACTACATGGTTATTTGTAACGACATAGCCATCGGCACTTACCATAACACCGGAGCCAGATGCCACCTGCTGAGCCGCGTTACTGTTATTCCTGTCATTAAAGGACATACCATCGGAGCCGTTACCCTGGTCATTAAAAAAAGGATCAAAACCCTGTTGCCCGGCTCTTTTAAGGACTTTTATATGTACGACTGCCGGAGAAGCTTTAGCTGCAGCGTTTTCGAAATCTGTCATCGGTGCACTGGAACCGCTATCAGTGTATTTGGCTGTTTTAAAAACGGAAGCAGCAGCAGGGATGTTTGCAGCGAGGGGATCCTGGTGGTTGTACTTGCCATACAACCAGGTGCCGACCGCAAAAGTAGCTGCACTTACCAGGAAGACAGCTATGAATTGTTTAAATTTCATGACTTAATTTATTAGTTTAATTTATATAGCAAATGTGCCATTCACTTATGTAGCAAATCTGTAGAAAAATGCAAACAGCATGTTAAACGTAAATTCTATGCTTTGGTGTTCGGTTAGTTTCTATTCAATTTATCTATACATTACGCGGCTAAATATCCCTATTGACATTTATTAATTACCATCATGTTATTCAAAATGAAACAATGTTTACTCATAGCTTTTGTGTCAGCCAGTATGTATAGCTGCCGGGATAATTCAAAATCAACAGGGCCCGGCAGCACCGGATCAGGCCAAAACATCCCTCTGATTAATTATTCCGTGGTTAATTATTATTCTCATGATACCTCTTTATTTACCGAAGGTTTTTTATTTCATAATGGCCAGCTATTTGAAAGCACGGGCTCTCCAAAAGAACTTCCACATACAAAATCTTTAGTGGGCGTAACAGACCTGGCGACTGGTAAATTTTCAAAAAAAATTGAGCTGGACAGAACCAAATATTTTGGAGAAGGCATTGTTTTTTTAAACAATAAACTCTACCAGCTTACTTATACCAGCCAGGTAGGTTTTATTTACGATGCAATATCTTTTAAAAAGACAGGTCAATTCAAGTATAGCAATGCCCAGGGCTGGAGCCTGACTACCGACGGAAAAGATTTAATTATGAGTGATGGTACCAGTAACCTGACATTTATAAACCCGGGTACCTTGCAGCCGGTCAGGATATTGCCTGTCACAGGAAATGGAACACCACAGGACGGTCTTAATGAACTGGAATATATAAAGGGTTTTATTTACGCTAATGTTTGGATGAGTAATTATATCGTTAAAATTAATCCTGCCGATGGCAAAATATTTGGCAGACTGGATCTAAGCTCATTAACTTTTGAAGCAAGAAATAAGAACCCCTCAGCGGACGTTTTGAATGGAATAGCCTATGATTCCCTGGCAGACAAAGTATATGTAACAGGTAAAATGTGGACTAACATTTATCAAATAAATTTTGCACATTAACCCACGCACCAAAAAAATTTACCTGCAGAAAAATTCATTTTCATCCGGGTGGGGGCGTTGGAAATCGTGTTGGACCGGATTAAAAACAGCATAGCCTGGCAGTTTTAGGCCAGTTTTTCAGGTATGTGCTCCCGGATGACCCATAAAAATTGACATCACTTCTTTCTATTATACTAAGAAATAAAGAGGTATTGCATTTCCCAAAATAAAAAATTAGATTTATGAATCTAAAACAAAATACCATGATGCGTTTTGTGCTCTTTGCTTTAACGGCTTCTTTATTGATCACATCGTGCAATCAAAAAGAATCCGTTTCGTCAGCTTCCAATGCTATTAATGACCTTGCCAGTGAAAATCTTAAAGGCGATGTTACACAAGTAGAAACCGATTCTTATGTTATTGACAGCACCGGTAAAACTGGTCCACTGGATGAAAAACGTATTGAGAAGTATGACAGCAGTGGTTACGCTGTTTCGTATGTTTCCATGAATGGAAAAGATAGTATCAAGTCGCAAAGTAAATACATGCATAATGCAAACGGGTTTATGACAAGCATGCAAACGGACGGCGCTAATAATGAAAAGAAGTCTTCTATGACAATAGAATATGACAGCGCCGGAAATTACAGCCAGGCGAAATCATATGATTCTACAGGGAAAATAGATGTTTATTATAAAGATATTACAGCAAATAAATTTGGCCAGGTCACGGGCGCTACCGGATACCATCCCGACAGCACATTAAAAATGTCCTTCAGCAATGACTATGACAGCGTCTATTATGTAGGAGGCAATGCTAAAGACAGCGTTGGTAAACTAACTTATTCAGGCAAGGTAACATTGAATGATAAAAAAGATTTGGCAACACTCGATGAAACAATCATAACGACTGATCCAAAAACAAAAAAAGATTCCACCAAAAGCACGATTACGACTTACACCTATGATGGTTGGGATAATCATGGCAACTGGACCCAACAAACCAGCTTTAACGAAAAAGGCAAACCCATAAAAATGGTTAAAAGGATTATTGTATATAAACAATAAAATATAGGTCTGCGCAATGCGTGCAGCAATAAAAAAAATCACATAAATTACGCACACATTCATAAAGGCTAAATCAATATAGTAAAGAAAAAGGGCACGCCTCATACCAGAAGCTTTTTGTCCGCGTGCTAAAAATTTGCAAAAAATAACTTTACATGCTTTGAAAATTAAAGCACTTGTATTAGTTTGGCAATACCGATTCCTTCAAAAGACCCCCAAAGGCTATCCTCACTAAGAAATTTTAGATTTTAAAAATAATTTCTGTTACATCCTATCTTTAAAATAAACCTGTTACGTATTATATCAATGACTAAAATCTTTTAAACTACACTATGATTGGAATAAATTATCGAACACGTACCCATAGTACCTAAACAAAAAATAACAAGGGTTAGATCATCTTAAATACATTTTCTCACAAAAAAAAATACCATATGCCATTCTTCGATTTCCATCTGCACCCCGCACTGAAATGTTTATTTTCAGAAAATAACGAGGCAACGCAATCCAAAAAATTAAGCCCGTGGGTACCACTCGATAAAAGTAAAATTCCTTTTTTACTCAAGTGCTGCACAGAGTTTCCTTATATTCTCGAATCGCAGGGCAATCTTTCGCAGCTTGCCGCCAGCGATTGCAACCTGGTTTGCATAGCATTGTATATTCCGGAAAAAGATATGCTGACTGACAATCTTATCCAGGATAGCACAAAGGGGCCATTGAATGTATACCTGCAAAAAGATAAGATAGATACCATTATCAATGGCAATCCTTATACGTTATTAAGAACAGATGATTGGCCGACGCTTACCGATGCCACACAGTTTGGCATTACCAATAAAAAAGTAAAGCCACTTAAGACCCGCAACGATTTTGATGAAAATGATACCTCCACCATACATGCTGTATTTAGTGTAGAGGGTTGCCATACACTTTCTTCCAAATTACAAAATTTTGATGTGGATGCGATCATCGCTAACCTGGATGATCTGAGAAGCAATGTTTCCCTTGTGTCGGTTAATATTACGCACATGGAGCAGTCGCCTCTTTGCAACCATGCTTTTGGCATGCAGTTTCTCAGCAACGACGGCTTCAAGCCCACCGGTAATAAATTTTCTGTAGATGGAATCAGGGTGTTAAAACATTGCTACGAAAACAAAATAATGATTGATGTAAAACATTTAAGTCTTGGTTCCCGGCAGCATTTATATGAGTTAAGGCGCATTCCCGGGTTTGCCAGTATTAACCAGCCAATAGTATGTACGCATGCAGGATTTACGGGCATATCTGTAAAAGAAATCCCGGACTATGTATTTGCTGTGAGAAAGTTCGAAGCAAAAGGCTATACGGTCTTATGGCAGGGGAAGCCAGTTAAGTATGGCGATAGTCCAAGACCCAGCTTTAACGCTGCCAGTATTAATTTATATGATGAAGATATTATGGAGATACTCAACTCGGGCGGCATACTTGGCTTTAGCCTCGATAAGCGCATTTTAGGGTATCAGCAATTTGAGCAGGAGACAAATGGCAGGGACGATTTCCCTCTTGAAACAGAATATATATCCAACCTGGAAGAAACAATTTTCTTGGGTACCGGGCGGGTTGAAATCAGCAAAGCATTTGGTGATATGAAGGACCAGGTAATGGAGTGGGATGAGATTGCAGAAGGCGGTGTGGTTGATCCGGCTATGAGTGATTATCATTTGAAGCACTTTATGGCACATGTGGTGCATGTAATAGTAGTTGCCAGAAAAAATAATTATGATGTATCCGCTGCGTTAAATCAAATTTGTATAGGCAGTGATTATGATGGCCTGATAAATCCCGTGTGGTGCTGCGAAACAGCCAACAGCCTGGAACATTTTAAATCTGAATTTGAAAACAAATTTGTTTCGTTTGCCAAAATTTCCCATGTGGCATTGCCAAATGATTTTGATGTAAAGGTTTTTTCGAAAAGACTTTTCTTTGAGAATGGCAGAGATTTTGTTTTGGGCAGACTGGATGCCTTGAACGCTTAATTCAAAAAATAAAATAAACCTGGAAGCAAATTTTTTTATCCCCGATCTGAATCACCCAAAATAAACTAAATTATCATGGGCGTAATCATGCAATCTTTCTACTGGGATTGTCCAAAATTGGAAGCAAAAGAATTTCAATGGTGGGCTACTGTTCAGGACAAAATCAAGGCTTTAAGTGATGTTGGTTTTACAGCCATCTGGCTGCCACCTGCCTGTAAAGCAGCCAATTTAGGCGGCATGTCTATGGGCTACGACCCCTATGACTATTATGACCTTGGCCAAATTGACCAAAGAGGCTCCGTGCCAACCTGGTTTGGCACCCGAAGCCAACTGGAACAACTTATAAAAGAAGCTCATAATCATGGGATGCAAGTATATGCTGATATGGTGCTGAACCACACCAACGGAGCCGATGAGGAGGAAATGAACCTGTTTGACGGGCAGGTTCGATGGACCAAATACAATCCTGGCAGTGCGAGATTTGCCCGCGACTGGACCTGTTATCATCCCTCTTATTTTGAACGGATGGATGACATGAGTTTTGGGGGTATGCCTGACCTGTGCCACCGCAATCCTTATGTATATACCGAACTGATGGAATATGCACGGTGGCTAATCGAAGATATTGGCTTCGATGGCTTACGTTACGACTTTGTAAAGGGTTATGGCACCTGGATCATTACGGCCATACTGGAGCGGCTGTACGAAAAAAATGGCAAGACCGGCTTCTCCCCTTTTGGCGTTGGTGAATACTGGGATTCGGATACTTCTATTACCGAATGGCTCAGGAAGACCAATTCCTTTACCGATAACCCGGTCACTGCTTTTGATTTTCCGCTGCGGGCCAGGTTGAAAGAGCTGTGTGATACTTATGGCTTTAGCCTTACAACCCTCACTGAAAAGGGCACTTTGGTTACGGATGGGCTCACTTCGTGGGCCGTAACTTTTGTGGAGAATCATGATATCGTACGTATCGATGCAATAGTAAATAATAAAATACTCGCTTATGCTTACATCCTTACACACGAAGGTTATCCCTGTGTCTTCTGGCAGGATTATTTCAACTGGGGGCTGGCGCAGGAAGGAAACAATAGTGGCATTGCCGCTCTCGTGAAAGCCCACGAACAATTTGCAGGTGGAGCCACGGATGTTCTTTATTGTGATGATGAACTCTACATAATGCAACGTCGCGGAAGCGGGGAGCAAAAAGGATTGGTATTCGTGCTAAATAATGCGGGCCGGTGGAATGGCAGGCTGGTGTCTACTCAGTGGGCCGACACAGAATTTGTTCCGGTTGCGTGGTGTGGGAAAGATAATGAAGACACCCCATCAGAAAAATGGACAGATGGCCTTGGAAACTCAGAATTTTGGGCGCCGCCAAGAGGATATGCAGTGTATGTGCCTCAAAGCATGTAAGAACAATCTAAAGGACTACTTTAAAAATTCATAATCATACGGGCATGCCTACACGAAATTTCCTGAAGCTGCTAGCTATATACCTTACACTGTATGTTGCAATCACTGGTTTACAACTGCCGGGGAATTCTCAGAAGAATTTTGTTCAAAAAGAGCGTTTAACCGTGCCCGATACCCCGAACCGGGTTTCCACTTTTCTGGTAATATCCGATATCCATTTAAATAGTAAGAGCAACCAGGCATTGAGTGGTGAAGATGCAGGACGTGATCTTTGGGATTCCGCGAAAATTGCAATCAATACCTTACTCAATGGAACCATTGCCTCAAAGCCAAAATTCCTGCTGGTATTGGGAGACCTTCCTTTTCATGTCAATGATGACCTGGGCAACCTGGATGCTGTAAGAAATAGTTTTGATACTGTTTATAATGATTTATGCGCCATAACAAAGAAGGCCCGAATCCCTTTAATTATAGTTCCCGGTAATAACGATTCTTATGATGGAGATTACCATGAGCTAAATCCCGATCATGCTGTCCCTTTGTTTAATCCTGGTGCGGAGGCATCCCTTGCCGACACTTCGTTGTCCCGAATCGGAATCTATTCAGTCTACCCTATGGGGAAACATGTGAAACTCCGGTTAATAGTTTTAAATACAGTCATTTTTTCTACTCCTAAGGAAAATGAACATTTTTTTTATGGCACAGACAGGCAGGCACATACCAGCCTCCAAATGACGTGGTTCAGAAACCAATTGAAGGTAGCCGCCTACAACAAGGAAACAGTTTTAATAGCTATGCACATACCACCGGGCAATGATGGTTATCCTGCTTGTCAAACGGGAAATAAATATTTATGGGATAGTTCGCTGCTGTTTGAAGGCCGCAGGTTACAAAATGCTTTCCTCGATATTACAGACAGTTTTAAAAATAATATTGCCGGACTGCTCGCCAGCCATACGCACATGGATGGCATCAGGTTGTTACAAAAAAATGATACTGCCATCACTTCGCTGCTTATTTCTGTTCCGGCTATCACACCCGGTCATCAAAACAATCCCTCAATGAAACTAATTACTTATAATCCATTAAAGAATTTTGAGCTGGAAGATTTTACCACCATCTATATGAAATACTGGAACCATAATAAAAAGGGAAGCGTAACCAATTTTAAAAACCAGTATACTTTCAAAGGTCAATTTAAAGGTTCAGGCACTATTTCGATACTTGCCCATATCAGCAATATCTTTCAAAGAGACAGGAAACAACTCATTAATGATATAGATAATATTTATACGGTAGAGAATGTTCCGGCCGCTCTTGCAAACAATAATGATACGGTAACTATTTATGTAAAACCACAATAGCTACGAGGATTCGCAACGGCAATTCATATAATTTTAAAAGGCAAATTACTTCATCAAATACGTAAGCTCTAATACGGTAACACCTTACTAAAACTTATTCTCCCCGGTAGAAAAAAAAATTAGTATGTTTGAACATTAGAACTAATATGAAGTTTCAGATTAATCACAAAAGCAACATTCCTCTTCACTTCCAGGTGGAGGAATTATTGCGCAAAATGATTGCAGCGCCCGAATTTAAGGAAGGTGCATTTTTTCCTAAAGAAGTTGAGTTGGCAAACAGGCTGGGTGTTTCGCGCAACACGATTCGCCAGGCTACCAATAAGTTGCAGCATGAAGGATTAATAGTCAGAAAAAAAGGCGTGGGTACAAAAGCAGCAATTAAGAAACCCTTAGCAACTGGGTTAGATCACTGGTACAGTTTTACACAGGAAATGAGAGAAAAAGGAATTGATGTTATCAATTTGGAGCTTAAAGTTGAGTGGATTTTGCCCGACAAAAAAGTAATGGACTTTTTCAATGTTTCAAAAAATACAAAAGTTTTAAAATTATCTAAATTAAAAGGAACAGCGGGAGACACTATCGTGTATTTTGAAAGTTATTTTCATCCGAGGATCGGCGTGAATGATAACGATGAATTCGATACACCACTCTACACGATGCTGGAAAAAAAATATGGAATTGTGGTCGTGCGATCCGCGGAAAATATAAGTGCCAGGCTCGCTAAGGGCATTGGGAAGAAGCTCAAAATACCCGCGTCAGATCCCGTTCTTTTTAGAGAGCGGTTTGTATATGATATTGGTGACAGGCCGATTGAATATAATCTTGGCTATTACCGGTCAGATAGATTTATTTACTCAATAGATATCAAGAAGGGATAGAATTTTTTAAGGGATTTTAATATGTTCATACATACCGACAAAGTTTCACTTGGCGTTGATATTGGAGGATCCCATATATCTTCGGCATTGGTCAACACCAGCGGGCAAGTGTTAGAAAGAAGCCTGCAAAAAAAGAAGATTGAAGCACAGGTAAAAAATCCCAAAATTATTATTGATCAGTGGATTGAAACCATTGAAGAATCATTATCATTCTTACAGGGAAAACAGTTGAAAGGTATAGGCGTCGCTATGCCCGGGCCCTTTGACTACCTGGATGGAATATCATTGCTTGATGGCGTAAGCAAGTATGAAAGTTTATATGGAATAAACATCAGGCAAATCATTAGCAGCCAATTGAAGCTTTCCTATGAATGCCCTATATTATTTGAAAATGACGCCGGGTGTTTCGGTTTAGGCGAAGCATTGGCAGGTGAAGGCTCGGAATATAAAAATGTGATTGCCATAACACTCGGAACGGGTTTTGGTGCTGCCTTTATTGAACACAAAAAGTTGTTGAAAGAACGAAACGGCATTCCTGGCAATGGTTACCTGTATAATATTCCTTTTAAAGACGGCATCGCAGAAGATTATATCTCTTCCCGTTGGTTGCTAAAAAAATATACCGCGTTAACAGGAATAGAATTCAGCGAGGTTAAAGAAATGGCAACTGCCGTAACAGTTCATAAAGATTTTAATGCCAAAAAAGTCTTTGAAATCTATGGTAAAAATATCGCTCATTGCCTGAGTCCATGGATAAAATCATTTAAAACGGACTGCCTGGTTATTGGGGGAAGCATCTGCAAAGCCTCCGGATTATTTCTCCCGGCGTTGACTGAAGAATTAAGCGTTACATATGAAATAAATATTCCTGTCAGGATTTCTAAAAAGATGGAATTATCTGCCATTGCAGGCGCAGCAGGCTTAATAGAAAATATCGTTGAAACAAAAACGAAAAAAAATAACGGAGGTATTGAATGGCGTAAATCTTCCCAGGGCCTGATGCCTCAAAATTCCCCGGCTATTTTAATTGATGAAGAAGATTATAATATTTTTCCCTTTCATTCATTAGATGACGGCAAAATATTTACGGGCTACTCTTCTTTAGCGGATTGGATTACCGGGCAAAAAATAGTTGCCATCGATGGCTTTGGTGGAAATGA
>JBDTOV010000028.1:0-43143 GCA_039933035.1 Ginsengibacter sp. | reverse complement strand
GCATTTTCGTAATAAAAATTAGGATGATAACATATAAAGGAAAATCTTTGGATCAGTTTTATCCCCCCAATCAGATAGTTGCATCCTCTCACAAAATGGTTGGGTTAAAGGTACTAAATATAAAAAAAGAAAAGAAGCAGTAAGTGTTAGGTGACATTTTTATGAGCAGCATATTTTCTTTTTATTTTTGGAGAACCCCGGTCGTGAAATGAATATGTGAATCGCAAAACCTCTGTATTTGGGTCGGGGGTTTACTGGCAACAGCCTTCAGTGAATTCCTTTCAGGTTGTGTAGAATTAAATTTTACCTGGAAATTGGAAAACTTAAATTTAAATAACCGAAAGAAGTCAGTCAGATCAGTTTAAATCCCTCCGGCGGAACATTAAACGATACCTTACAATCATCCCCACCCGGTATGACTTTTACATAACAGAACATTTATTTAATTAAACTTATAAACCAATCCCGGTTCAAAATGACCCGAATAATAATTGAGATTAAAAGTTACGGTGTTCTTCTTTTGGTTGGGCGCTTTTAATTTCGAATAGCGATGATAGTTATTGACAACTTCCTTACCGGTTAAAAAGCCTAAAGCTGCACCTACTAAAACATCCGTTGCCCAATGTTTATTTTCAGTGATACGGCTAAGGCCAATCATCGTTGCGGCGCTGTAGGCTATTATCGGAATAAGCGGTTTGTCATTATATTCCAAAGCAAACACGGTAGCTGCTGCAAAAGCCACCGTAGTGTGACCGGAAGGGAAAGAACTGTATACTTTCTTGCCGCTTGCACTGGTTGCGGTTTTTGAAAAGGGACCCAGGAATGCAGGCTCGGCCTCCGTTCCTTCGGGGTAATAGGAGGGCCTTGTACGGCCCGATAAAAATTTTGTAACACTTTCTACAGCAGCACCCGCAATGTATGCCTGGGTAGCCAGCAAAGTGGTTGTTTTCATTTTTTCATTCTTAAAGATAAAACCGTACGCACCGAATGCTGCCAGGGCGTATGCTTCATAAATACCCCCAAAATTGGTGATATATTTGCTCACGTGATCAAGATTAGGATTGCTTTTCCTGAGGCGTAATGCTCCCTTTTGTATAGGTTCATCAGCGAACGCCAGCGCCCCGGTGACGATTGCAAATTTCCCCAGGTTACCCCAATCTTTTCGCGTCATGTGAAAAGGCTTGGTAAAGGACTGTTTCAAATCGCTGCCGAGGAGAATAAAATAAGTGTTGAAAGTGATTTTAGTATTCTGATTGTACGCCTTAGGTACAATATTATTCACCTGGCCGCCTGCGCTGTCGCTCTTCTTACTTAAGCTGTCCAGCTTGTTTATAAGTGTATCCCTTTGTTGAGGAAAACCTGTGGCGGGCAGTGATAAGAATATTACTACTAATAACCTGGATAGCAATCCCATATTTTATACTGAGTTTATTTTTACAATGCTCACAATTACGAGACCACTTTTTCTATTAATGAATTTCTTGCTTAATAATGAGGCTATAAAATTGATGTAAAACTTATTTGATTTTATAGGCCAACAAACCTACAGGTATATTCTGAAGCAAATCTGTGGCGATAGCGCATACATGGCAACGTGCCCAATATTCATATCTCCCGTTTTTTTCTAAAAGTTTACGGTGAGGGTATGAAAATTTTTTGCGTAAACATATTCGACCCCAAAACCATAGGTGTCACCTATCTTTTTTACAATGGAAAGCCCGAGCCCTAATGAGTCATTTGATAAGGACTCTTTTTTAAATCTTTCAAAAAATATACTTGGGTCAGCACCCGGTTCACTACCGGTATTGGTGACCGATAAAAATTTCGAATGCAATTCTATGGTTACTGAGCCTTTATCCACATTATGTTTAATGGCATTGGTGAGAAGGTTGATGATTAATATTTCTGCCAGTGTTTCATTTATAATAAGTTCTATAGCCGGCTGTATAATTTTGGTAACCGTTATTTGTTTTGCATGGAAAAGTTCTTCATAATTATTAAGATGACGTAGCAGGAGTGCGCTGATATTTACTTTTTCATTTTCACGGAATTGCTGGTTATCAATTTTAGTAAGTAATATCAGCGACTGGTTTAATTTCGACAGGCGATTGGTGGTTTCAGAAATGGATTGAATGGTATTCATCTGTTCTTCATTCAGATTTTCTGATTGGCTGAGCAATTCAAGTTTTGATTGAATAATTGCCAAAGGCGTTTGAATTTCATGGGATGCATTTTCAGTAAGACTTTTTATTTCATTGTAATCCCGGCTGGCTCTTTTTGTCATGATAATCACTGCTGCATTGAGTTCTGCAAACTCGTCAATATCGGTTTTTTCAGGAAGTACTTCATTTTTTCCTGACAAATTAAATTGTTTTACTTGTTGTAGCGTGGAGTCGAAAGGCTTCCAGAGCTTGCTTAACACAAACCTGTTGATTATAAAAAGTGTTACCATTAAAATTATAACTACTGCAAGCGTAATTTTTAAGACCAGTTGGATAAGGTCTTCCGTTTCTTCCTGCGATTTCCTCACGTCTACTTTATAGGTATTATTGGCAACCGTTGCCGGAAACTCCAACTGGCGGTAAGAAATATATTCATGATGGCCCTCATGGAAAAGGTCGATACTCCTGAATTTTCGGGAAATAGATTGACCGGTAATTTTCGTATATACATCTTGTTCATCCTTAGTATTTGAAGGTTCCGGCAATTGATTGTTCTCTTTTATGTAATCCGTTATTTCTTTTTCCTCACCCGCCAGGTTTTTATCTAACTGGTGTATTAATGCGGCTTCTATAAAAAAATAATATAACACAGCGCTAAGTAGCACAACAATAATTGTTGCTACCACATTTACCCGGTTATATTTAGAAAGCAGTTTCATCAATCAGAAAATTTATAACCCATTCCATATACGGATTTAATATAATCCTCGTTGCATGCTTCGAGGATTTTCTTTCTTAAATTTTTTATATGGGTATAAATAAAGTCATTGTTGCCCTCCATATTATCTCCCCACAAATGTTCTGCGATGGCGTTTTTAGAAATCACTCTTTTTTTATTACTTACAAAATATAGCAGCAGTTCATATTCTTTCCTGGTAAGTTCAAGTAGTTTATTATTTGCGGACACTGTTTTAGCCCGGGTATCAATGCTGATTTTTTCAAACTTTAATAAGTCATTGCCATCAAATTTTTTCCTGCGAATGATGGAGGCTACCCGTGCGCTTAATTCAGAGAGATGAAAAGGTTTTGACAAATAATCATCTGCTCCTAAAGTAAGGCCGGTCACTTTATCATCTAAAGAATTTTTAGCAGAAATAATTAATACGCCATCCATTTTGCCATCGGCTTTCAATTCTCTCAATATATCCAGGCCGCTACCGCCTGGAATCATAATATCTAAAAGAATACAATCGTAGTCATACATGTCAATTTTGAAAAGTGCGGTTTTATAATCAGCAGCTATTTCACACACATAGTCTTCGCCTTTAAGGTATGTTGCTATGCTTGCACTTAATTCCCTTTCGTCTTCTACAATAAGAATTTTCAAATGGTATAATTTATTGAAAAACTACAAAATGAATTTGAAGGTATTCTGAAGAATACTTTTTTCATTTTTTTTATACATTGCAAAGATGATATAATTTAATTGCTTCAGATTTTCTTCAGAATTGCATGTCATCTTGTACCAAAATATCTATATATGAACGTAAGATTGCTGTTGGTAATTGTTATGGCTGCTTTATTCCAAAATATCCAATCAGCCCGGGCGCAAACAAAGTGGAAGATTGTAAAGACCTTTCATGTAGCAAGTCCTGGCGGATGGGATTATATCGCTGTTAATAATGGCAAACTCTACGTTTCTCATGGAACACAGGTAAATATTTTAGATGAAAATACCGGGGACTCCGTCGGTATTATACCGCATACCGAAGGCGTCCACGGAATCGCCTTTAATAACGAATTAAACAGGGGGTACACCAGCAATGGCCGGCTGAATAATGTAACTGTATTCGATTTAAAAACTGATGCAATCATAACGCAGATAGCCACAGGAGAAAATCCGGATGCTATCATGTACGAACCTTTTACTAAAAAAATTATTACGAATAACGGGCGCAGTAAAAATCTTACTATCATTGATCCTGAGAAAAATACAGTGATTGCTACTGTTGAACTGGGTGGGAAACCTGAAGAAGCAGTTTCTGATGGTAGCGGGAAGTTGTATGTAAATATTGAAGACAAAAGTGAAATTGCGGTTGTTGACTTAAAAACTTTTAAAGTAGTAGACCGCTGGCCATTAGTGCCCGGGGAGGGCCCTTCAGGTCTTGCTATGGATACCAAAACAAAAAGATTGTTTTCCGGCTGTTCAGATAGCAAACTTTTAATAGTACTGGATGCAACAAACGGCAAAATTATTGCTAAGCTGCCTATAGGCGCGGGTTCTGACGGGACTACGTTTGATGAAAACAATAAAATAATTTTTGTGCCCAACGGACGAGATGGAACTATTTCGGCCTTTAAGGAAAAGACCGGGAATGAATTTATAAGTCTTGGAAATATCACTACAAAAACTGGCGCCAGGACCATTACCATTGACAAGAAATCAGGTGCTTTATTTTTGCCTACTGCAGAGTTTGAACCCGCTGACCCTGCTAATTCCGGGGCAAGACCTAAAATGATTGCGGGTACTTTCCAGGTGTTGGTTGTTCAATGATGATTCATTAAACAGAATCCGCAGGATGTAGCAGTACAAATTTTAAAGAAAAAAATCTTTCACCTTTTCCTGGATTGATTCGGGCATATTGCATCGCTTCATTGTTTTTGCTTCCATAAAAAAAAGCGTCACGGTTCCTATATTTAATAGTTCGTTTTTTTCATTAAAAATTTCACCGTGAAAAATAATCTTTTGATGCATGGGCATTTCTTTTACGGTGGTTACCACTGTAAGCAAGTCATCATATTTTGCAGGCCGTAGAAATTTGGTATGAATTTCAACAACCGGCATAATAACGCCCAACTCTTCTATACTTTTATAGGTAATGCCCAGGCTTCGTAACGATTCAGTTCTTCCGATCTCGTAAAACTGCGCATAGTGTCCATGATACACCACTCCCATTTGATCCGTCAGGGCATAGTGAACTCTTATTTGTGTTTTGTAAGAAAACAATTTCTATCAAATTTTTAAATGAATTTATAATTATTGCATTTTTGGTACGGGCAAGTCTAAAGGCTATCGCAGTGCCGGCTGCTATTTCCCAATCATCCCATCCACACTTATCTTCCCGGGGCCACAAAAAAGTAGGGTGATTGAACATACGAGATAGATGGCGGCCCTTTCGCCTGCGCCAAACAGCTCTCCGTGATGAACTTTAAACAAAGCGACCGACATGGCAATTAATATGGGTATTACGGCAAGTCTTGTAAACAGGCCCAGTATTAAAAACAGGGAACAGAAAAATTCAGAAAAGATTTCCAGGGTCAGTGAAATAGTAGAACCAAGCCCGAGAAAATTCATGAAAGTACCTTTCATTTGATCGAAGTGAATAAGTTTGTCATAACCATGATGTAACATTAAAACGCCTAAGGCTGCGCGCAAAATAAGCATAGCGAAATTGAATGCACTGGTGGAATATTTTGTCGAAAGAATTCTTTTCATATTTTTTTACAATTGTGTTAACATAGATTGATGCAATTTAAAGCGTTTTATTTTCATCATTACATATTATGACGAAATAAAGGAATGGTGTTTGTACTTTTGCGCCGGTAAATCCTGGTTTTCTTGTTCGATGTTGTAAGCGCAACAACATTATGAAAAATAAAATAATATAATTCATGACCCGTCTTATTTTCCCTGTTGCCTTCCTGCTACTTTCTATCGCGTGTTTTTCGCAGCCAAACTTTAATAATACTGATCCTGAAAAAGATTATAAAGAAGCAAAAGAATTTTTTATCAAAGATCAATATAGTCTTGCCTATCCGTTATTGAAAACGTTGCGGGATAAATATCCTGAGAACACACAAAGCAGCCATGCCTACCTCAATCAGGATATTGAATATTATTTCATCGTGTGCGGCCTGAAACTTAATCAATCCGTTGCTGAAGATGCTGCAAAGCGTTTTGTTGCAGCAGCGAATAATGAGCCGCGGCAACAAATGATGAGTTATCACCTGGCAAAATATTATTTTATAATAAATGATTTCTCACGTGCCGTTGTTTATTATGAAAGGGCCGGTTATGACAACCTGAGCAACGAAGAAATAGCCGATGCAAAATTTGAACTCGCTTATTCTTATTTCAACATGAAGCAATTTGCCGATGCCAAACCCTTATTTAATGAGATTCACCAGTTGCCGGACAATAAATATTATTACGACGCCAATTATTATTATGGCTTCATAAGCTATCGCGACCGAGATTATGCTGAAGCATTGAGTTCATTTCAAAAAGTAGAAGCGAGAGATAAATACAAAGGACTGGTTCCCTATTACATCGCTCAGCTATATTATTTTCAAGGAAAAAAAGAAGACGCGCTGCGTTACGGCGAAGAAGCGCTTTTAAAAAATGATATTTATTATCGCAATGATCTCAATCTTTTAGTAGGACAATTGTATTTTGAAAAGAAGCAATTTGCCAAAGCGCTTCCGCTTTTGCAGGAATATGTAAACAAGAGCGATAAGGTTTCTAAAGAAGTTATGTATGAACTGAGTTATTGTTATTACGATGGAAACCAGGTGGAGAAAGCGATTGAGGGTTTTAAACAGTTGAGCAATGAGCAGGATTCCCTGGGTCAGAATTCTATGTACCTGCTGGGAGACCTTTATTTGAGAACCAATCAAAAAGAAAACGCAAGAAGCGCATTTCAATATAGCGCTAATAACAACAGCAATCGCAGGCAGCAGGAAATTTCCCGCTTCAATTATGCAAAACTTTCTTATGAACTCGGCTACCAGAGTATAGCATCGAGCGAAATGAATAAATTTCTTGACTTGTATCCCACATCCGCTTATGCTGATGAAGGGAGGGAAATTTTGATAAATCTTTTAACCAGGACCAATAACTACAATGACGCGCTGGCTTTGTATGCAACATTTAATAAACCAACTTCCGGAATGCAGCGGGTGTACCCAAAGATTTTATTTGGCAGGGCAACGGAAGAAATTAACGATGGAAAAATAAATGAGGCTGATGACCTGCTTTTTAAAATAACCAGGGATCCTAACGCAGGTGATGTACTTCCCTATGCCAATTTCTGGAAAGGAGAGATTGCGATCAGACTTGACCGTTATGACGACGCAATTAAATATATGGATGCTTACCTGGAATCGGGCGGCTCGCAGGGAGAAGCCAATCCTGATGCAGCCAGGTATGTACTTGGATATGCTTATTTAAGAACGGAGAATTACCCACTGGCCCTGTTAAATTTTAAGAAGGTGGCTCCCGTAATAAGTTCTCAATCTTCAGCTTTAAAGCAGGATGCGTATGTGCGAGCCGCTGATTGTTATTTTATGGAAAAAAATTACAGCACCGCCAGAAGTATGTACCAGAACGTGATTGATAATGGCCTGACGCAAAGTGATTACGCTCTTTACCAGATCGCCCTGGTAAGCGGCATCAATAGCCCGGCTGAAAAAATAAAAACTTTTAACACCCTGGTACAACGGTATCCGCAAAGCGATCTCGTTGCGGAATCCTATATGCAGATTGCCAATGCTTTTATGGTCCAGGAAAAATTCAGGGATGCGATAGTGTATCTCAATAAAATTCTTGAGATGAAAGCTGCAAGTGGCCAGTTCCCAAAAGTGTACCTGAAAATCGGGCTTGCTAATTATAATCTTAATAACAACGAGGAAGCGTTAAAATATTACCAGAAACTGGTAACACTGTATCCACAGTCGGCTGAAGCTGATGAAGCACTGGATAATATGAAAAATATTTACGTGGAATTGGGACGGCCTAATGACTATGTGGATTTTTTACAAAAGGCAGGAAAAGTTATCAGTATTTCAGAAGCAGATTCTTTGACGTATGTTTCTGCAGAATTGAAATACACCAACAGCGATTGCGCAGGAGCTATCGCAGCGTTTTCGAATTATCTCTCAAAATATCCACAAGGCGCTTATAGTTTAGAAGCTAATTTTTACAGGAGCGAATGTTATTCAAAAAATAAAGACTGGCCAAATGCTGTGCAGGGATATCAAACGGTTGTAAACCAGGGCAACAGTACATATGCTGAAAGGGCAGCTTTTGCAGCAGCACATATTTATTATTTTGAAACACAGGATTATCCCAAATCAAAAATTTATTTCGCGAAGCTGAAAGAACTGGCTACTACACCGGAGAACCAGTTGGAAGCTTTGCGGGGATTGGTAAGAAGTTATTACCAGACAAAGGAGTATGCTGAAGCAAACGATGCGGTAAAAGAATTGCTTACAAAAAAAGGATTGAGTACAGATGATAAAGCGGTCGCTAACCTGGTTCTTGGAAAATCGTTGCAGGCTGATAACCAGTGTGAGCAGGCAATTGCTGCGTTTAAGGAGGTTGCTGGTATTAATAAATCTGCGTGGGGTGCCGAAGCACGCTACGAAATCGCTAACTGTTATTTAACGCTTAATCAACTTCCTGCCGCTGAGAAAGCGGGGCTTGAAGTAATTAAAGTTACCGGCTCCTATGATTTCTGGGTTGCGAAAGCATATATTTTACTAGGGGATGTGTATCTGCAGGAAAAGGATTATTTCAATGCAAAGGCAACCTATCAAAGTGTAGCGAATAATGCCACCATTCCTGCATTTAAAAAAGAGGCAGAGGATAAACTAAGCCGTGCCGTAAGTGAAGAGCAACAAAATTCAAAAGTGGAGGCTTCTCCGTCAACAAAAAAATAACACAAACCTGTATATAAAATGAATGTAATGTTTATGAAACTTATTCAAAAATACCCGCTAAGGCTTGTTGTTACGGCGACTTTGTTTTGCTTTTCTTTCAATTCGTTGAAAGCGCAACAAGATACATCCAGGCGGCAAACCATTGAAATTACTTCCTCATACAAACCTGTTTTGCGCAATACCGTAAAAATAAATTTATATGCTTCACCTCTCACTGCTGATACGACGCGACCACGGCTTGCTTATACTATTCCTGCACAGAATTTATTCTTTTCCTATCAACCCGTATCGTTAAACCCATTGGCACTTGATGCCGACACCACGCTGCAACTTGGTGAAAGGAACCAGTTGAAAATTGGCTTTGGAAGCTTTACTACCCCCTATGTGGCCGGTGCCTTTAGCTTCGGAGACGGCAAGAAAAACCTGCTCAACGTTTATGGTAATTATGTTTCATCCAGGGGTAATATTGACAACCAGGATTTCAGTGAAATAAATATTAGAGGCGCAGGAAGTATTTTTACACCAAAGAGTGAAATTTACGCTAACGCTGCTTTTGCGCAGCATGAATATTATCAATACGGGTATAACCATCTCGTGGATAGTTTTAATAAAAGAGATATCAGACGAAGCTACCAGGATTTCTCAGCGGGAGTGGGCCTTAGAAATATTGCGGTAAATGATTTGAACTTTATTTACAATCCGCACCTGGAAGTGCATGAATTTTCCAGGGAAAATAAGGCATCAGAAACTACCCTGATTCTTACGTTGCCGGCAGAGAAGAAATTCAGTGAATCCGTTTCATTAAAAGTAACAGCGTCCGGTAACTTTGATAAATTTCAGCTCAAAAATTCGTCATCACATCTTACAAACAATTTATTTACGCTGGCTCCCGAATTGGTTTATTATAGCGACCGGTTTACTTTTCATGGTGGCGCCACTCCCTCATGGAATAACAGCGACGTGGCTATATTACCTAACATATATGCAGATGTGCAGTTGGAAAAAAATGTGCTGATGGTACAGGCGGGATGGATAGGGCGATACATTCCCAATAGTTTCCGCACTTTGAGCGGCGAAAATCCTTACATGCAGGATCCTGCATTTCTAAATAATACAAAGGAAGTTCAATATTATGGCGGCATAAAAGCAACCGTAGGAAAGCATTTCAGTTTTAACGCCAAGGCTGCATTTATTAACTACAAGGATATGCCTTTGTTTATAAACGATAGCATTGATGGTAAAAGTTTTTATATTAAAAATGAGAGGAGGGTTGATAACCTGCAAATCCATGGTGATATGAATTTTATCAACCAGGATAAATTTACCCTCACCGCCGGGCTCGATTTAAATACGTATACCGGCCTGCTGGATAATAATAAAGCGTGGGGATTAATTCCGCTAAAACTTACGGGGTCTCTTCGTTGGAACGCTTTCAAACAAGTACTGATTAAGAGTGATATTTTCGCGTTTTCCGGAGCTAAGGCTTTATTGGGCGACGGATCTCAAAAGACCTTGAAAGGTGGCACCGATGTCAGTGCCGGTGCAGAGTTTAAGATCAATAAGCAATTTAGCGCATGGCTCGACTTTGATAATATTCTTAACAGTAAATATGAGCGCTGGAATAATTACCCTGTATATGGATTACAGGTTATTGGTGGCATACTCATTCATTTTTAATACTTATGTTTTTCACGCGGATAAAAGTGTCTCTTATAATTTCGCGTCGATTATCTGGCAACTCCCGGATCATGTAATCGAATTTCGTTCGTGATAAAATATTTTCTGTCCATTTTAAATTATGGATATTTGCCGGAATTATGCAGGAACTCATCGCGTCATATTTGGTTCAAAAAAAGGAATGCAGCCTTCCTCTTTTAGGTAATTTTCGCATACTAACCAAACCTGCAGAAGCTGATATGACTAATAGTCAAATGTTTCCCCCAATCGATGAAATTATTTTTCATGAAGCTACCGGGTATCTCTCTGATGACTTCACCGGTTATATTGCCGGTCTCATGAATATAACGCGGATTGAGGCTGAAGAAAAATTTAATCACTGGTGCCTGCATTCAAAAGCTGCATTAGACTCGGGGGAAAAAATAACTTTTGATACTATTGGTAGCCTGGAAAAAGATACGGTAGGAGCGATCTTTTTTGAGAGAACTAAAGGAGTGAATTTTTATGATACAATTCGCGCTGAAAGAGCAACACATACTAAAGATGAACATGCTGTATTGGTAGGAGACAGGGAAACTACTTCTGTCGCCATGAATGATTTTTATCGTGAGGAAGTTGCCATTGAAAAAAGATCTGGCTGGAAAATATGGGCCATTGTTTTATTTGGAGTGTCTTTGTTGGTGCTGGTATTATATTTTTATAACCATTCATTTTCTGAAACAGGCGTTGGCAACCGGTCTTCATTCCCGGTTAATGAGCCGCCCGCCAGCTATGATACTCCTAAGTGAAATTTTATTTGATGTAAACCTAATTTATCCTCATGCATTACCGTGTCGATAAAAATAAGTGGTTTGTCTTTCTTTTGTATGGTAATCCGGAAACAAAATTGTGTACGTTTTATAAAGAATTGGCGGTAGGCTCCCGGTTGAGCCAAAGGCCTACTTGTCCATATATTTCCAGTTTCTAGATTTTCCTTCCGTCACCCATTCTATAGTTGTGGCGATTCGTTTATTTTTTGTTTCTTCTGTTTTGGCTTCAGTGATCCATTCAATATATTCTCTTTGGTGCGATGGGCTGAAACCAGTGAATGCAATAGCTGCAGCTTTATTTTTGTCAAGTGCTTTTTGCAACACTTCCGGAATTTCAATTCCCTTAACAGGAGATATTTTTTCCCGCGCCGGGAGTTTTACGTTACTGTCATTTAATTTTACAGCTTCTTTAATCCAGGATGTAATTTTTTTATCGGGGGGCAGATCTTCCCTTCTCATAATTTTACCCAGGTGACCCATAGCATATTCATTTTTGTCCGACAGTTCTTTAACATCTTTCATGAGTGCCGTCTTCCAAAACCCAAATGCGCAGTGTTGTTTAAAAGAAGCCATGCTGCATAACATTCCTTTGTAACCGAAATGGGGGAAGCCCCATTTTATGGTTTCCTCAACGTCTGGGCATGCGGTATGAACCAAATTTCTTAAATGAGTTAAAATGGGTTTTGCAAAATCCGCGGATTTTGAAATGTACGTATCCACTCTTTTATCTTTTTTGACCATAGCATTTTTCGTTTAAAAATTTACCCCAACATAATTGACTCCTTACACCGATGAAAAAGTTTAAAGATTAGTGGTGGTTGTCTAACGTACAGAAAAAAGGCGAAGAATGATTGTTGATAAAAATACTACTGCGTTTACCCCTTACGTTAGTCCGGTTAAAAAAATCGCCTCAATTATTGTTTTAGCAGTTCGCATCTTCACAGAGTTCTTTTGTGGGGAAAGGAAATGCGGAAGACTGAACCCAGCGACCCTGTTGCAATGTGAAGCTGAAGAATTTACCATTTTTCCGTTTTTGCATACACATGCAGGTAACATTACCCGGAAATTCATCCTGCGGTTCAGGCGGGGTAATGTCGTCAGGCACTGTTTCTTTCGGCGGAGGTTTCCCGGCCGATTCTTCGGATGTTGCTTCCTCTATAACGGCTTTTTTTACTGCTGCGTTTTCATCTGAAGATTTTTTAGTTGCCATAATTATGGGTTTAAATGAAGTGTGTCAACATAATGAAACTTCAAAGCATTTGGATCATGAAATATTTTATTAATGTTAAAAACCAAAGGTTTATAGCCGCCTACTTTATTGGGATCAAGTTCTACGATTTTTTCAATGGCAAATATATCTTCAGCGGTTTTCGGGTGTGTCGGGAAAACAGCGGGCATAAATAACAGCCCGTACTCATTTTTTTTCTTTGGATGGAGTTTGAGGTAGAAATTGCCATTGTCCTTTTTCAATGTAAGTTCGGTATCAAAAGCTATCAGATTATCTTCATCATTGACGATTCCAAAATAGCAGGGCATTACCCCAATGGTACCCCTGCTATTGTATTTTATGGAGAAAAAGACGGCGGCCTCAACAGGAACATCAATCAGTTTTCCCTTTTTGGTTTTTGCACTGTAGGTAAATTCATATCTTAGTAAATACAAATCCTGGGCATAACCTTGTTTACCCCAGTAAGCGACCGTATCGATTTTACTGCTATCATTTAATTCAGTAAACTCCAGTAAATTATCATTTTCAATATACTTTTCCCTGAAAGATGAAACATAAATTTCTGCTGTTGTTGCTTTTTTGGTAACCGGGTATTTTATAAAAAGGGCATCACCAATTCCTGGTATTTCTTTAAAGAAATTTCGATTCACGTTGTGATTAAAATCAAAAATTATTCTTTGTTCCATACAGCCTGCGAGTGCAATGGCAGCAGCGATAAAAGATATTATTTTTTTACAGCTTAACATGGTTCATATTATTAAAGGTGCCACCAATATAAAAACGGTTGATATCATTATTCGGATGCAGCGGGTATCCGAACATGGTATGAATAATTTCCTGTAAGCCAAAAACCCTTCCGGTTGTATTGTTGCGTAAAGATCCCAACACTCCCGCATCAATGGCATATCCCCGGCCTAAAAATATTTTAAAATTATAGGCAGATGTATTAAAGGCTGGTGACACATGGCCTCCTTTATATATAGCGTCCGAATCATTCGTATTGTAATTGGGAAGATTAATGCCGATAAGATTGGAAAGCTCATACAATAGGGGAGAATAGCCTGTGAACTGGTCAAAGCTCACCTCAGCAATATTGTAATTTTTATGATTGTGAATATAAACGCCAAAACCTCCTGTCCACCAGCGATCAAAATTATCAGCCACCGGGAGAAAATTAAAGGGCGCTGCGCCGTCATTATAATAGTTAATACTCACATCAGGAGTTGATAATGAAACCGCACCAACTATTTGGTTTCGCCGGTGGTTGTTCACGATAAAATTAGCCGTTAAATATCCTCCGTATTTTCTATTGCTTGCCAGGTTATAGAATGAGCCCGTGTTAAGTGTTTTAAAAAACTTTGTGTAAGTAAGTCCCTTTCCCCAGGCGCTTCCTATGCTGAAAGAATTGGTAAAATCTATTTGGATATCACCGGTTAAAGGATTCAGGTTTGCGCCGAGGCTTTTTGTATAAATGGACACGGATGGTCCGTAACTAACGGTGAAATTGTTCTTATACATTCCGTTGGCAATAAACGCAGCATACAATCGCAACCCCGGAAATGTTTGAGACTTACCGTAAGTGAAATTAAGATTGCAGCCAAAATTAAAATATCCCTGGTAGTTCCAGTTGGGTTGCGTACATGCAGATTTTCCGATGTTGAGAAAAATGATAATAAAAAAAAACCTGCAGAAAGTCTTCATCTTTGGCGTATGAGAACATAAATATAATTCTTAGGATTGAATTATAAAACTACATGAGATATTAATAAAATTTTTTTTTACGCTTCAATGTATTGTATTTGCGTTCCATATTTCCAGGGATGCCGCCGTGCTCAAATAGTCGGCAATCCTACAACAGTAATATTCTTTGTCAATGGATGTTGCAATTCCTGTCACTGTTTACGCAATATTTATTGTGGTGATATGCTTCCAGGTTGTATAAATTATTTCTCAAATGCCGATATTCTTCATTTACCGGTTTGGCTTTTCCAGCCTGCTTACTATGCCAATTCTCCTCAAAAGATTTCTGTTAGACCTTTTATGCATCAACTGGTGCACAAGTGAAAAAATTATGGGGAGGATTAAAAGTGTGAGAATGGTAGACGTAACCAGACCTCCAATCACAACTATGGCAAGTGGCTTCTGGGTTTCACTACCGATGCCATGAGAAAGCGCAGCAGGCAATAATCCGATCGCGGCCATCAACGCCGTCATGACCACGGGTCTTACCCTTGAAATAACTCCTTTATAAATGGCATCATCCAATTGCATTTTTTCATCAAGATTCTTCCGGAAAACACTGATGAGTATTACACCATTTTGAATACATACCCCAAACAATGCTATAAACCCGATGCCGGCGCTGATGCTAAAATTAAAGCCGGTGATATGCAAAGCAAGAATGCCACCAATTAATGCAAAGGGTACATTTAACAGGGTGAGCAGCGCATCTTTTACATTGTTGAATGTTACAAATAAGATGAGAAAAATTGCCAGCAGGCAAATGGGTACCACCTGTGATAATGTTTTTGAAGCGCGGACCTGGTTCTCAAACTCCCCGTTCCAGGTTGTATAATAACCCCTTGGCAAGTGTACATTTGCTATTACTTTTTGTTGTCCCTCCCGAATAGTGCTGCCCAGGTCACGGCCACGATTGGAAAATTTTACAGCGATATAGCGTAAATTATTGTCCCTGTAAATAAAGGCAGGTCCCGTGATAGTTTTTATATCGGCAATTTCTTTTAAGGGGATTTTGCTATTATCTTTTCCGGGCATCATTAAATTTTCAATGGCTTCCTGGTTGGCACGATAGGGCAATTCATACCGGACTCTTACATCGAATTTTTTTTCTCCTTCGTACAATTGCGTAGCAGCTTTGCCGCCTATCGCCATTTCAATTACACCCTGCGCGTCAGCCATTGTAATTCCGTACATGGCCATTTTTTGCTGATCGAGTTCTATCCTGAATTCAGGCTGCCCAAGATTTCTTTCTACGCCAAGGTCTTCAATTCCTTTAACTGTTTGTAACTGCGCCATTACTTCATCGGCGGCTTTATCAAGCTGGTCAAAGTCAGTACCAAAAATTTTTACGGCAAGTGAAGCGTTTACACCTGATACAGCTTCCTCCACATTATCCCTTATTGGTTGGGAATAATTGAAAACAATTCCCGGGTATTTTTTAAATTGGTTATCCATTTCGCTTATTAACTCATCCTCGCTTATTTTTCTTTTCCATTTCTTTTCCGGAAATAAATCAACCTGGGTTTGGATGTTGTAAAATCCTTTGGGATCAGTGCCATCGTTGGGCCGGCCTACCTGTGCCAACGTCTGTTTTACTTCAGGAAATTTATGAAGTATCTCAACCATTTTGTTACTGATTTCATTTGCTTCCGGTAAACTAACGCTCATAGGTAATTCTGCCTCGACCCATAAAGCGCCTTCATTTAATTCAGGTAAAAACTCGGTGCCCAGGAACTTCGCCGAAAAAAAAGTTATTGACATGATGGCAACTGCAGTTAAAACGCTCGCCTTTTTATTGCGGTACGTAATCCTGAAAAGCTTGCCAATGCCCTTTTCAAAAAACAACGGAATAGGGTTGTGCTTTTCTCTTACATTTTTTCTAAGCAGGATACTGGACATGGCCGGTACCAGGGTAAGGGTAAAAAGTAAGGCGCCGATTAATGCAAACCCGAGCGTGTAGGCGAGGGGTGAAAACATTTTTCCTTCTACTTTTTGAAAAGCGAAAATGGGAATAAGGCAGGTGATGATAATCACCTTTGAAAAGAAAATAGCTTTTCCCATTTCAGTGCCCTTTTGTTTAAATAATCCCAGTTTTGCCAGCTTATTAAATTTTTCCATTCCCACTTCGCGGGCTTTGTGGTCGAGTGCTACAAAAAGACCCTCCACCATTACGACTGCTCCGTCTATGATGATGCCAAAATCAATAGCACCCATACTGAGCAGGTTTGCCGACATTCCTTTCATCCGCATACAAATAAAAGCGAACAGTAATGACAGGGGTATGATGATACTAACCGTAATGGTTGTACGCCAATCGGCCATAAAAAGGAAAACGATTAACGTAACCAGCACGATGCCTTCCACCAGGTTATGGATTACGGTATCTGTCGCGTAATCCATCAGGTTGGTCCTGTCATAGAATGGGTCTATTTTTACCCCTCCCGGCAGAATCGTCTCATTCAGTTCTTTCACTTTCGCATGAATCCTGTCCAGGGCTTCTTTGGGATTTTCGCCCTTGCGGATCACCACTATGCCTTCAATTACATCTTTATTAAAATCCCGGGAAACCTGTCCCAACCTAGGCTTGGCGGCTTCTTTCACCGTGCCGATATTTTTTACAAGTATAGGAACACCATTGATATTGGTGATGATAATATTTTCAATATCGCTTATGTTGTTTAACAAGCCAATGCCTCTTACCACAAACGCCTGCCCGTTTCTTTCAATTACATCTCCGCCTACATTGAGGTTACTTTTAGATACCGCGGAATACACATCCAATGAGCTCAGGTTGTATTGGTTTAAGAGATTAGGATTTACACTTATTTCAAAGGTTTTTTCTTCTCCGCCAAAACTATTAACGTCAGCTACGCCCGGTACGCTTTTAAATTGCCGGTCAAGTACCCAGTCCTGCAGGGTGGTCAGGTCGCGGATTGAATAATTTTTTCCCGTAAGTGTGTACCGGTACACCTCGCCCGTGGGTCCATATGGTGGTTCCACCTCCGGCTGTGCGCCTTCGGGAAGATCAGCGTTTCCAAGCCTGCTGGTCACCTGTTGCCTTGCGAATGCATCGTCTACGTCGTCATCATAAATTATCCTGATGTAGCTCAGGCCAAAGGCCGATGTGGTTCTTAAGTTAACTTTTTTCTGCACTGAATTTAATGCAACCTCCAGGGGAATGGTAATAAATTTTTCAACTTCTTCTGCACTCCTCCCCGGCCATTGCGTTATGATAATGATCTGCGTATTGGTTACATCAGGAAATGTTTCAATCGGCGTGTTTTTATAACACCAGATACCAAGAATAACCAGTATCGCTGTAAGAAAAAATACGAGATACCTGTGACGCAATGAAAAATGGATAATACTTTTTATGATCTTAACCACGGAATAGATTTTAATTTGGATGTAATAAAGGCACCTTACTCTTCAGTTAACGAATTGTAAATAAGTATTTGATTTTTGCTTATTACAAGGTCTCCTTCTTTTAAAGCATCAGTGATATAAGTCTTGTTTCCCGTGGTTTTAAAAGGATCTACTTCCTGTACTTTTACATTGAATTTATCTTTATAAACCACCACGTAGTTTTTTCCGCCATCTGATATAATTGCGCTTCCCGGAATTTCCAGTGCTTTCTGAGATTCTTTTTCCGCCAAAGTGATAGTGGTGAACATTTCAGGCTTTAAAAGCATGCTGGTATTTGGCAGGATAATTTTTATTTTCATTGCTTTACTCAGGGGATCGAGCACGGAATTAACCTGGTCCACTTTTCCATAAAAAACTTTTCCGGGATAGGCCAGTGTGGTGACTTCAGCAGGTTGCCCTGCTTTTATTTTTTGAATATCGGTTTCAAAAACATTTGCAAGCACCCACACATCCTGCATATTGGAAATGGTAAATAAATTCTGACTATTATCGTTGCGAATGAAACTCCCGGCATTGATATTTTTTTCTACAATAAATCCGTCCCGCGGCGCGGTAATCATGTAACTCCCGCCGGCCCTTGTTTTCCCCCCGCCATTTATTTCAATCTGCATTTGTACTTTTCTTACCGCGTTCATGGCTTTATCATATTCAAGTTTTGCCTGTATAAAATCTTTTTCACTGCCGATACCGCTCTTATATAATTGCTCCGCACTTTTATATTCTTTTTCAGCGATTGCTGCATCAGTGTTTTGTGTGGACAGGTCAGCATAATCTCCTGCGACATCGGCGCTTTTGATTACCGCCAATGTTTGCCCCCGTGTTACCTTGTCGCCCAATGACACGGCAACGCTCTCTACCTGCCCGCTTGCATTTGGAAAAATTTTTATGACCTTATTGTCGTCATAACTTACTTCGCCACTTAGTGAAAGCTGGTCCTCTATGAATTCGTTTTTCACCGTGTCAATTTGAATGATCCTTGCAAGTGAATCTGATATGGTAGCCGGGTCTTTAACTGCAGCTACTTCTACGTTTGTTTTGCAGGCAAAAAATGTTAAGGCGCATGCTGTAATTAAAAATGGAATACTCTTTTTCATGTTTGGTTAATTTAAAATGATAACATCAGTGCCAGCCTGGTAATTCAATTCAGCTAACGCTTTTATAAGGCCGGTGTGTTGTTCCAGCAGTTTTAACCTGGTGTCTTTGTATGCATCAGCAAAATCGATAAATTCTAAAAGGCTCACCTGGCGTTCCTGGTAGCTTTTCAGCATATTTTTAAAGACCGTATCATATTGCCTGGAAAAACCAAGTTGCTCCAGGTTATTTACATGTTGGTAAAAAGTAACCTTGGCCACAGCAGTAGAAATGTCATTTTCGATTTCCGAAGCCTGGCCATCGTATATCGCCTGTTGTTGCCTGATGTTAAACTGTGCCGAAGCTATATTGCCCTGGTTGTGGTTTAGAATATTCAAAGGAAATGAAATAGCCAGTCCTACATAATTGGGAGCATAACTGCTTCGCTGATCAAATTCCGTTCCTACGCTGATATCAGGCTTTGCAAGCGCTTTCTGGTAAATGAAATTATGATTGGCAAAGTCCAGTTGCGACTGCGCAATTTTTATATCGGGGCGATTCGCCTCAGCCATTTGTATAAGATTTGCCTTAGAGGGTATTTCTTTTTTTATCAGGTCGGGCAAATAATAATTAAAAACCGGCAGGATAAAACTACTGTCACTGTTTCTCAGTAATAATTTTACTTCGCTTTGTATAGGAATTAATTGCGCATCTACGTTTATAAGCTCGTTTTGCAAACCAAATAGTAGCGCTTTAATACGGACATTATCTTTAACTGAAATATTGCCTGCCTTTAACTGTTCATCCATCCCCGTTACCAATGTTTGCAATTCTTTAATCTCGGCACTGTAAACCCGCCTGATTTTGAGTTGGTGTTCTATTTCAAACAGGTCGCTTATTAATGTAAACCGGAGTGTTCTTACCAAATCGTCAAACTGTGCAGTTGAAATAGTGGTATTATCCCGGGCAAGTTGCGCCAGTTTGTTGCGCTTGCCTGCTGTTTTTATCAACTGCATTACCTGCACATACACCTGTCCGTTAGTTTGATCGTGTTTAAAAAATCCGCCATTTTTATCGTAAATATTCTGATCTGTGCTGATAACAGGATTGTCCCAAAGCTTTGCCTGTCTTATCAAAGCATCATTTGCATCAATATTATACTTCGCGGCAAGTAGGGACAAATTATTTTGGAGGAACATTTTTTCACTTTCGTCCACGGTAATTCTAAGTGTATCGTCCTGTGAAAATGCTTTACAGCATGTAAACACCGGCATCAGTAATGCCCAAAGGCATAACTTTTGCCACAACGGTATTTTCATAAAAATATATAGTTAAAATATTATTGGAGGAGTATACTCATATCCTCAATGTAGAAATAGAAATGCCGGATTACACGAAGCCTTTTGGGGGAGGAACGATGATGTCGAAGGAGATGTGCGGTATTTTACCTTCTTTGTATTCGCCAAACATGGATTGTTTGGTAATAAAGTAATCGTTTGTTTTAATGGTGTTGAACACAGGTTGAAAGCCATATTCAAAAATCTTAACCATGTGAAAATTCTGGCCCTGGTCATCATTTTCATCATCCGCATGATGATCAATACCCAGCTTAATCATTACAAATTCCACAATGCTGTTGATGTCATCAAGCTGGTTGCCATTGGTGTCGTACACATCATCTTCCGGCGCCTGTGGCAGGAACATGGAAGTATTCATGTGTGATAGCAGTAAAATAAAAGCCAATAGCTTTTTCATGGCGTTGCAAAGGTATCGCCGGATTAAAATACCGATTTACAAAAGTTTTCTTAAATCTTTGAAGTGACCTCAGCCTGTTTTGAAATAATAAATTGGATTAACTGGTCTAAAGGAATTCCTGCACGGTTGCAGGCATCATCAATTTCTTCTCTGGAAACATTGGCCGCAAATGACTTTTCTTTCAATCTTTTTTTCACGCCCTTTAATTCCATTCCATCGTAAGCACCGGGACGCATTAAAGAATAAGCATGTATTAACCCGGATAGTTCATCAAAAGCAAATAACATTTTATCCATTGCTGTTTCGGGTTCCACACCAAAATGGTTGGGCCCGTGAGAGGCTATGGCATGAATAATTTCGGGATCAATATTTCTATGTTCCAGTTCATCAATAATTTTTTTGCAATGCTGTTCCGGCCATTGATCCCAGTCAGCGTCATGAAGCAGGCCGGCCATTTCCCATCGCCACTGTTCTGCTTCACCGGCTGCTTCTTTTTCTGCAGCCCAGCATTTCATGAGATGCGCTACCTGCAGCATGTGCAATCGTAATTTTGGATTCAAAACCCAATCTTGGAATAAAGCTTCCGCCCCAACTCTTGATAGGGTGTTACCCTTGTTGGCTACGTATCCAAAGCTTTCCCTGTTTAATAATAATGACATATAAAAGTTTTAATGTTGCAAGGATCTCTTCTTTATCATTCCTCCTTTCGTGTCTTTGATGCTGTTCATTACTACAAAAGCGTTCGGGTCAATTTTTTCTACTTCCATATTCAGTTTGTTTATCTCAAGCCGGGTAATAACAGTAAAAACAATGTCAATTTCTTTTGTGTGCCCATTTGTTCCGAATCCTCTTTTACCTGTATAGACTGTCACACCCCGTCCGAGCGTTTCTGTAATCATTAACCTGATTTCTTCGCTATGAGTTGAAACGATGGTTACACCGGTGTATTCTTCGATGCCTTCAATAATAAAGTCGAGCGTTTTGGAGGCGGAAAGATAAGTAAGGACTGAGTAGAGGGCCGTTTCGAGTGAAAGAAAGTAGGCAGCAGCGGAGAAGATAATGATGTTGATGATGATGATGATGTCACCAATGGTTGCCCCGATTTTTCTGCTGATATAAATTGCCAAAACTTCTGTTCCGTCCAGGACCCCTCCGCCTCTTACTGAAAGCCCGATACCTGCCCCCAGAAAAAACCCACCGAATACTGCAACTAACAGTTTGTCGTGGGTTACCTCCGGAAAATGAAATGTTGCAATGGTAAAAGCAAGACCGAAAACAGCGACGGTTGCTTTGATGGCGAACTGCCTGCTGATAACTTTAAAGCCAAGAGCCAAAAAGGGAATGTTTATTATGATAATTAATGCATAAAGTGGCACTGACGTTATTTCGGTAATTAAAAGAGAAATGCCTGTTACACCCCCATCAATGAATTTATTTGGAAGAAGAAAACTTTCCAGCCCGAATGCAGCAGAGCCAATTCCGACAACGATTAGCAGGATATCTTTGAAAAGCCTGATGGCAGTAATTTTAAATACACGAATTCCCTTTGCAATCTGGTACACGGAATAGCCTTTTCTAACCCCGGATTTTTTAAAATTCTTCCGCAGGATCCTCTTGACAATTATTTGTTTCAAAAATGAGTTCATGCTGTTGTAATCTTTTTCGCCGGGGATTTTTATAAACTACCTGGTTTAGGAGTTGGGCTAATTAAAAAATGAAAAATCAATTATTCGTCTTTCCAATTGACTTTGCATGGCTAACTCTATTATTCGCACAGTATTCCTGGCTTCCAATGGCGTTACCATGAGCGTATCCTTGCCAATAATTGTATCGTAAATATTTTGGTAAAAGTCTGTATAATTGCCTTTTTCACTTTCAATTTTTCCAATGAAATGCTGTCCATTGATTTCGGTATTTATAGTGCCCCAGATATTTGCCGGCTCTGTACCCCAGTTATTTTTGGTGAGCGGGGTACATCCCGATTTCAGCGCTTCCTCCTGTACATCCAGTCCATACTTTACAAAAGAACCACTATTGCCAAAAAGTATAAAACGGGGCAACGGTTCCCGAACCAACATGCCTGCTTTTAAAGAAACTTTTAGTTCCGGGTAATGCAGTATTACTTCAAAACTATCTACCGCCTTTCCTCCTTTTCTTTGTATCCTGATATCGGCACTCACGGCAACGGGAAGCCCAAATAATGCCTGGGCCTGGTCAATAAGGTGGGCGCCCAAATCGTATAAGATGCCTGTGCCGGGTGCGTCTTCCTCCCTCCAGGCATTGGGTTTCAGATAGTTCCTGAAACGATCATAACGGCTTTCTAATTCAACTAAACGGCCCAGTAAATCATTTTTAATAATTTTTTGAACAGTATAAAAATCGCTGTCAAACCGACGGCTGTGATACACGGATAATATTAATTTACGTTTTGCCGCTGCTGAAATCAGTTCATCAGCTTCCGCGGTATTTGTGGTAAAAGGTTTATCAACGACTACATTTTTGCCCGCCTCCAGTGCCTGCAAGGCTAACGAATAGTGTGAAGTATTGGGAGTAGTTATGACAACCAAATCAATATTTTTATCATTGTATATTTCTTCAGAGGAAGAGACAATGGATGCCCCCGGATACTTTTCTTTGGCTACTGCTACCTGTTCTGGTTGTACCGCTCTTATTTTTACCAACTGTAAGCCTTTTACTGTTGTTAACACGGGAGCATGAAATGTTTGGCCGCCGGCGCCAAATCCAATTAAACCAACTTGTATAATTTTATCCATTGCTTATTTTTGAAAATAAAAGATAATCATCTTTTGGGAAAAATAAATAATGATGTTGATCCTATTCGGTATCCGGCCTTTATTTTCTATCCTGTTGTCGTTTTTAAAATCCTTTATCCTGCCAGGTAACTTCGCGGATTTGCTAAAAGACTCTTCTATCACCAATTCCTTTATCATTCACTCGTTAAAGTCGTATAGCAGGTTGCATCCAAGGTGAATGACACTTTCCCCTTTATCACTTTTACAATGGGCATCGCCTGCATGTTCCTGTTCTTTTCGGTTACCCATACACGAAGATATTTTACAGTAGCAGGTAGTCCAATAAGTGTCACCTTTCTTGCGGCTCCGTTATTCACAAGATGGATGGAATAGATATTGGAACTGTTGTCTCCCAAGGCGGCTCCGGAAATATCAGCTCCGCTTACAGTAAGCTTCATGGCTTTTACATCCTTTGGCGTAGAGGCCAATTGTTTCAGGTTCCAGAAACGTTGGGTAGGACGAAGCGCGGTAGTATCACCATACACACCTCCGCCTGCCAAGGGCGAATAGTCTGAGGTCAGTTGCCATTGCAAGATAGATCCGGGCTGGCAAATGGCCAACAGCCTCAAGTATAAACTGATCTCCTTTAATGCATAGGTTTGCTCCTGGAAAATAGCCGGGTAAGCCCATGCTGCGGCATCTATGCTTCCTTCGCCCACTAATAAAGGAAGATGTAATTTTGTCGCGGCATCCGCCCATTTTTTCAAGGTGGAAGTATCCCATCCCCGCCATGAATGAAAAGATACAGCGCCAATGTATGGATAGGTTGCAGGATCGTTTAATGCAGGAACAATGAATTGATAAGTTGTTGCGTCTGAATTGTCGCCCAGCAAGATCTTTGTTTTAAAACCTCTTGAAACAAAATAGGCGCCAAGGCCTTTAATTAACGCATCATGTTCTTCTCCCGTTTGCCGGATATTAATACCGAGATCAGATTCATTAAAGGAAAAATCCGCAATCTCCACATCATACACTTCTTTAAGGTAATGGATATAATCAGCAATTGATTTATAGATTTCGTTGTTTTTCGAATGGTCCAAAGGATTTCCCCAGATGTGATCAGGGCCGGGTCTCCACCTCAAAGGCCCTTCAACGGCCCACTGCGGGGGGAACCAGGCTGTAAGAATTACGGGCATTCCCATCTTATACAGGCGCTGCGCCATTTCCATGGATTGTTGTACATGCTTGTTGAGCTTACCTTCTTTGGCTGCTTCAACCGGGTCGGTATCAATGGCGGGTTGCCAAAGCATCCAGGGCATTTCTACCCGTCCCCACGCAACCCTTAAATTCTTAAGACAATAATCAATTACCTGTGGATCAGCCCTGGGATTCTGCAACCGAAAATTGCCGCCAAGTCCATCAAATGGTCTGCCGGGATGGGTAGTATCCAGCGTTAAGGTTACCGGTTTGTTATCAATGACGCCGGACGTTGTTATGGTGAAATCTGCGTCTATAGATTGACCGTTAGCCATATCACCGGATTGTAGGGGTATTAAAAACCGGGTGTCTTTATTATTGCCGGGTTGGTAAAGAATATTAACAGGCTTCTCAAATGTAATGGTAAGCTGCCGGGATGACGAATTAAAATGAATGGAAGTTGCCGGAGATGCTACATATTTATTCAATACGGACCCACTTGTATCCAGGCTGAGAGGTTTTAATTTATTAAGCTGTATTGTTCCTTTTTCATAAAATTCAGCGGGCAGCGAAATTCCTAAGTATATCCCTTTGAGCGACATATCTGTTTTTGCGTTAAGCTGAATGTTCACATTTGCCTTGCCCTTACCTACATCGGCAACCACTTCCTTTATGTAAAGGCTGTCCATGTTTGTGACTATCATTTGTGCAACACCCTCCCTTGTGTAGATGGGCCTTTGTTTTTCTTTGCCAGTGGTCATTATACCAGTACCTTCTTTTGATATAACGCTGATATTGGTTTCAAATTCCATTAACTGGCCATCTACTCTTATACCAGATATATTTCCCCATGGCTCCAATTCTGTTTGTCCAAACAATGGGCAGAAAGCTAAAAGAAAAAATGCGGGTAGTATCCAGCACTTAAAAATATTCTTTGGCATAAGGCAATTTTAAAATAATTTAAATGATAAAGGCTCTCTATTATATTCTCATACCATCATTTTACCTGTTATATCAGCCCGGTCATCCGGTTTGTTTTGCAACCGATTCACGCTGAATAAAAATTTAATTGTTATGTTATCATCATCAAATATACACGTGAGCTGGTCGCCGTGTACCGTTTCGATAAAGCGCCAGGTGAGCAATAATGTTTTCTCATCCTGCCATGTAGCACTGGCTGCAACTATGGAATCAAAATCAATACGACGCAGGGAAAACAACGAGTGTGCCGAAGGTTTATAGTTTCCTTTTCTTATCCAGTAGCCAATACCGTTAGTAATAATAATATCCGGCTTAGCTGCTTCTTTCAAAGTAAAAAGACAGGTAGTATTCTTAAAATTAAAAGATACAGACTTTGCATTAAAATCATTTGCATCAAGAACATATTCTTTTCCTGAAATCTTCGAAACAACCCGTGAACCGGCAGCTATTTCCGGCGGGTCATATTTTAATGCTTTCAATTCCCGGGTTAGTTGATTTTGTTGCGTATTATTTTTTTGCATCGGTGCATCTTTCATTTCGGGAAGTAACACATCCCACACAATTTGCATGGTATCTTTCGTGCTAATACTTTCGCTCGTTATAGCAACTACTGCATCCAATAGCGGGAACACCATGCTGAATTGGCCAAAGGCACCGTCCGCTCTGAAACCGCCCGGTGGGTTCAGCCAAAACTGGTAGCCATAACCGTAACCCCAACTACTATCGTTGTGGCCATTTGAAATTTGCTTTGACGATGCTTCCCTAACCCAGTCTTTACTGATAATTTGTTTACCGTTCCACATACCATTTTGAAGGTAAAGCTGTCCGAATTTTGCAATATCCTCGGTTGGCATCCGCAAATGAGAAGCACCCATGTTGATTCCTTCAAAATTTTCTCCCCATGTTGTATTCTTGATATTGAGTGGTTGATACAATAGCGGCTTTAAATATTCATGTGCTGTTTTCCCGGTTACTCTTTTTACAATAGAACTTAGCATAAAGCTGGCGCCTGAATTATACATAAACTGGCTCCCGGGTGTAAAGACCACGGGCTGAGCCAGGAAAGTTTTTTCCCACGGAACGCCAGGAGCCGATGCTTCTAATATAAGGATAGAATCCCTGGCATGGCCCACTGACATGGAAAGCAAGTGCCTAACCTGTAATGCCGCAAGGTTGTCACTTACTATTTCCGGTAACATACCAGGGAAAAATTTTACCACAGGATCATCCACCGTTAGTAATCCTTCCTGTATAGTTAAACCGATAGCGGTTCCCGTGAAACTTTTACTAAGCGAATACAATTGTTGCTTATGTTCCGATGAATAAGGAGACCACCAACCTTCAGCAACAACATGACCATGTCTCAAAATCATCAGGCTGTGAAATTCCTGTTTAATTGTTTTGATAGAGTCAAGAAATTTTATGATTCCCGCGGAAGAAATTCCCTGCGCCTCGGGTGTACTTCTTGGCAATACAAAGGGTTCTTTGAAAAAATCTGTCATCCCGAAACCCCGTAAAGAAGGCAACAATCCATAGCCAACGGCCGACAATCCAGCTTGTTTTATGAAACCCCTGCGATGAGACATTTTGAGCATTTAATTATTGGTGATGCAAAAAGAGATACCTGATGTATATAAATAACCCGGGGATCATAAGTACAATCAAAGTTAACCGATGCTATTCTATTATTTCCTGCTTTATTGGAGCCGGGCGCATTTCAGGTTATCACTATAGGCTTAAGGTTACCAACCTTGGAGATAGGCACTTTTAACCTAAAACAGACTTATTGAAGGTTGGCAACCTTGCGACAGTTTGGAATCCATCCCTTGGTGCCAGGTATGTGTGGTGTTTACAAAATAAAATAAAAAGATACTATAATTACCAGGCTTATTCCCGAACTACCTGCCTGGAGTGATACTTATTTGAATGTCCTGCGGCTGAGGCAAGCCGTCTGGTGGCGGTTTTACACGGAAGATTCTTTACATCGCGTAATTACATGCGAAAATGACTATTTTAGGGTAAATTCGTCTTATCCTCTTGTCAGTGAGAAAAATTTTTAAGAAGATGCGCCTTCATTTTATCGGCTTCCAGCAATACCGTTTTCCTGCAAAATGTTATGGAATGGCTGTACTTACCAGGGCCAACAAATATTATCGCCTTCAAATATTATTTTGAGGCGATACAGTTTGAAATTTTCAGTTAAAGCATTTGATTTGAATCATCATCATAATCATGAAAGGTATACAATACGCCATGCGCCATAAAAAAAGCCCGCATAAGTGCGGGCTCTTTCAATGGAATAATTTATTCCATGGGTAAATTTTTAAAAAGGATAGATTGGAAGTTTTTAAAACGGGCTTTTTCTGTTAGGATATTAGACTCAAAACTATTTAACTAAAAAAAAAGAAGTTGACTGATATCGGACTTTTTAGTTTTTCCTGGATTGGGATCCCGATAATTATCGGGAGGTTCTTTTCAATGGATTTGGAATTCTTGATTAATACTTGTTGAACATCAATTAACTTCTGGTACAAAGATACACCAGGCTTGCTCCCCCCACAAGGGCGTTATTGCCTAATTACTATAGTAAAGAAATTACGGTGACTGTAGTAAAAGCACTACTGTTTTTGCATAGTGAGCCTCGTTATTTCATTACCGATAATATAACAGGTTTCATTAAACGGAAAAATATGCTGCGATTTTGAATACTTTTTCCTTCTTGGCGAGCGGCCGGAAAGCGGATTTTTTCCGGGTAGAGGAAAACAAAAAGTAAAATTTTTTCGAACTAAGATATAATTGTACAAAATGGTAAGAGACCGAATGATAATTTTGCATATTACTGAATAAAAAAAACGCTAATAAATGAACAGGCAACATCAATACAATTTGACTATAACGTGGACAGGAAATACGGGCCAGGGGACCAGCGACTATCGGTCTTATGATCGTGGTCACACGGTAACTGCAAATAGTAAGGCAGCAATTTTTTGTTCGTCAGATCCTATCTTTCTTGGTGATAAAGCAAAGTATAACCCGGAGGAATTGTTGCTCGCCGCATTATCAGGTTGTCATATGCTTTCCTACTTACATCTATGCGCTACGGAAGGTGTCGTGGTAATTGCCTATTCGGACAATGCAACCGGTACCATGGAAGAAACAGCAAATGGGGGTGGGCATTTTACAGAAGTGAACTTGAATCCGCAAGTGGTCGTTACAGATATATCAATGCTTGCGAAAGCAAATGAATTTCATCACAAAGCAAACCAGCTTTGTTTTATCGCCGCTTCGTGCAATTTCCCGATTCATCATAAACCAGGCTGCACTGTAAAGACCGGTTAAATATAAAAGGACGTGAAAAGACATTATAAAAGGTGGCCGAAAATGAACTTTGCTGAAAAACGGTGGCTTGATGTGAACAATAAACCTTGCTTTATTCTATCAGGGTCTTTCGATATTTCTAAGTAGTCTTGATCATTTTGAGTACACATTGCTGATCTGCTAATAAATTACAGGCTGCAGTGGCTTGCAATTCTATAATGCCAGGGCTTTTGTAAACACTTTTCCATTATGGCCCAAAAATGTTACTTTTTTTCCATAGTTAATACAGCAGGTTACAATCTATAAAGTTATAAATGCAAGCAGTAACCTGCGCTGAAAAGTAAACATCTTCAGGTATTTGGGTTAAATATTCTATAGAAATACTGGTGCCGTACTAATCTACCTATTAATTTTAAAAGACGACAGTGGCCGCCTGGCTGTTTTTCTAAAAGTTTGGCCACTTTATTGTGTAAGGGTTGTAAAATATTTTTGATGAAAGTAAAATTTAAAGGATTGTGGGAGATTTTGAAAAAATCTATTAGTGGATTCGCTGACGATAAAGTAATGAAATTAAGTGCTGCCCTTGCTTATTATACTATTTTTTCCGTAGGCCCCTTGTTGATTGTAATCGTTTCTATAAGCAGTTTATTTTTTGGACGCGAGGCAATTGAAGGAACTATTTATGGTCAGATAGAAGGCTTTGTAGGCCATGATGCTGCCCTGCAATTGCAACAAATAATAAAGAGTGCCGCCATTGGAGGTAAGGGAACCGTTGCCGCTGTTATTGGCATCGTTACCTTGTTGATTGGCGCTACAACAATGTTTGCGGAGATGCAAGACTCTATAAATATGATATGGAGGCTAAAACCTAAACCTAAAGCTGCCTGGTTAATTCTTGTAAAAAACAGGCTATTATCCTTTGGTGTAATTGGAAGCCTTGGTTTTTTGCTATTAGTTTCTTTAGCTATTTCGGGGTTAACTGAAGCATTCAGTGACCGTTTGAAAAATTATTTCCCTCACATTACGGTTATTATTTTTTATATCGTAAACCTCGCAATAACCTTTGGTGTTATTGCCGCATTATTCGCGGTTATTTTCAGGGTATTGCCTGATGCAAAAATACAATGGAAGGATGTGACGGCGGGAGCTATTGCTACGGCGGTACTTTTCATGATCGGTAAATTTGCCATTTCCTTCTATATAAGTAAAAGTAATGTCGGCAGTACATATGGCACAGCCGGTTCGCTGGTCGTATTGTTAGTTTGGATTTATTATTCCTCTGTTATTTTGTATTTTGGCGCTGAGTTTACCAAGGCCTATGCTATAAAATATGGTAGTGACATTATGCCCAATGAATATACGGTGGTTGCTAGAAAAATAGAAGTGGAACAAGGAGGACAAAGCGTGCAACAGGCAGATAAAGAAAGTAAAAAATAATGTGTAAATCCTTTTTTTGCAGGGAATGATCAAACTGTTGCCCCGTGAGTATTGTATTTCATTTTGCCCGTGGGTTATTCATTTGTTATTTTGATTGGCGAAGGATATGAACGGATTATCAATATCGTGTAATCGATACCGTTAGTTGGCAAATAGCCACTCCCAAGATAGCCTGTATAAGGGATGGTAACAAATGCATTATTGGACTAAGGTAAGGGACTGGATTCAAAGCCCCTTAATTCCGAAAACATTTTTTTCGTTTTGAGTACTTTCTTTTTATTAAAAGCAAGCTCGGCTCTCCCTTTATCGGAAATCCCATTTATACCGCTTATCCCCTGCATCGTCCAGTTGAAATTGCCTTTGTTTCTTTTATACCAGTTATCTTTTTTTATCTTACGCTGGTGAAAAATATAATAATCTCCTTGCTTTATCAAGTAATAGCTATGTGGATTATCCGTGATGTTTACTGCCCAATCCTCAAGAAGGATCAGCTTAGCTGATGTAGCCGGGTCAATAATATAATAATTCATGATACTGCCTTCCAGCACAGGCACTAATGCCGCTACATGATACTTCCACAAATTCTTCAGGAAGCCGGTTTTTTTAAATACATATCCACTAAAGACCCAGCCCTTGCCATTGCGTATCTTCCACTCGTCGAGGAGAATGCAAATCGCGTTTGCCCTGTCTTCACAATCGTTGTTAGCGTCAAACCAGCGAAAGAGCGTATGGTCTCTAAAAAAAATGAAAAGTCTTTGAGCTTCTTCTTTTGTTACTGTTTTACCAGTTGCTATTTCGTCAGATAAATCCTCGTAGAATAAAGCCTTTTTTATCAATTGTACATGTATTTATGAGTAAATTTAATTCAATAGTCTCTCATAACTTCTGAAATAGCTTGATCAAAGTATTCCCGGGTCAATATAGGATTTCCGTCCGTAACGCAATTAGTCACCTGATGTAAATTCCCTTAGAATTTGAAAAATGAATCTTATTTTATTGCAGCAGAATTTTTTGCGTACTAATGGAGTTAGTGGTGTTCACTTTCAGGAAATAAATGCCCTTCTGCAGATGGGAAAGATCCAGTTCATTTGTGCGGTAAAGGCTTAGAATTTGTTTCTTCAGAATGATCTGGCCGATTGAATTTGAAATAACCAGGTTGGCATCACCAACGTAGCCATTCATTGAAATAGAAATTGTACCGGCAGAAGGGTTTGGATATACGGTGAAAACCTTATTGTCATTGGTTTTTACGTCACGGATACCTGAATAACATACACCTCCAGCTTGCGCTCTTATCAGTAATCTATACTGGTAGGAAATACCAGGCTGTATATCGTCAATGAAAGAATACAATGAATCAGCAGAGACATTTATGGAGCTAATTCTCTTAAAAACTGAATTTCCGGTAGCTTTTTCAAGTTCGTAACGATTGATGTTTTGCTGCTCCGAAACATTCCATTCCAATTTCACCTGGCGGTCATTCATTGCGTTGGCATTAAATGTAGCATCTACTCGTATTCTATTTTGCTGGCAGGGGTTTCTGCAGGAATTCACAGAAAGTACCTTATTATTCCTGATAAGATCAGCGGCTTCTTCGTATGTTGGCTTTGGTAAAAAGCAGGTTAAGGGCGATGTCATTCCTGCATGTAAAGCTGCGATTTGATTGCCTTCCGGCGTATTGGCGAGGTCATAATTGCCGTTGGCAGGATCTGTAAAAATCGCTTTTAACCCCCTCGGATCATTTCGCAAATCGAAAAATAAACTATTCCTGTCTTGTCCGGATTGCTTTTTCCAGTCATCAAAGTTTTGTACGAGACGGCTGCCACTGTTTGTGGAGGGGTTCGTTACGTTCCATGCAATTTTATTTCCTTTTAATAAAATATATACATTATTGTTCCACCTATCAGCAGATGCGGCTATTCCATTATCAGTATTGGTGGTAGCGGCTATTAAGGTAGCTGATGGGTAGATATCGCAAATAAAAATATTTCCTGATGCTGTAATTTTATTATTCTCTCCACCTGCACCGGTTATAAAGGAACCGGCATTTGCCCAATAGTTAGTATAATTATTGGTGAGATGAATGATTGAGTTGGTCAGCGTTACAATAGTGTTATCCTGCATGAATATTCCGGTAGTGGTATGCGATGTCCCTGTTGTTTTAATAAAGACATTATCGACTTTTGAAGTTACCTGGTTTTTGGAGTTATAACCTATACCGAAACTTACGTCTTTAAAATATGAATTAGTGATTGCTGCATATTTTGCCTGCCCATAATTATAACCGCACAAATATCCCTGCGCATATACATTATTCAGCAATACACTATCGTTGTTAGCAGTAAACATAAATCCGCTGACTTGTGCATCATCAGCAAAGGCAACCACATTGTCCATTTCGACAGCTCCAAAGTTCGTACCTAAACTGGTATGAGCGTATACAGGCGAACCAATATCTAAAAACATCGAATTCCTAACGGTGCAATGCCTGCCCAGGCCTTCCACATCATAAAAAACCACGGCAAAATCGCCTGTATTTTTGGGACCTGGTAAAAAGAGAGAATGATCAATTATTCCGCTTCGAACCCCGAGATGATGAATTGCTGCTCCGGGGCCGAACACTATTTTGTTATAGTATGAATTGTCTCCACCCGGAAGCATGCCATTGCCTGCCCCAAAGCCCCGTACCCATAAATTTTCAAACCTGTTATTCGGCTGGTAAGTGCTATTGACGGCCCAATCTCTTACAGTTACTTCGTAGCGGAATTTTTTATTCGCATTAGGCGAACTGCCATCGCTCGTATGAATGAAAATATGTTTTGGATTTTCATTGGTATTAACAGGCGAATAAAATGAACCCGGAGTCTTCTCAACATCCGCTACCGACATAACGAATTGTAACAATCTTCTCGCGGTAAAAGGCGCTGTTTTTTCAAGTATTTTGTCAATTTCTATAACATACAGGTAACTATAGCTTCCAATCCCGTTTATACCATAGCCTTCAAAACCCAAATAGGGAATATCCTGTTCAAAGGTGTTTTCTGTGCCTGTTTCTTTCGTCCAGCCTGTACTAAATTCTTTTGATCCGTTTAAGATCGCAAATTCATTTTTACCTGAATTATCATAGGTACCCAATTGTAGGGGATAAGAAGTTACGAGGTTCTCATTGAAGACGTCCCCGCTTTTCAAGCCAACTTTTACACTTGTGTTATTATTAGAAAATTTCGAAAGAGATGGGGCTGTGGCTGCAATAGTCTTTTTGGGTAAAAATATTACAGTTCCAGGGTTGGCATCATTCCCTTTATTGCTAATATAAAAATTAAATGAATCCTGCGGGAAGGCTATGTAAGGAAAAAAAAAGCAGAAAAAAACGAATTGACAAATCTTTAGTACCATAGTTATACCTGTTACGACTAAGTATTTAAAACAAATAAGTAAAAGGTTTTTATGTGATCGGGCAGTAATAGGGGCTGTTTCTGCGCCAGGGATATATAGAATAAAAAAATAAATATAAGGGATTCTATCGCCAACTCCTTTATTTATATGATATTTTTTTTAAATAGTTGATGTTGCTTCATGCCGGTATGCTTCGTTCTTGATATAGGCGCCAAATCCAGTAGTGTTGTTAATGTGTAGATTTACAGGTAAATGAGACAAAGGAAATCAATACTCCTATGAAGCGGGTGTTGGCAAAGAGGAAGCTGCTTTTATCCCAATGCGGATCAATTTCCAATCAGTTGTATCCCGGGGAAACTTTTACCTATTGCGCAATTTTTATTTATCCCTCATAAGGTAAATTGCGGATCAGGAGTTGGATTGCCGGAACCCTGGCAAGGAGTCTGTATGGAGAACAAAGATTTAATAAATTTGCATCATTTACGCCACGAATTCAACTACAAAATGGCTTCTAACAAAAAAATAAATCCTTTTTCAAAACAGAATAACGATACTGGTTTTGCGGGCAACAACAATGATGTTGGAGGCCGGTTTATCAATAAAGATGGCAGCTATAACCTGGTAAAGGAAGGAATGCCTTTTCGTAAAAGATTCAGTATTTTTCATGACATGCTGAACCTGCCCTTATGGAAATTTATTACCGTTATTTTTCTTTTTTATATTGCTGTGAATGTTTTTTTTACATTGCTCTATTTGCTCATTGGCTATCAGCAATTGGATGGACTGGTACCTGGTGGCAAATGGAAAATCGTGAGAGAGGTTTTTTATTTCAGTACCCAAACGTTCACCACTGTCGGTTATGGCCACGTGAGTCCCTTAGGGGATGGAGTTAATATTGTGGCAGCCGTAGAAGCGTTGACCGGTTTTCTTTCTCTTGCTATTGCCACGGGCCTTATCTATGGCCGTTTTTCAAAACCCAGGAGCTATCTCACTTTTAGTGACCATGCGCTTATAAGTCCTTATAAGGGAGGCACCGGTCTTATGTTTCGCTTTGCGGCTTTTAAGGATAAACATGCACTTACTGATCTGGATATCAGGGTGAATACCGGGTTGTTATTGATGGAAAATGACACATCCTCTTACAAATATTTTAGCCTTGACCTGGAAAGAACCCGGGTAGAAAGTATGCCTATGAGTTGGACGGTTGTGCATCCTATTGATGATAAAAGCCCTTTCTATGGCTTTGCTGAAGAAGATATGAAAGCCGCCGACGTAGAATTGTATGTAATGCTGCGTGGCTTTGATGATGTTTTTTCCAACTATGTGCAGCAACGCACTTCCTACACTTTTAACGAGATACTTTTCAATCGTAAGTTTGTGCCCATGTATCGCGAAAGCGACGACGGCAAGACGACGATACTGGAACTTCACAAATTAAATATACATAAGGAAGTTTGAAGTAGTTTTCTATCCGGTTATATCCGGCAGCTCCAGTTATATTGCTTCAGTAAAGCCTATTGGCTATGCTAATCTGCGAGCCCGGATAGCGTACAGACTTCTCGAATTTTTCACGCCAGGTGGAGGCTTACTGCAACAACACTATATTTCCATTAATTTTATCCCATGTTAATAAAACCAACAACAGGTAAAGCACCCGGATTACTCTTTACAATATTCATTTTATTTTTTCAGCCCACTTTTCCACAACAACAAACGTATAAGGATTCTATACTTTCCTACCAGGCTAATTACATTAACACGCATGAAGTAGTAGTCGGGGATGACAGGAAGTATATTGGGTTTTATCCTGTTGATAGAAGTTATTGTGTTATAGCTTCCTTTCAAAAGATCGCGGATACAAAAGGTTTTATAATGAATACATCTTCGGGTATGATGAAGAAATATTTTCAATATGGCCTGTTGACTTTTACAATGCAAGGTTCCCTTTTGCATTTATATATTTACCAGTCTGAAACATTAATGCAGCAGGAAAAATATAAAGATTATTTATTTGTGCCATTTGGACATGCCACGTCCGGGTTTAGCAGCTATGGCGGGGGGCGGTATCTTGATTTTACTATGGCAGATTTAAAAAATAAAAAACTGGTACTTGATTTTAATAAAGCGTATAATCCTTATTGCGCCTACACTACAGGATACAATTGCCCGATCCCGCCTAAGGAGAATTTACTAACGGTCGCTATACACGCAGAAGAAAAAACTTATGGGAAGCCGGTTCATTAGTATGTCGAAAATGCTTTATGTGTTGGACGCCCACTGGTCTGTTGCAATTATATTACCATCAACCCATGTCCATTCAATTTTCTCATATACAAAACTGACTTCTTCCATCATGGGCATCTTACTATTTTCAGGTACTTTATTGTTCATCATAAAACTTCGGATATCAACAATTATTGCATTCGTAAGATTAACTGTATAGTTGTTCACTTCAGCCCCGCTGCTCTTCGGTGCAAAACATTGTAATTCCCATCGGGTAATGGTTTCATTATTTACCAACGCGGTATACAGTAACGGTGAGGACCGGTCAATCTCTTTTGTAATTACAAAAGGCTTATGTACTCTTTTTCCCGTGGCCAGGCCGCTTGAAGCATCCCGCGGTGACAGTATTTCATGATTAAAAGCCATCACAAGGATTCTTCCTTCGCGGCCTTTTTGAATTACACCTCCTTTGATATCGCTTTGCGCTTTGCCGGTTAACTGCAGGTATGCATTGAGAGCCATGGTAATTTATTTATTGTAACGTAAAATAGTGAATGATTTTGAGAATCGCAAGTTAGCAATAATCATGGAGCGGCCAGGTTAACTATACCGGTCATTTCGCCATGGATAAGCTGTATCAGAATATCCTCTTTCTTCCCAAAAACCCAAGCGGTTTGCTGTCATAAATTCTATCCGGCTGATCCACTTGCTGCCTTTCCAGGCATATAGCTGGGGTGTTATCATGCGTACCAGGCCGCCATGTTCTTTTGGTAAAGACTTTCCTTCCGCAGTATGCACCAGCAATACGTCCGGCTTTAATGCTTCTTCCATTGGTACATTCGTACTGTAATCATCATAGCCGTAACACATGATATGTGTCACATTTTCCTTAGGCTGCACTAGCGCTGCCAGGTCTAGCAGGCGCACACCTTTCCACCCAACATTTAATTTAGACCATGTGGTAACACAATGAAAATCGGATGTATCTTCTGTTTGGGGCAAAGCTATAAAGTCTTCCCATGTTAATGTGAGGGCATGTTCCACCGCGCCATCTAATACCAGTCTCCAGTCTATTAAAGAAATATCCGGTTGCAGGCCAAGATCCAATACCGGCCACTTGGTAGTTATCGTTTGCCCTACAGGGATCACTGGCATTCCATGCCGGTTAGGATTGCCTTTACCCATGGGTTTATTGTCAGCAACGGAAGGCGTTTGTTTTATCTTCTCCTCAAAACGTGCCTTGAGTTTCATGCGGGCCTCCACGACCCTTTCCAGTTTTCCGGGAGTTTCCATAATCCTGAATTTAATAATTGCGACAATAAACTTACACGTAATATACAGAACTTCTATTGCTGGTTTTTTATGAGTCTGAACTTACTAAGAATGTTTTTACCTGCTTCGAATAAAGGAAATCGGACAAACTTTGATTCTGGATAAATATTTTTACCTGCGGTGCATATCGGGCTTGTAATTTATAAGACGAACCCTGCATAAAATTCTGCCTGTACGAATGGTGAGTGGGCAGATCCCAAATTTTGATTATAGTATAGAGGATGTAGATGGCAACCTGGATTCACGGGAAATACTTCACCGGTAACCTAATACTCTACCTGTTTTTCGTTATCTTGACCGTCCAAAATTTTATAATATGTCGCAACAAAGAAAAATTACTTTGCAGGAATCAGAAATACCAACACATTGGTACAATATTGTGGCAGACATGCCTAACAAACCTTTGCCACCATTGCATCCCGGAACGCGACAGCCCGTTGGTCCTGAAGATTTGGCGCCGCTGTTTCCTATGGAATTAATTAAACAGGAAGTAACTGCTGAAAAATGGGTTGAGATTCCTGATGAAGTAAGAAACTTGTATTCGATCTGGCGACCGACTCCCATGTATAGGGCTTATGGCCTCGAAAAAGCCCTGGAGACAAAATCTAAAATTTATTATAAATATGAGGGTGTTAGTCCTGCAGGTTCGCATAAGCCCAATACTGCAGTTCCACAGGCTTACTATAACATGAAAGAAGGCGTTAAGAAAATTGCAACTGAAACAGGTGCCGGTCAATGGGGTAGCGCACTAAGCTTTGCCTGCAAACTATTTGGTATCGAATGCGAAGTATTTATGGTAAAAGTTAGTTACGAGGCAAAACCTTACAGAAAAATAATGATGAATACCTGGGGCGCCACGGTGCATGCGTCTCCCAGTAACCTTACCAATGCGGGAAGAAGTATTTTGGAAAAAGACCCTAACTCCCCGGGAAGTTTGGGCATTGCGATTTCTGAAGCTGTTGAAGTGGCCGCAACGCATGATGATACCAAATATTCGTTGGGCAGCGTGTTGAATCATGTATTGATGCATCAAACTATCATTGGTTTGGAAGCATTAAAACAAATGGAAAAAGCCGGAGATTATCCTGACATTATTATCGCTCCTTTTGGCGGAGGATCTAATTTTGCGGGCATAGCATTTCCTTTTTTACAAAATAAATTAACGGGCGGAAAAGATGTACGAGCCATAGCAGTGGAGCCCACGTCCTGTCCTAAATTGACGCGTGGCGTATTCCGCTATGATTTTGGTGATACCGTTGGGATGACACCATTGATTCCGATGTATACATTGGGGCACAATTTTGTTCCATCACCTATTCATGCAGGAGGTTTGCGCTATCATGGCGCCGGTGCTATTGTCAGTCAGTTATTAAATGATGGTATCATTGAAGCAGATGCCATTAACCAAACTGAATGTTTTGATGCGGGTGTGCTCTTCGCCGGAACCGAAGGTATCATTCCTGCGCCGGAGGCTAACCATGCAATAGCCGAAGTGATACGCCAGGCAAGACAAGCAGATGAAGAAGGCATTTCTAAAACAATTTTATTTAACCTGTGTGGACATGGTCATTTTGATTTAAGTGCTTATGAGCAATACCTAAACGGTAAATTAATTGATTATGAAGTGTCGCAGGAAGAGATTAATGAATCACTTGCAGAGTTGAATACGCCGGTCATTTAGAAAGGGTGAAGGAGGGGAAAGAACCAGGCGATTCTTTTCATTTCAATATTACCGCTCCAATTTCTTTTGTTATTTTGGTTTCCAGGTCTTTCAACATGACATGTGTTTGTATTAAAAATATTTGCCTGTCAGACGACGTGCTTGTTTCCAGCTCTTTTTGGTTCAGGTCGATCAGTTTTTTTATTTTTTTTAATTCAAGGTAACTAAGTGTTGAAACAATCTCTTCTTTATAATTATCTTCCCGTGTAGGTACGGGCATCTCATAATTCTTTTGCCAGTTGGGGCTTACCTCATAGGGGAATTCAATTATGGAAACAACCAGCCGGCTCATGTCAAGATCCTCGCTATACAGGAAATTCTTTGCCGTAGGTTCCAGTTTTTCTTCATACCAGATCCTGTAAGTATTGATAATTTTTAGAAGAGCTGGATTGGTAATTATTTCGTCATCAATACATTCGTACAAAAGATAATCAGCGACAGTTTTTTCTGGTTCCCACTCCATAAGCCCAAATTCAACCAGGCATCTGACAACCGCTCTTTCATTGAATTCATCTTTGTTTAATAATGCCAGGGCGTCTGTATCATCTTCAGCACCCTCAATGATCTCAGTACTTCGCTCCTGGAAAATTTGATCATTCGAAATAAAACGCTTTTCATCTTTGGTAAGTTTTTCCCTGATGTGTTTATTTACCAAAGTGTGCAGCCCGGTTTCGTCTATTTTTAAAAGTTCTGCGGTCTTGTGTATATAATCCTGTTGCCGGGTGAAATCTTCAGCCTTATTTATTTTTGAAATAGTTTCGGCTATCCGGTTCACTACCTGCGAGCGTTTATTGGTGTCATCACCGGCCTCCAGTAAGGCATGTTCAACCTGGAAGATTATAAAATCCTTTTTATTATCCCTGATAAAGGCAGCAAAAGAGGCTACCCCGTTTTTATTAATATAACTATCCGGGTCTTCCTGGTTTGGAAGCAATACCAGCTTTACGTTCAGGCCTTCTTCCAGCGCGAGGTCCAGGCCACGCAAGGCGGCCTTTATTCCTGCGGCATCCCCGTCGTAAAGAATAGTGAGATTTTGTGTATATTTTTTAATGAGCCGTAACTGATCGGGCGTTAAAGAAGTGCCACCGCTGGCAACTACATTTTCGAGCCCCGCCTGGTGAAGCGCCAGCACATCAGTATATCCTTCTACCAGCAGGCATTCATCGGCTTTATCTATCGCTTGCCTGGCAAAATTAGATCCGTATAAAATTTTGCTTTTTACGTAGATCTCATTTTCCGGCGTATTAATATATTTGGGGGCCTTATCATTCTTACGGATAAGCCTTGCCCCAAAGCCCGCGATTTTTCCGCTCTGGTGATGAATGGGGAATATAATGCGCCCGCGATAATTGTCATGCAATCCATTTTCCCTGGCAACTACCAGACCTGTTTTTTGTAAGAGTTCTTTATTGAAAAGAGCGCCGGTTGCAGCTTTGGCAAACGTATCTCTTGCTTCAGGATTGTAACCCAGTTCAAACTTTTTAATAATGTCTTCCCTAAAGCCTCGTTCTTTTAAATAGCTCAGTCCTACGTTGGTGCCTTCCTCCGTGTTGAATAACGTTTCACTAAAAAATTGCTGAGCAAACTTATTGATGATGTACAGGCTGTCCGAGACCTGCTGTTGTTCTTTAAATTCGGGAGAGGTTTCTGTTTCTTCAATGGCAACATTGTATTTTGCAGCAAGCCACTTCAAAGACTCCACGTAGCTGTACTTCTCATGCTCCATTAAAAAGCTGATGGTGTTGCCACTGCGGCCGCAGCCAAAACATTTGTAAATTTCCTTGGAGGGCGAAACCGTGAAAGACGGTGTTTTTTCGTTGTGAAACGGGCAGAGACCGATATAGTTTGTTCCCCTTTTTTTAAGTTTAATGAACGAACTGAGGATTTCTATTATGTCAATCCTGCTCACAATTTGTTGTATGGTTGCCTGCGATATCATTCAGGTCAAAAATAAAACTTATTCATTAAAGAATAGAGAGATGCAATAGCAGACTTACTTGAGGGTTTGAAAGCGATATGGATTATACAATAAAAAGGTTACAGCCTGTAAGCCTGTAGCGCTATAATTGCAAAAAGAGTGAGGATTGCGGCGGTTATAATCATGAGTGTAACAAACTTTTTAGTGGAAATGGCAGCCATTAGGAAGGTTTTAAATTTTGAAATAGAACTGTAAAATAAATTAAATCCAGTTATTTTTTAAAATAATAACATATTTTCATCAATACAGGATGCAGGTCATCCTTTGCCAACCGTCATTAGTCAACTGTCTTCTTCTCTCACTATCTTTGCAAATAAACATCTGTATGGGTACAAAAGAAGTTTATATCGTTTCGGCCGTGCGTACACCTATTGGTAGCTTTGGAGGAGCATTGAAAGATATTCCGGCCACTAAGTTGGGTGCCATAGCTATTAAAGCTGCCGTGGAAAAATCGGGTATTCAATCAACGGATGTGCAGGAAGTATATATGGGTTGTGTATTGCAGGCCAATCTTGGCCAGGCTCCGGCACGCCAGGCTGCTATTCACGCGGGATTGCCGGAAAATGTTTGCTGCACTACCGTAAATAAAGTTTGCGCCAGCGGAATGAAAGCGATTATGAATGGCGCGCAAAGTATATTACTAGGCGATGCCGATGTGGTAGTAGCGGGTGGGATGGAAAACATGAGCAGCGTACCTTTTTATGCTCCCTCCGTTCGCTGGGGAAATAAATATGGTAATACCAATATGATTGATGGCATGGCGAGGGATGGATTGACTGATGTGTACAAAGATTATGCTATGGGTAACGCTGCTGAACTATGTGCCAGGGAATGTAACATCAGCAGGGAACAGCAGGATGAATTCGCTATCGAAAGCTATAAGCGCAGCCAGGCTGCAGTAAATGAAGGAAAATTTGCAGATGAAATAACCGGTGTTACCATACCCCGGCGAAAAGGTGATCCGTTGATCCTGTTTAAAGATGAAGAACCCTTTAATGTAAAATTTGATAAAATTACTGAGCTGAAATCTGCGTTTGAGAACGGGGGAAGTGTAACAGCCGCCAACGCCAGCACGATCAATGACGGAGCGGCCGCTGTTGTGTTAATGAGTAAAGAAAAAGCCGAGTCTCTTGGAATAAAGCCCTTGGCAAAAATACTTGCCTACGCAGATGCAGAGCAGGCGCCGGAGTGGTTTACGACGACACCTTCGTTGGCGATTCCAAAAGCCATTCAGAAAGCAGGACTTACCATTGAACAGGTGGATTATTTTGAACTGAATGAGGCCTTTAGTGTGGTAGGAATTGTGAATATGCAGAATATGAATCTGGATAGTGCCCGTGTGAATGTAAACGGGGGTGCAGTTGCTCTTGGACACCCATTAGGTTGCAGCGGGGCACGTATTATAGTGACGCTGATTAATGTATTGAAACAAAATAATGGAAAGATTGGTGTTGCGGGTATATGTAACGGCGGGGGTGGGGCGAGCGCAATGGTTATTGAATTATGTTGACTGAAATCTGTAGAATTCAACAATGGTTGTTGATATAAAAGCTTTTGGGTGGGTTTGCTGCTTTTTATTATAATGCCTTTCAAACATGGTGGGATATCAGAAGGATTTATAAAAGACCTGTAGCCTTATTGCATATCGGAGTTCTAGAAACTTATAAGTCGTATATTAGTTTTATTTAATAATCTTATTTTTACCAACTAAAAATTTTTCATGATAAAACAAGGTTTAGTATTTATGACGTTGTTATTCCTCGGCTGCGTGTCTCACGCGCAGGATTCATCATTTACCATTAATGGACAGTTGGAGAAAATTAAAGATGGAACAATTTATTTAAATATTTATGAAGGTGATAAGACTGTAAAGGATTCTGCAATCATTAACGATGGCAGCTTCACATTTACCGGTTTTGTAGCCACTCCATTTTTTGCCACCCTAACCATGCCGGTAAAACCGGACGACTATTATACATTTTATGTAGAACCGGTAACGATGAGCATTTCTGGCAGGGGTGACTCTTTAAAATTGCTGGGGGTGAAAGGCTCATCCATCAATGACGATGACAGGTTGTTAAAAGAAAGATTGAAAAATGTATCCAGGTGGGAGGAAACAGATAGCAAAATGTACGAACAGGCTTATAAGGAAAAAAACAAGAAGATGATGGATAGCCTTGACGAAGTAGATTTTGCTATTTTAGATTTAAAAAGAAAAGT
>JBDTOV010000027.1:0-43801 GCA_039933035.1 Ginsengibacter sp. | reverse complement strand
TTCCGCTTTCCATTGGTTGTCGCCTTCCGTGTGCCATTCGGCAATATTTTTACCACTAAAGAGGGTAATAGGTTGTCCCCACGTGGGTGCAGATTTGCGGCGAAGTAACGGAGCTCTTATTGCCGTCCAGTTATAGGTTTTACCATTACTAAATATCATAGTGCCGGTAATCTCATCTTCATTAAGGGTACCTTCCACCTGCAGATCGCTATCTTCCGGCTCCCACTGTGGAGGTATGGCAAAGCTCACTTTTCCATCGGAGAAATTCACCCGTGAAATAGGGCGGGCGCTTCCGCTAATCCCCACGAACTGGCCCACCAGCGTATGCAACCCGGAATGCCGGACTTCCAACCACGATGGCGCTTTTTTTCCATCAAGATCAATAGTAATGTCCCAGTGACCTTCGATCGGCGATGGCCCGGCATTCGTAAAAGAACGGCCATGCGCTTTGGCTGCCGGAATGGTAATCATTAGTATAATGGCCGATATTAACCCGTAGCGAATCATTGGCTTCATGGTGGCAATTGACAGTTTTCTCATCTTTTGTAATGTATATTTTCTTCAAATTACTCATAAAATTTAACTACCACGTCAAATTTAATAATTACACCAATTGCCATGGCGGGTAATCGTGACTGTTATAAGGGAGTAGTTTTAAAAAAAATTAAAGTTCATGCCAATGAATACCTGCCTGTTATACCATTTATAACGATCATCAATATTATTTACATTAGCAACACCCGCAACATAATTTGCGAAGAATCTTACATTTTCAACATTTACCTGGACACCTGCCAAGATGCCTATATCGTTCCGTTTAACAGCTACCGCCTTATCCGACAATACAAGGTTTTCATCGTCGTATACAAGAAAGCTATACTGCGGTCCCACATTAATTGTAAGCAATTTACTCACCTTATATCCAATTAATACCGGCACGTTTATATAACTCAACTTTATTTGTTCAGATGCCTGGGCGTTACCATTGATGTTATAATAATTGATAAAATTGGTGGCCTTTTTATTATTTGCGTAATTAAAAAGAAGTTCCGGCTGAAGATTCCATTTTTCACTTAAATCAATCCTGGCGAAGCCCCCTCCAAACCATCCTGCATTAAAAGAATTTTTAATGCCATTGCCTTTCATGTTGGTAAGATTTGCACCGATACTTAGTCCATAATTTATAGATTGCCCATTGGAGGATGCAATAAAAAAAAGAATAAATGCAAATAAAAAAATGTTTCTTTTCATAATAGATTTTTAGTTGGTAAATCTTTGGAGGTTTGCAATAAAAAACAAAAGTGGCCGCAGGGACTGCAAACAAAACCTTAAAATCGACCGAAGCAACTAAAAAGTATACGAGTGCTATTTTATACCTGGATAAATAAGTAGGGCGGTATGAAATATATTGGCGGAATGACCGGGAATTATTAATCCAGGTCAATGCTATTTATTGATCTATAGTATTGTAAACAGGGTATGGGTGTGGTTAACTTCGCAGTATTATTAAAATTTAAATTATACTTTATGTTTAGAAATATTGATAAAATTATCGCTGCACCTTTGGTAAATATGGGGCCAATCCGTTTGCGGCAGCCGCTTCCAATAGCGGGCACAGAACAAATCAGCCCGGTTATCCTGCTGCATCATTTTGATATAAATATGGAGCCTGGGCAAAATAATTTTGATGTACCTCCCCATCCGCACCGCGGGTTTATGCCCATTACGTTTATGTATGAAGGAGCCGTGGAGCATGATGACTCGCTGGGTAATACTAAAGTGATTGGCAATGATGAGGTGCAATGGATTAACGCAGGAAGGGGTATCATTCACTCGGAGAAAACGGGCAAAGAGTTTGCCGGGAAGGGCGGACGTTTTCAAGGCATACAGCTATGGATCAACCTCCCTGCCGCCGAAAAAATGAATACGCCATCTTACCAGCCTATTACAAAAGATGAGATAGTGTTGATTGAAAAAAACGGTGTTCAATTCAGGCTGGTATCGGGGAAGTATGAAAGAAAGACAGGACCTGCCAAATCGGATGTGCTCACTGCTATGATACGCATGAAAGCCGATAGCAATTATTCACTGGCCTTGCCGCAAAGCAATAATGTATTGTTGTATGTGTTGGAAGGAGCGCTTACCGTTAACTCCGAAAAGCCGGCAAAGCAATTTGACCTGGTTTCTTTCGAACATACTGATGGTACGATTGATTTCTCTGCCAAAAGCGATTGTGCTTTACTGTTAGTAGCGGGTGATCCGATTGATGAGCCACTCGTAACGCATGGCCCTTTTGTGATGAATACGCAAACAGAAATTATGGAAGCAATGAGGGATTACCAAAATGGCAAAATGGGGTTTTTGTATTAATCCTGGAAGTATTCATGATGGATTAATATTTTAAATGGCGATTTCTTTCGGATCGCCATTCTGTTTTGGTGTGAATGATATTCGAAGATAAGTAATCGTGTAGAGATTCTCGATCAATCATAAACGTCTTCTTTCTGCATTTTAAACTGTTAGAAAAAAGATGAAAACAATCAGAGCGGAAAATCGTAAAAATGCTTTTATTACATATCTGTCAGTTTTGAATACAAACCCTTTTGTGTTTTGTAAAGAAAATCCTATTGTGCGCTTAGCCGAAGCAGTGCGCTTCCATGCAGATTGATCTTTTGTGCATATTTTTTTTTGAAAACGCCTATGTCTGCTTTCTTCCAAAGGTTCCTCACTTTAATTTTTCCTTTCAATCCCAGGGATGAAAAATCAACGGATACATCATGTACATCATCAGCTATGTTAAACAGACCTACATACCAATCTTTGGAACCGCTCACCCGGGAAGCCCAAACCATACTCCCATCTTTTTTATACACTTGTATTGGGTTCTCACCTTGTTGATCTACCGCAAGCACTTCATCATTGGAAAATAAAGTCAATTCCAGGTCCCTGTTCTCAGGCAGGTTGCCACCGATCATTAAAGGTGAACGATAGATACACCAGAAATTCATGTGCGTATAGAGTTCATCTTCTGTAAAACGACTGTACCGTTCGGGCCCAACCGGGCCCCGCTTTGAAAGTTTACCAATCTGCAGCATATCACAATCAGGCCAGTGGCCGGGACCACCTATGCCTTGCCAACTCCTGGCGTAGTTAAACATATGCAATATCATTTCCCAGTTATCCCAAAAATCATCTGCCATACGCCACATATTGGCATGTTCCTTTACATGAACAGAATCAGCCAGCGGCGTTTCGCCCGGTGAGATACTCAGGACCATTGGCCTTCCACAATGCTCAATTGCTTTTTTATATCCTTCTATTTCTGCTGTATGATATGGACGGGAAATATCATCTACTTTAATAAAATCAACGTTCCAGTCTTTATACAATTCCAGGATCGAATTCAAATATTCCTGTGCACCGGGTTTCGACATATCCAGTCCATACATGTGGTTCATCCACGGGCAGGTTGATGACGTATCTGCAACCATATCAGCCGTTATACCGTTAGTTCCGAACACAGGTGATTTTGCCCACACAGCCTGGCGCGGTATGCCACGCATAACATGAATACCAAATTGTAATCCTAACGAATGAATATAATCACTCAATGGCTTAAAGCCATTGCCACCAAAGGCGGAAGGAAATTTGTTGGGTTGCGGCAGTTGTCGTCCCCATGTATCCATGGATAGCCACGGGACATAAGAACCGTCTTGCAATTGTTTTTGAAAAGGATTACCAATATTGCTTCCCGGAGGATTGTCGTACGACCATAAAAAATCTATAACTATGTACTGCCATCCGAATGGTTTTAAATGTTGCGCTACATAATCCGCGTTGGCTTTTACTTCATCTTCATGTACAGCAGAACCGAAGCAATTATAGCTGTTCCATCCCATCGGTGGTGTTTGCGCCACCTGGCATAATACCCCCGCGTAAATGCCCAATTGAATCAATAAAACGAGGACAATCGTTTTTAAAAATTTCATAGTTAATTAGGGTTTGTGCGTGAGATTTATTTTCAAAACGGGCCAATTTCTGTTGTCATCCATCTAACCGGTTGTTTGGGTTGTTTGCGCTTTCTATAAATATATAATGGGCATATATCCGGGTATTAGAGTACTCGCATAAAAACTAATCCACCCGCCTATTTTTTGAAGTTTATTTTATAAACCACGGCGTTTTCTGAAGGATAGGTTTTTGATGGTTTTACTACCAATCCATCAGCGCCCTGCATCCATACTATTTTCTCTGTGCTGCCAACGAGGTCAATTGTAGCTATCGTGCCGTTTCCGGCTTTTTGGCCTAATGATTTTATTATGGTATTTGACGAAGGCGGTTCCATGGCTATTGCATACAATGTGTCACCTTTCGTGGTAAAGCGAATATCTTTTGCAGTAAATGGATTTTTCTGGTCAGAGAAACTGCCACTCGCCGATTCAGTTGGTCCTTCACCAAAAATTTTCCAGGGCCTTGTGCGGTAAATTGCTTCCCCGTTTATATCAAGCCATTTGCCGGTTCCTAACAGGGTTTGTGTTTCTTCATCCGTTATGGTTCCGTCAGAACGCGGTCCTATATTCAATAACAGGTTGCCGTTCTTACTCACGATATCTATAAGATTTGTAATTACATATTTTGCTGTCTTAAACGTATTGCCCGAGGCATATCCCCATGACTCGTTCCCGATAGCATCATCCGTTTGCCAGGCAAGTTTGCGTATGCCGGCAAGTTTTCCTCTCTCAAGATCTAACACCGCAGCTTCCTCGGGGAAGGAAACATTTTTATAATTTATCACTACCCCTTTATTCCATTCCAATCCCTGATTATAATAAAATGACGCAAATGATTTTCTGTAAGGATCCATCGCGGGCTGTTCGATCCACCAATCAAACCAAAATAATTGTGGATGATACTTGTTGACCAATTCGGTACAACGAAGCAGCCAATCATTCATATACTCGGGTGAGGGGGTTTCGCTTTCCAGTCTTGCCGGTCCATAAAAATCCGAATAGGCGGGATCCAGCACATCTGATTCAAACTCCCGCCCACCGTTCATAAAGAACCAGTGTTCTATCCGGTGTGATGATAAACCAAATATTAATCCCTGTTTTTTTATCTCAGCGGCCAGTTCACCCAACACATCCCTGTGAGGCCCCATTTCAAATACATTCCATTTTGATAAAGCTGTCTTATACATAGCAAATCCATCATGATGCTCCGCAACAGGAACCACATATTTGGCACCTGCCTTTTTAAAAAGTGCTACCCACTGCTGGGGATTAAATTTTTCAGCTTTAAATAACGGGATAAAATCTTTGTATCCAAATTTATTTTGCGGACCATAAGTATGTACATGATGTTCAAATTCCTTTGTTCCTTTTATGTACATCTGCCGCGGATACCATTCTGAACCAAACGCAGGTACCGAATATACTCCCCAGTGGATAAATATTCCAAACTTGGCATCCCTGAACCATTCAGGTGCCTGGTATTTTTTTAAAGAGTTCCAGTCGGCCTGGTATCTCTCCTGGGCGTATACCTGGTGTATAAAAATGATGAAAAAAAAACTAGCCGCAAAACATACAATGAATCTTTTCATGTTACTGGTTACATTTATTTTTTAGTAGAAATGGATAAAATCTGGGGTTTCTTTTTTTGAACGATTCACATTATTCACATGACTATTCATGTGATTTACGCGCATGATGTAAAGGCTCCAGCTCTTTATATCTTATCAACAATTCATAGTCATGCAAACGCAAAATAATGTAAAGTATCCGGACTTTACATAAGAAAATATTTATGTGTTTATCGATATAGCAAAAGTTGTTATTTCAACTCCACAATCCCCCGGTTGGAAGGGGTTATGATAAAATCAACTGTACAATTTTTATTCAAGGGGACAATGTGTAAACTTTCCTTTTCTATGAATTTCGTTGGGGTCACTACTGTTGTTCTTTTTGTAAAAGATGTTTATGGTCTATTCGTCTAACCAATGCATTTTTTGGAAATGGCAATACAACAAAGCTGTCAATTTTTGTTCTATGTTTTATGATTATGCCGAAGCATCTGCAAACAGATATTTGATACAGGGCAAATTTCATTAAGTCATCAATAAGGCAGAACCAGTTAAAAGTAAGTCAGCGTTATGTTGCCCTGTTAAAACAATAAAACTCAGTTCATCGTTGCATCAAATTCTTTTACTTCATCTACACTATAATCTCTAATTACATTGTATAAAGTATCTCTTTCCACAGGCGTACGCCGGGCCTGTTTTATAAGGGTTACCAGTTCCTGTGTAGTCATGGATGGAGTTTGTTCTTCACTGCCTGCCATAGAATAGATTTTGGTGGAATCATCAATGGTGCCGTCAATATCGTCTACGCCAAATGATAGTGATAACTGGGCATTTTGCCTGCCCAGCATAGGCCAATAAGCTTTAAGATGTGGAAAATTATCCATGTAAATCCTGGCAACAGCATACATCTTCATGTCTTCCACGATAGAGGATTCCGGCACATAGCTCATGTCGTTATTTTGATTGCGGAACTTGAGCGGGATAAAAGTATTGAAGCCATGAGTTTGATCCTGCAAATTGCGTAGCCTGCTCATGTGGTCAATGCGGTGCGTATAATTTTCTATATGTCCATATAACATGGTTGCATTGGTATGCATGCCCAGCATATGGGCTGTTTCGTGAATTTTTAGCCATCCATCAGCGTCCACTTTGTCTGCACTTATTTGTTGTCTTATTGATTCTTCAAATATTTCTGCGCCGCCACCGGGTAATGATTGTAAGCCTGCATTTTTAAATTTTTGCATGCCTTCCTCTATGGAAAGTTTAGCTTTTCTAAACATATAGTCGAGTTCAACCGCCGTAAATCCTTTTACGTGAAGATCCGGCCGGTGTTGCTTAATTTGAGCAACCAGTTCGCAAAAAAAGTCGAGGTCCATTTTAGGATGAACGCCGCCTACAATATGTACTTCTGTCACTGGTTTGCCATCGTAGCTTCTTACGATATCCATCATTTGCTCCATGCTCAATTGCCATCCTTCATCTTTATGTGCGTACAATCTCGAGTAGGAACAAAACTTGCAGGAGAAAACACAAACATTAGTGGGTTCAATATGAAAGTTCCTGTTGAAATAGGTGATGTCTCCGTGTTTTTTTTCTCTTATATAATTGGCAAAAGTGGCAGCCAAACCAAGACTGGCTTTTTCAAATAACAATAAACCTTCTTCTTCACTGATTCTTTCACCTGTCGTAATTTTGTTTGCTATGGTATTAAAATGATTTCCTTCTTCAAATGAACTGATAGTGGCCAATAGTTCTTCTTCTTTAGTTAGTGTTATCATGTTGCAAAGTTACTTAAGGTGCTTATGTAAAACAAAACATACTAATCTTAATGGAACTTCTTTTTAAAAAGATTATTCTGCATTAGAATTTACTGCTTCACTATCCTTTCCACCACCGTTTTTTCAGTGTATTTCAATTTAATAATATATATGCCTGCGGCAAATCTGCTGATATCTACCGGCATTTCAGTATAGGCCATCCCATTATAATTTTTAATCCAAACCAACTGCCCGATTGAATTGTATATTGCTACACTTTGCAAAGTAGTGGGCACCTGGTAATTGCGAATAATAAATGAATTTCTAAAAGGACTCGGGTAAATAAGATATCCCTGGTCTTTCAATCTCTGGGGAAGAGTCTTGGTGTAAATATTTATATTATCGATATAGAGGTTATTTTGATGATTACTTTTTGCAATAAAATAAACCTGGAAGTCCTGGCTGCCTATAACCGGGTTAAGATAAATAGTAATATTCTTCCACTGATTATTGTTTGGAGTAAAAGAAGCTCCATTATTTGCATTGGGATCACCAAGCGTTTGAAGATCTGCTCCCCACTTTTTCCAGGCAGTTGTAAAAGTTGCTCCGCAGTCCTGTGTAACCTGCAATTCCAATGTATCCAACGGTAGATTACCACTTCCCGGAAAGGTAGCGCCCAAAGCATATGCATAATCAAACGACACGAAAAAAGAATCTACAGCCGGATCGTATTTTACAACCGGCGAGAGAAACTTATCTACTGTATTCGCGACGGAATAGTCAAAGTTTCTTATTACCATGGAACCGATGCCGGTTTTAGCTGCCAAGGTTGTTCTTTCCCATGTTAATGAAGTATCAGGGTTTTGAATATTCCAGTTTGCAGGAGGAAAACTGGTTGTTTCAAAACCTTCCTGTACCGGCGCACTAAGAATAGCCGAAACCGCTACGATTTTTCTTACGGTATCGTTAGCTGTATTCTGATCAGCCATGCCATTAGGGCTGGTAGTAAAAACAGTGAGTACATGACTGCCGGGTGCCACAGTTACCGGGTTCAATGTTACCGACTGTGTTTTGCATCGCGTAATGGCCCCGGTATAATTGAATGTTTGAACTGTTCCATTGTCAACCTGGTAATTGATCGCAAGAGTTTTTAACGTATCATATCCATAGTTGGCAATGGTAACTTCCGGCGTAAAATCCGGTGTACACAGTGTAGCAACAGGTTTGTTAATAGACACTACTGCTGCGTTGGCTGGTTTGGTATCAATTTTTGATATTGAAAAATTGTCAACATACATATTATTACCAAAATCATTGACGGACTTAATACCTATGAGAAGTAATGCAGCATTAATGCCACAGGTAGACAAGGTAACTCGCTCATTGCGCCATTGCGTTGCACCAGGTATAAATGAATTGGTAACAAAAACACCACCATTGGTAGCCAGTAATGCGCCACCTTTATGGTAGGTTGTGGGAAGCCAGGTAAGTCCACAATCAATAGAATAAACAATCTGCAGGGAATCTATGGAAGAAGCATCATATTGCGCATACGCAACATCAAAATTTATGTTTATAGAGTCCACGTTATGTATATCAATTTTGGGAGATTGCAAAATATCAACTGCTTTGGTTGTTGAATAATTGAATGCATTTAATGTCATGGAAGCAGCGCCGGTTTTACTGGCAAGTGTAGTTCTTGTCCATGAAAGGTTACCATCAGGATTACGCAAAGACCAACCGCCGGGGGGTGGAAACGTAGCATTCTCAAATCCCTCAACATGAGGAAGAGCCAATGTTGGGAGTATTGAAAATGCAACAACGGTCGTATCGTTGGAAGTTCTTTGATCCGTTACTCCATTCGGGTCAAATGTATAAGCCTGTAGTATATGATCGCCCGGTAAAGGATTTAAAGGAGTGTTAATTGTCACAACCTGCGAATTATACAAAGAAATGCCCAGGTTTGTTAGTGAAGAGGTACCGATGTTCACTCCGTCTAATAGTAAACCTATTTTTACTGTATTTAAAATATCGGATCCCGTATTCTTAATGGTTACTTTTGGGTTGAGCGGAATCGTACAGTAAGATGTGGCAGTATTTGGTTCTATAATATTAGCTAAAGAAGCATCGGTTCGAAAAGTTGAAAATGAAACCTCGGCCCACCACACGCCATATTTGGAATTGTTATCAGCAAGAGAAGATCTTTGGTCAGCATATTGTTGAATGGTCCACAAGTTTCCTGTAACCGGGTCAACGGCAGAATGGCTGTAATCTCCCCAGCGCGCTCTTCCGCTTCCATAATCTTTCCAATAGGTGCTGATGCCGCCCTTGAAGATATATTCATCATCGGTTGTATTGATTGCCGTTGAGGCTGTGCGTGTGCTATAGGCAGCATTTATCCTTGTTGTGGGAGAGGATACGGTATACCCAATAATTACATTTTCCTCATCATTGACGGCAATAGTTGGATAATATCTTGATACCAATCCATCAGGATCATCAATTCTTCCTCTTTGTAAAATGGTTCCTGAAGTGGAGAGTTGCCACCATTGTACTGCTGTGTGATTGAAGCCCGACGCTGGCAGGGCGATATGATGTGCGCACCATATTTTTCCGTGGATCATTTCGGCCGAACTGATCCTCGAATCATTTACGGCAATTTTCCGGCTTTCTCCCAATTGGGGTGCAAGATTTCCTAATTGTTCATCAGACCAGGGTGTGCCGCCTGAAGGATACACCGCTATGGATGTGTTCCAGCTAAGCAACGGTAAAGTACCCGTAATCGTAGATAACCTTATGGCAGAACTGCTTCCATTCCATTCCTGTACAATATAAAAAACAGGAGCTGGCGATGTAAGGCCCAATGAAGTAACCGGGCAGGGAACATCGCCGTCAGCGGCGGTTTTTTCAATTGTTTGTGCATTGGTGCCGAATACAATCGGGTTTCCGGCAGCAATGCTGGCTTTGTCAAAACAAAATAAAATAGGTCCGGTAAAGTTTGCAGCGCCGGGAAATTTTCTTCCTGTGACTACAAGTAACCGGTTGTCAAAGCCAAGATACGGATGATCCAGCAGGAGGGAATCATCGGTGGAAGAAGGTGTAAAGCTATACCGGTACCAGTTAGCCTGCGGATCTGAAGTTTGTGAAACTGCTATAAAAACTTTATTGGGTGACCCTGTTGAAATGCCACTTATCCAATACCTGTTAAGATATGGATCGAATTGCATATAAGGATCCGACATACCGGATGTATTAAAAAACGCGGAGAAGGTAACTTTACTTAATACCGCTCCGCCATTTTTCGCATGAACGATTACAAACTCATTAGTTGCAGTAACTACTTCATTTAAACCTACGGTGCCATCGCAATCAGGAGGTATCAGGTTAACCGGATCAATGTGGCCCAGGAAACTTTGCAAGGGTGGTGGAGAAAATGATTCAATTGTGTTTGGTAATGCCGGTGCAACAATGCCCTGCTTCATTATTATCGCATGAGAAGGAATCGGCATATTTCCATTGAGGTACCGCCACCCGCCATCTATTTCATGCTCAGTTTCACTTTGAAAGGTTTGCGGTGCTTGCCGCCGGGCCAGGTCAGTAAAATTAAATAACTCAGCATTTACATGCTGTGCACACGCTTTGGTTCCGATAATACAACAGGTAACGAATAAAAAAACACCCTGAATGGAGTGTAAAATGAATTTTTTCAATCGGGATATTTTAATTTTAAATATGTCTCCGTTTACATAAATCGATTTCTACATACTTGGTGTTGCTAAAATAAGATTTTCTTTTCATCGAAAACTAAACAGTTAATCGTTTTATTAATTCTCTTATCTTTCAAATTGTTTTAAACAAAGTACATGGAAAGATTTGATACATTCACAAACTGTATTCGTGCGCGATGGTATTTAGCTTCATTAACGCGAAAATGGGTTTGGTTGTTGTAATAAATTTTTTAAAAAATATACCCGGGTTTTCTTTTAAGATAAATACCAAAAAATAAGCAATGCATTGTCTTCTTAATTAATCAAAATTGAACATGTTGAGTATCAGGATACGTCTTATCATAATGAATTTTTTACAATTCTTTGTTTGGGGATCCTGGCTAATTACTATCGGGGCATATTGGTTTCAAACACTACCCAAACTTTACCCGGTTATTAATACCACAACCCACTTGAGCGTATGGACGGGATCGTCATTTGGAGCTCTTTTTTCAACCATGGGCATTGCGTCACTTTTTATGCCGGCTATAATGGGTATTATCGCTGATAAATGGATTAATGCTGAAAAACTTTATGGAATATGTCATATTTTAGGCGCTGCTGTACTTTTTACATTGCCATTGGTCAAAGATCCCACTACTATGTTTTGGGTTATGCTGCTTAATATGATCTTTTATATGCCTACTATTTCTTTATCCATAGCAGTAGCCTATTCCGCTTTAAAAAGAGCCGGAAAAGATGTCGTAATAAATTATCCTCCTATAAGAGTTTGGGGCACTGTTGGATTTATTGTGGCCTTGTGGGTAGTGAGTTTACTTCATATCGAAACTACTTCAGCGCAATTTTATGTGGCCTCAGGTGCTGCTATGGTGCTGGGGTTGTATGCTTTTACCTTACCCAAATGCCCACCACAACAGGATCGTGTAAAAAGCACTTCCATCATTGGCGCCCTGGGGCTTCATTCCTTTACTTTGTTCAAAAAGCGGAAGATGGCCATTTTTTTCATTTTTGCTATGTTATTAGGTGCGGCGCTGCAATTGACCAATGCTTATGGCGATACCTTCCTGCATGACTTCGCAAACATTGATAAATATAAAGGGTTAACGGCAGTAAAGTATCCGGCCATCATCATGTCCATTTCACAAATCTCCGAGACTTTATTTATCCTCGCTATACCATTTTTTTTAAGAAAATTTGGAATAAAACAGGTTATGTTCATCAGTATGATGGCCTGGGTGCTCCGTTTCGGTTTGTTCGCTTACGGCAACCCGGGGGACGGTTTATGGATGATCATCCTTTCGTGCATTGTATACGGAATGGCTTTTGATTTTTTCAATATTTCGGGTTCCCTTTTCGTGGAAACACAAAGTGATGCTTCCATAAGAGCCAGCGCCCAGGGGCTTTTTATGATGATGACCAATGGCATTGGTGCTGTATTGGGAAGTTCTATAAGCGGATGGGTTATTGAAAAATATTTCACGTTTACTGATAATAGTAAGGATTGGCATGGCATATGGATTTCATTTGCTTCATATGCTTTACTTGTTGCCATTTTGTTTTTAATTCTGTTTAAACACAAGCACGATCCCACATCATTACAAAACGTTCATCCGGAACCATTATTGGTAACTGAAAAATAAATGTTATGCTCATCTTGCAGGCACCTGGCGTTTTAAAATATAAACCAATGTTTTATCTTGCTTTCAAATAAATTTTTATGAAAAGAAGAAAGATTTTCCGTTACGTTATCCTGATACTACTTATAGGTTTTGGTATCTTCTTTTATTTTCATTTTTACTGGCAATTTGGAACCGGTACCAAAGCAGGTACCCTCAATACTTTTATGAGGAAAGGTTATGTTTTTAAGACGTATGAAGGCAAAATTATTCAGAGCGGTTTTAAAGCAAATGTGCAGAGTATTGATTTTAATTTCAGTGTAACAAAAGAAAGTGTCGCACAGACTTTATTGAACAATGCAGGCAGAGAAGTGGAAGTTCACTACATAGAATATTTCGGCGCTTTACCCTGGCGTGGATTGGAGCGGTTCGTGGTAGATAGTGTGTACCAGGTAAGAAGCGCTGATGGTTCCGGAGGCATTAATCCCAAATAAATTTTAATTGCATCCCTTTACATAGATACCGGATATTCATCACCACTTTATTGATTCACTGAGACGCTATTTTTTTGTTTTTTGAAATATAAAATGTTTTTATGTAGCTTTGTTAACTATTTAGTTAAACTGTATGGTTAAAACAAGGGTTGAAAAAACAAGCGAGGAAAAAATACTTGCAGCCGCTAAGAAAGTTTTTATTTTAAAAGGAATGTCCGGAGCCCGCATGCAGGATATTGCGGACGAAGCCGGAATCAATAAAGCGCTATTGCATTATTATTTCCGAAGTAAAGAAAAATTGTTCGAGGTAATTTTTATGGAAGCGGCTCAGAAATTATTTCCTAAAATCAATTCGATCTTTGAATCGGAGATGCCGTTGTTTGAAAAAATTGAGAATTTCAGCGACGAATATATCACGGTGATGACTGAAAATCCTTACCTGCCTTTATTTGTATTAAATGAGATCAGCCGGGATCCGCAGAATTTTTTAAAAAAAATAATTGGTAAGCAGCACCTGCCGCGGCCACAGAAATTTTTAGACCAGATTGAGAGGGAAGTTAAAAAAGGAACTATAAAAAAGATAAGTCCTCTCCAATTATTGATGAACCTTATCTCGTTGTCAGTTTTTCCATTTGTTGCTAAATCAATGATCCAGTTCACCCTTGGTTTAGACGAGTTACAATACCGGGTGATCATGGAGCAGCGAAAAAAGGAGATCCCTAAATTTATCATTGATTCTATTAAAAAATAAAATTTTATGTATTATTTGACTAAATGGTTAAATAGCATGGTTAAAATGATGGTCGTATTTTTTATTTTGTTATTTGGCACAAAAGCCCATGCACAGGAAATTAGGCATCTCACCCTTGAAGAAGTGAATGAAATGACGCGCCGGAACTATCCAATGATCAAACAAAAAGATTTGATCAAACAGTCAGGGAATTTAAATACAGCCAACCTTAATAAGGGATACCTTCCGCAGTTCACATTAAGCGGGCAGGCTTCATATCAAAGTGATGTAACCCAGGTAAATGTTCCCATCGCCGGGTTTAAAATTGAGCCACCGGGTAGAGATCAATATAAAGTTTTAGCAGATGTGAGTCAGCTCATTTATGATGGCGGAATTATCCGCCAGCAAAATAAATCCGTGCAACTGAATGCAGCGGTAGATCAGCAAAAAGTGGAGGTAGCATTATACCAGGTAAAGCAGCAGGTAGATCAATTGTACCTTGCCATTTTATACCTTGATGCGCAAATAAAGCAGGTTTCCCTGGTAGAAGATGACTTAAATGTGGGAATTAAAAATGTAACCGCGCAAGTGCAAAACGGAATTGCCTTTCGGTCTAATTTGAATGTATTGAAAGCCCAACTGCTGCAAACACAGCAACGCATTATCGAGCTTACTGCATCAAGACGGGGTGTGGTGGGTACGCTTGCCTTATTTATAAATGCCCCTTTGGGAAATAATGTCGTTTTTGAAGAACCCGTGATTAACCAAAACATTGGGGATCCGGAAATACATCGACCCGAGATTACCCTGTATGCCTATCAGGATAAATTAATCAATCATCAAACAAAAATGATTAAGGCACGCAATCAGCCCAGGGCAAGCCTTTTCATGGAAGGCGGTTATGGAAGGCCGTCGCTGAACGTATTAAAAAACCAATTTGACTTTTTTTATATTGGCGGTATCAGGTTGAACTGGTCTTTGTCAGGATTGTATACCAGGAAACAGGATAACGAATTGGTAGATGTGAATAAGAGAACTATAGATATTGAAAAAGAAACTTTTTTGCTCAATACCAAAACGCAATTGCAACAACAGCAAGCTGACATTGATAAAATGAACTTACTTATAGCAAGCGATGAGGATATCATAACATTGCGCGGCAGCATAAAAGAAGCGGCGCAGGTTCAATTGAAAAATGGTGTCATTACTGTAAATGATTATTTACGTGAAGTAAATGACGAGGATCAGGCAAGGCAGGCGCTCATTACGCACCGGGTTCAATTGCTGCAGGCACAAATAAATTATCAAATTATATCAGGAAAATAAAAACCATTTTTCATGAAAGCTAAAATTTTTATCACTATCACTTGTATTCTTTCACTTACCGCGTGCAATAGCCATACGCATTCTTTTGATGCTTCAGGAACTTTTGAGGTTGATGACGTAGTGGTTTCGTCAGAAGTGCCGGGAAAAATTTTATCGCTCGATATCCAGGAAGGAGATACCATCCCTGGAGGAAAGATTGTGGGTGAAATTGACTCGATGGGTCTAATACTTCAAAAGGAACAGGTGCGGGCAAGCATACGGTCGCTAAGTGAAAAAAAATCAAGTGTATCTCCGCAGGTTGACTTGTTAGAGAAACAAATGGCTGTTCAGCAATCACAATTACAAAATTTGTTACATGAAAATACCAGGTTTGAGAATTTGCTTCAACAGGATGCAGCAACCGGGAAACAGGTCGATGATATTAAAGCCGCAATAGATGTGGCCAGGAAGCAACTTGCCGTAACGCAGCAGCAGGTAAATGTGCAACGAAGTAATATTTCAACGCAGAACCGCAGCATTATGAGTGAAAAAAATCCTTTGGAAAAAAGTATTGCTCAAATAAATGAACAGATTAGCAAGACCAATATCGTTAACCCTGTTTCAGGAACTGTTATTACAAAATATGCAGAAGCCGGTGAAATGGCATCGGCTGGCAAAGCGTTATATGACATCGCTAACCTGACTGAAATGACGCTGCGGGCCTACATCTCAGGGGCACAATTATCGCAGGTGAAGCTAAACCAACAGGTAAAAGTGTTGGTAGATAATGGTCCGGATGCTTATAAGGAAATGAAAGGAATCATTACATGGATCTCCGATAAAGCGGAGTTTACTCCCAAGACAATTCAAACAAAAGATGAAAGAGCTAACCTGGTATATGCGATGAAAATAAGAGTAACAAATGATGGCTACTTAAAAATCGGTATGTATGGGGAAGTAATTTTTAAACCCTGAACTATACCCCTGCCAATAAATTTTTTAATGAATACTATGCAGAAATGAAACCCGCGGTAACAGCCAAAAATATTATTAAATTTTACGGGTCAAAGACTACTAAAATGCAGGCACTGTACGGTATCTCGTTTGAGGTGAACAGGGGAGAATTGTTTGGCATCATAGGCCCCGATGGTGCCGGTAAAACATCTTTGATACGAATACTCACCACTTTATTATTGGCTAATGAAGGTGAGGCAACCGTAGACGGGTTTGATGTAGTGCAAGATTATAAAGAGATCAGGAAGCGGGTAGGGTATATGCCGGGACGGTTTTCTTTATACCAGGATTTAACGGTGGAGGAAAACCTGGCATTTTTTGCCACGATATTTGAGACTTCTGTCAAAAAAAATTATGATCTTATTAAAGATATCTATGTGCAGATTGAGCCCTTTAAAAAAAGAAGAGCCGGCAAATTATCAGGCGGCATGAAACAAAAGCTGGCGCTTTGCTGTGCGTTGATTCACAGGCCGTCGATTTTATTTCTTGACGAACCAACAACCGGCGTAGACGCAGTTTCCCGGAAAGAATTTTGGGAGATGTTGAAGAAGTTAAAAGGCCAGGGTATTACTATTTTGGTAAGTACGCCTTATATGGATGAAGCCGGAAAATGCGATCGTGTAGCACTGATACAAAATGGAAATATACTGTCAATTGACACGCCTGATGGCATTATTGACAGGTTTCAAAAAGAGTTGTTTGCAGTTCGTTCTTCTAAAATGCTTCCTTTATTAAATGACCTCAGGAAATTTGAAGAAGTAGAAGATGCTTATTTCTTTGGTGCATATCATCATGTGGTCATGAAGCATAAAAATGAAGAAGAAAAATTAAAAAATCATTTGATACAATATGCTGCTGACGGTCTTGAGATACAACTTGTGCGGCCAGGTGTTGAAGATTGTTTTATCGCGTTAATGAAAAACTGATATGGACATTGAAAAGGCAATAACTGTTGATCAGCTCACCAAAAAATTTGGAGACTTTACTGCTGTGGATGCCATCTCATTTGAAGTAAATAAAGGTGAAATATTTGGTTTTCTCGGAGCTAACGGTGCCGGCAAAACTACCGCCATGAGAATGTTGTGTGGATTGTCGATTCCTACAACGGGAAGGGCTACTGTCGCGGGTTTTGACGTGTATCATCAAACAGAAAAAATAAAGAGAAATATTGGGTATATGAGCCAGAAGTTTTCTTTATACGAAGATCTTACCGTGAAAGAAAACATCCAGTTCTACGCGGGCATTTATGGAAAAAGTAATGATTTTATAAAGGAGAAAACGAAAGCAGTTGTTAAAGACCTGCACCTGGAAAATGAAGCTGATAAACTCGTGAAGTCATTACCCCTGGGATGGAAGCAAAAGCTGGCGTTCTCCGTTGCTATTTTTCATGAACCACAAATTGTTTTCCTGGATGAACCTACGGGTGGCGTGGATCCGGTAACAAGAAGAGAGTTCTGGAGCATGATTTATAACGCTGCCGCCTTGGGTATAACGGTTTTTGTCACTACGCATTATATGGATGAAGCAGAATATTGTAACCGGGTGTGCATCATGGTTGACGGGCGAATTGAGGCATTAGACGCGCCTTCGGCACTCAAGAAAACATATGAAGCCACATCAATGGACGACGTTTTTTTAAAGCTGGCCAGGAAAGCAACAAGAAGTGAATAATGAAAAATGTAATACAACAAATATTCTCCTCTATTCTCCCGGTTACCCTATTGGTTATCGTTCCTGTTTATATTGAGAAAAGAGTAGCCATTAATTGGGCCTCGCAATTATTTTCAGACCTTGTATGTATTTGTTACGGATTACTGGTAATGGCGTCAATAATTTCCTCATTCATTCGGTATTGCAAAGGTACATTAGCACCGGGGTCAATAATAAGGACGTTTGTACTGCCAGGCCTTTACAGATGTGTGAGAAACCCTATGATACCTGGGGTGCTAATGGTGTTGGAGAGACAATCGCTGATCTCATGGTTAAAGAGTATATTGATATGGGCGGTGTCTTTTTTTATTAGTAATACCGTTTACTTCATCATCTGTAAAGAACCGGGTTCTGAAAAAAAATTTGGCAGGGAATATCATGAATACAAGAAGCATGCGTCAAGGTGTTTGCCCGGCCTGACCCCATTTTGCCTGAATTAAAAAGAAAGTGATATGAAGCAATTTTTCTCATTTGTAAAAAAAGAATTTTATCACATTCTTCGTGACAGGAAAACTATGTTTATTCTTTTGGGAATGCCTATTGCCCAAATAATAATTTTTGGTTTTGCATTAACCAACGAGGTGAAGAATTCTAAAATTGCGGTGCTTGATTATTCTAAAGATGTTGGTACCAAAGCGATTACTGACCAGGTAAATGCCAGCCGGTATTTTGATGTTGTAAAAAATCTCGATAATTATAATAATATCGATGCTGAATTTAAAACGGGGAATATAAAGATGGTTGTCGTTTTTCCACGGAATTTTAACGAGGACATCGCTCATTTTAATAAAGCACAAATTCAGTTAATTGCCGATGCATCTGACCCCAACGTCGCGAATACGCTTACTAATTATGCAACGGCAATTATCATGGATTACCAGCAGCGTATCACTGATGAAAGAAAACTGCCATTCACCATCCACACGGAAATACGCATGTTGTATAATCCTGAGCTAAAAGGCGCATACAGTTTTGTGCCGGGAGTAATGGCGATGGTGCTGATGCTCGTATGTACATTGATGACCGCGATTACTATCGTGCGTGAAAAAGAAACCGGCACTATGGAAGTTTTACTGGTATCGCCCGTGCAACCCTTAAAGATTGTTATAGCTAAGGCCGTTCCCTATTTGTTGTTATCCATTGTCAACATCATGAGTATTTTATTGCTGAGTGTTTTTGTATTGGAAGTTCCCATTAATGGAAGCCTGGTATTGTTAATAGGTGTCAGTATTTTATTTACGCTTACATCACTTGCTTTGGGTCTGCTCATTTCTTCTGTAACCGATTCCCAGCAAACAGCCATGTTTGTGGCACTAGTCGCGTTATTTTTGCCGACCGTAATGTTAAGTGGGTTTATGTTTCCCATTGAAAATATGCCATGGCCTTTGCGCATGATTTCAAATGCAGTTCCTGCAAAATGGTTTTATACTATTGTAAAATCTGTAATGATAAAAGGCGTTGGATTTTCATTGATCTGGAAAGAAGTATTGGTCCTCAGCGGTATGCTATTTTTTTTCCTGGTATTAAGTATTAAAAATTTCAAAATCAGGCTGGAATGAGGGTATTATTATTTTTATTGCAAAAAGAATTCAGGCAAATATTTCGCGATACTTCTATTCTGCGGATTATATTCCTGATGCCGGTTATTCAGTTAATGGTATTGCCGTGGGCTGCAGACTATGAAATGAAAAATATAAACATCAGTGTGACAGATCACGATCATTCTACTTATTCGCGAAAGTTAATTTCAAAAATAACGGCTTCAGGATATTTTATTTTGGAGAGCTATACTTCATCTTATGCTCAATCGCTGGTACCCATCGAAAAAGATAAGGCCGATCTTATTCTTGAAATACCCCGTTCATTTCAAAAGGATTTAGTTGAACAAAATGAAGCCAAATTGTTTGTGGCGGTTAACGCAATTAATGGAGTAAAAGCTAACCTGGGTGGCGCTTACCTTGGTTTGATCATACGGGATTTTAACCGGGAGGTTCGAATGCAATGGATACAACTTCCGCGCTTCAGCCCGGAGTTAAATATTGAAGTAGTTTCATCTGACTGGTACAATCCCCTCATGAATTACAAATATTTTATGGTGCCGGGTATATTGGTGATTTTAGTAACGATGGTCGGTACTTTTCTTGCGGCATTAAATATTGTAAAAGAAAAAGAAATAGGAACCATTGAGCAAATCAATGTAACTCCCATAAAGAAATACGAGTTTATTTTAGCCAAACTGATTCCTTTCTGGATCCTGGGATTGATAGTGCTGGCTATTGGCCTGGGTATTTCAAGGCTTTTTTATGGCATTATTCCGGCCGGTAGTTTAGGGGTGATTTTCTGTTTTGCTGCCGTGTATTTATTGGCCGTGTTGGGGCTGGGTTTGTTGATTTCCACCTATACTGCCACACAGCAGCAGGCTATGCTTATTTCATTTTTCCTGATGATGATCTTTATTTTACTCGGTGGATTATACACTTCTATTGACAGCATGCCTGAATGGGCGCAGATGGTTACCAGGGTAAATCCCGTTTCCTATTTTATAGATGTCATGCGGTTGGTGGTGCTAAAAGGTAGTGGTTTTGCAGATATAAAAAATCAATTCCTTATTGTATTCGGATTTGCTGTTTTATTAAACGGATGGGCAGTTGTCAGCTATCGAAAAAGATACTAAAAGCATTTGTTGTTTAACTGCGGTCGAAAATATGCCGCGGTTGTCTACATAAACAAGGGCAATTTTTAACTGGCAAATTGCGCGTTTCGGTGACAACAGCCGGATTGATTTTTTCTCTCTTTGAGTGTAGTGGTGTAATGCGGCAACCTCTATCCCTTTACAATTTTATAGACGGCGCCTTTATTTCCCGATTTGGTATTTAAAAAGCCCATAACAAATATGTCATTATTTCCGTCAACGTTACAGCCACAAATTATTAAAGGATCAGCGGGCCTGTTGTGTACCTTTAACGGTTGCCTCGTCCAGTTTCCCTGCGCATTTTTCATAAGTGCAAACAGGCTCCCGTTAAAATCAGCGAAAACATATTTATTGGATAGCAGGGGGATGTCCTTTCCATAGTAAAAGTTACCACCGATAACACAAATACCATCTTTGTGCGTATATGCGTTAATGGGAGAAGTGTACGCAGACGCATTGTTCAAAACGCTTTTTTCAAAACTGCTGTCGCCCTCTTTAGCCGGCCAGCCATAGTTTGCCCCTTTTGTAACAATGTCGATTTCCTCTTCTTTCTCTTCTCCAACATCAGCGCCAAATAATTGATGTGTTCCGGGTTCAAAACAAAAATGCCACATTTTACGAAAGCCATAAGCCCAAATTTCCGGCCTGGCACTTTTTGTGGTAACAAAAGGATTATCAGCCGGGATGGCATAGGGTGTTTTATTGATATCAATCCGCAGCAGCTTACCGTTTAAAAAATGTAAATTTTGAGCACGGTATTTATATGAGGTGTCGCTTCCTTTGTTATCGCCAATTGAAATATATAAATAACCTTCCGGGCCAAAGGCTATTTGGGCGCCGTTATCCTTACTGTTCTTGCCTTCTAATTCCAACACAGGGTATTCCGTTGTGAGGTCTGCTACATCCGGGTTGGTTTTGCTGGCGGTAAATTCTGAGACCACCAGTTTGCAAATATTTTCATGCATCTTTGAAGGGGCATTATAGCAAACGTAAAATTTCCTGTTTGTTGAGAATTGTGGATGAAAAGCCATGCTGAAGATAGAACCTATCTTTGATTTTTTGTCCTGTTCCCCCAGTTTATCATAAATATTAAAAAAAGGTTTTGCCAATAAGGAATCGTTTTTAAGAATCCAGATCTTGCCAGCGTTATCGGTTATGAAATTTCGGTTGGTATTATCAGGTGACACGTCCATTTCAATGGGAGCCTCAATAGCATTAGTAATCATTTCAAACCGTACACCAATCGAATCAATCCTTGCGCTCTTTAAATTTTCATGTGGTTTCCTGGCCTGGGTACCACAGGCGATAAGGCCAATAACTGATACAAGGGTGATGAAATGAAAATGCAATTTTTTCATAAACGCCGGTTTAATTAAGATGAAATGAAAACATAATACTTATTTATTCCCGAATTTAAAAAGATACGTATCGTGACCTGATTTGGAATACTTAAAAAAATCAGTTGGCGTTTGAACATGATACGGAAAGAAAACAGCAACCATTTAACCAAAATCAAAATCGAAATCAGTTTTACGTAATATCCACAATCACATTTTTTTCATTCTTCGGATCAATTTTTACATTTACTTGTTTGCCGGATTGAAAATAGTTTTGCCTCAATCTTGATACAATCATTTTGCAGGTGGCAGTATACACCTCGCCGGCATTATTTTTTAATTCCAGTACGATCCTGAGCTGGGGATTGTTATTGACGGCAATATTGGTTTCGTGCACTTCCAAAATTTTTGCCTTGCCACGAATACCGGTATTTTGCAATCGTTTGACATTAGCCCGGGGACCCCATAAAAATTTATATAAAATATACCCCATGCCACCAAAAACGATCACCATCGCAATGGCGATATTGAAGCTGTCAGGGCCACCGGCTTTTATAACAGCAATAATTGCGATTACGACACCGGTGATACCTCCAAATATTCCAATCAAATCCCATCGAAATTTTTTCATAAGCAATTATTGTGGTAGCAACTTTTACATGTACAATATAGAGTTTCTTCAGTAATAACCATTTTGCAAAAAATTAATTCCTCAGCGCTGAGAAAATTTACTGTGCTGAAATTGTGTTCATTTCACTTTAATGATGTGAAACAACAAAAAAGGTGGTCTTACCGGGTTTTGTTGCATCTATTTGAGAAAAAATTCTATGGATGTGAACGCTGCATTTGCTGTTGCTTTCGGATCTTTTGATTTACTTGTGATATAGAGATTATGCGGCTTTCCATCGATTACCTGGGTTAATGTGGAGTTGAGGGTAGCAAATTGTGGCGGAGCCTTTTCAGATTTCCCTGCGGAGCTTTCACCTTTACCTGCAAAAGAAAATTCACCTATTTTGTTGCCACCCGGCGCATCAACATGAATTTCAAAAACGCAGGCTGTAACAGGCGTATTTTGCCAACCCATCGTGATTGCTGCGCGGGAAATTCCGGAGAGATCGATACTATCAATACTAAACCACCCGGTGTTCTGTGGTAAAAGCATGTAGGCGGTCCCGTTATATTCTCCTTTAGTGTATCCCTGCATGTTGGTTACATTGTCAAAAGTCATTTTATTGTTATGTAATGCAACCATATCGCTGCCACTAAGCGGTTTAATATTATCGCCTCCTTTATCAGTATATACCGCTGAAATGTACAATACACCATTACTTTTTACGGGCTTATGTAATGTTGCATTTACAGTGCCCTTAGCCGGCAAAGATTTTACGTTTTTATTGTCATTGGCGAGCGATAATACCCACGTAATAATCTGTTTGGCATCTTCTTCTTTTAAGTCAGGATGTGCGGCCATAGCCACCTGCCCCCACGCACCACTGCCTCCTTTAATTACTTTTTGGGCAAGATAGGTCATCGCGTTTGGATCTTTTTGATACCGTTGCGAAACTGATGTAAACGCAGGCCCGACCGATTTTTCCTCTACTTTATGACAGCTTTTACAATCCAGCGACATCATTAAATTTTTACCCATAATGGCTTCGCTCAATATTTGATGGCCCTGCGATGAGCCCGCTTTGTCTGTTCCCTCAGCATAGTCGGCAGAAACAATCAAATTATTTAAATCTTTTATTTTGGCGGTATCATCTTTATCTTCTATATCTACATGATATTTTACATCATTGCCCGGGAAGTAAAATGTTTTGTTGCCATCAATGCCTATGTTTACGGTCGGCGCTTCGTTGCCTGCGTATACATTAAAAGTTCCACTTTTTGAAGAAGCTTTTTTATCATCTTTTACCTCAACCGAAACGGCATATTCTCCCGCTTTGCTGAGTGTGTATTGCAGCTTTGGCTCCGTTGTTTCAACCTTGGTATCATTCCCCAAATCCCATTCATAAGAAAGCGGATCATGATCAGGATCTTTTGCGTTTACGGTTGCTGTTATTTGTAAAGGTACATCTCCGGAAGTCTTATCAACATTGATTGAACTGATTTCCGGTGGCCTGTTTCCTGCTATATAATCCAGGCGCGACAGACCGGCATCCGGATTTTTGGCAAACCATCCGGTACCATATTCCAGTACATAAATTCTGCCATCAGGACCCACTTCCATATCAGATGGATTTGCAAATTTTGTATGCAGCATAAATGGTTCCATATTGTCAAAATCGCCGTTAGGTAACATCGTCACCACTTTTATCCATCCGCGTATCCATTCATAAATAAATAGTTTGCCGTTGTAATAATCCGGTAAACGTGTTTCTTTAGGATACATATCCGTATAATAAACCGGCCCGGCCATTGCACATCTGCCACCGCCTCCAAGCTGTGGAAAATCCTTTGACTTTCCATAGGGATACCAGATAAATGCGGGATTCGCCGGGGGCAATTCCTGCAAACCTGTATTGTTGAGTGAATTATTTATTGGTTTTGCCGGGTCGAATGCTTCACCTGATTTGCCTGTGGCATAATCATAAGCCCTGTAAGGAATATTATTGGCTATAAAAAATGGCCAGCCAAAAAAGCCCGCTTTTCTTGCCTGGTTAAATTCATCATAGCCCCGCGGGCCACGGGTATCCATGCTATCATTGTTTGCATCAGGACCCACTTCCCCCCAATATAAAAAGCCTGTCTTTTGATCTACTGAAATACGGTATGGATTGCGATCTCCCATAACGTAAATTTCCGGTCTTGTTTTTTCCATACCTTTTGGAAATAAATTACCATCGGGTATCGTATAGTTTCCTTGTTCATCTACATCAATGCGAAGTATCTTACCACGCAAATCGTTGGTGTTGCCGGCGCTCCGGCGATCATCATACTGCTCATGACCCGGGCGATCATCCAGGGGAGCGTAACCATGACTTACATAAGGTTGATTGGGTTCATTAAATGGAGTCGTGTTGTCGCCCGTAGACACATATAACATCCGGTCTTTTCCAAAAGCAATCGAGCCGCCTGTATGGCAACAAATTTCTCTTTGAGAATATAATTGTAAAATTATTTTTTCCGATGCGGGATCAATAGAATCATTATTAAAAGTAAAACGCGACAAACGATTAACAGAGGTATCTACCGGGCTGTAGTATAAATACACAAAATGGTTTTTGGCGAAATTGGGATCTTTCTGAAGACCCAGCAATCCCTCTTCTGCATTTACATTGGGCGTATGTGTTGTTTTCCAATACACATTTAAGAACCCCACCTGCTTTACAGTTTTGGTATCATTTTTATACAGGAGGATTTCTCCACGACGTTGTGCAACCAGCACGTCTAGGTTCGGAAGAATGGTCATTTCTGTTGGCTCGAAAAAAGTACCCTGGACTAACTGAGTTTTTACAAACCGGTCTTCATCTGGTAGGAGTTGTATGGTAACTTTTGCGTAATCCAATTCTTTATTATCTCCTATGGCGTATTCAATCCCACCCAAAATATGTTTTAAATAATTTGGATCGCCGTAAGATTCGTCAGTATGCCCTAACTCCGTGTACCACGCTCTTCCGCCGTCATATTCATGATACCAGGCCATTGGATGATAATCTCCATTGGTACCACCCTTATAACTTTTTTCATCAATACTTAGTAATACATGTACATCATTATTAAGATTCTTGAAATTGTACCATTCATCTTTCCTTATCCAGGGATCGGGTAGATGTTTTGTAGAAATATCATTTTTATCAACGATGTGCAACGTAGCCGTTTGTTGTTCAGGATGGCCATTAAAATTAGCCCCGACCAGTCTTGTGTACCAGCCCCAATGATAGCCTGCGTCTGTTGCGGCATGAATACCAACAAACCCTCCGCCAGCTTCAATATATCGTTGAAAAGCGTTTTCCTGGTAATTATTAAGAAGAACATCTGCAGTGTCTGTTGTATTTAAAAATACAATCGCCGCATATTTTTTTAATGTGTCTTCCGTAAATGTTTCGGCGTTGGAAGTTGTATCCACCTCAAAATTGTTTTCCAGTCCCAGTTTCATAATTGCGTTTACCCCCGCCGTTATAGAGGCATGGTGATAGCCCGCAGTTTTGGTAAAGACCAACACTTTTGGAGTGCCGGAGCGTTTGTTACAACCGAATAAAAACAAAATAAAAGCAGGAAGGATCAGAAAATAAAACCGTAAGCAATTTTTCATTATAAAGTATTAATGTAAGCGGTAAATTTATGGCAATTCGTTATAAAGATTAGTTGAAAGTACTTATTTTTTATCAGGCTAATTTAAAACAATATTGAAAAGCCCCATCGTGCAAGCCAAGTAAGAACAGAATTTTTATTTACGCTTAAATGGTCAATTATAGAAACAGGATGTAGTGAAATGCCCATGGCAGAAGTATCCGCATGTATTCCCCTTTTTTAAATTAACCACTCAGAAGCAAGGGCAGCTGCATTGGTCATGTAACAATTATTAAAAATGTAAATAGTAAGTAATTCCTTCATCATAGTGAAGAGGTGCTAACGCCATGATGGTTCCTTCTTATCAAGGCCGGAAAGTGGCTGTTATCTCAGCAAAAGAAACGGGATGTTTGACAAGTGGCTCCACGGATTCGCGGAACGTTGGGGTATAAAGCGGTAACGTGTTAACTAACCTTCCTGCCAGGTCGAAAATTACCGCTTTTATTTTTTTTTTAATTATTGCGATTGGATGGTTTTCGTGTTATCAGCCCGTTAAAAAAAACCAGCATAACGTTTTATCAAAAAAGTTTCCTTCCAATTGCAAAACTAATAGTTCCGAAATCTTCTTTTGTTTTGATGTCCCGGTTAAAAATATTAATATAAGAAAGCCTGCCGGTCCAGCGTTTATTTTTAGAAAAATAAAAACCTAATGAAGGCTTTATTCCAATGAAAGTCTTTCCGCCGATAAAGGAAGGTCCGGCTATAAAAGATCCGTATACATTTTGAGTAAGATGGTATGATGAACCGACAAACAGGTTTATCATTCCACGAACATCATTATATTTTGTTGGTATGGTGCCATCGGGGTTTAGTCTTAAAACTTTATCATCAGCCAGGTAAATATCTCCTGTTAATTCAATGGTTGGCGCAAACTTTACTCTGGAATTAAAAAATGTCTGAAGCCCTGCTCCAACACCCCAGGGATTGTTACCAATTGTTCGGTCATAAATTGTTTGGTTGTATTGTACCAGCAGGTAGGAGCTTACTTTTTTCCGGGTTTGACCAAAAGTTTGCATCAAAATAAAGCAAAATAAAAGAGTGGTAGTTATTTTTTGCATCGCGGTTATATCATAAATATACTACTGTTTTTTCTGACCTCTACAATGGCAACAATTGTCATAGTGGTGTCAATGCAGAAAGCATATGTTCTTTTCGTCTTTAATAAATAATGTATCATATTCTTTTTTATTTTCCCTATCAAACCCACAGCCGTTTATTGTATTTTCTTAAAATCCAGGTCCTGGAAATCATAACTAAAATCTGTCAGCGGTGAGAGGGCACTCATTTTCATTGCAGAAGCTTTACCATCTTTATTCAGGTCAAACATTACATAAGCATCGGCATCCATACTTCTGTCCGTCCATTTTGCCACGAATGTATTTCCCTTGTATGGAAGCATTTCACCATTTAATAAAAAAGATCTTTCGGAGCGAAACCACATTTTACCATCATTTACTGATATCACCACATCTCCAAACCATTTATCGGTATACCTGCCCGTAAATAAATTCACGTCTGCCCTGGCATTATCTTTTTGCTGTGCTGCTACCTCCTTCCAAACATTATCAAGTATTTCCTTCTCTTTACCTTCACCGGCAACTACTCCCTCGAGATACTGCTTTATCCAATCGCGGCCCTTTATATCGAAATAGCTGTCTTTAATGGTATTGGTAATGGCACTAAATGCAGCCCCCGATTGCTGGTTGGTGAAAACAATTATGCCCAGTTTCATTTCAGGAATAAGTGTTACCTGTGTAACAATTCCGGCGAGTCCCCCGGTGTGTGTGGCTTGTTTGTATCCATGGACATCGCTTAAAAACCATCCCAGGCCATAACTTGCAAAATGAGTGTTATAAGGAGTTTCACCTCTAACGGGAATAATAGTTTGGGGTGTCCACATTTCTTCGTGCACATCATTGCTAAATAGTCGTTTGGTATCATCATATTTTCCATTATTCATTTGCATGATGATCCACTTACACATATCCGTGAGATTAGAATATATACCACCGGCGGCATCGAGTGTTTCATTTGCATCGCGGCGGATAAGCTTTACTATACCATCAACCGGTGCGTGGGGATCTATGACATCCGATTTATCTTTTAAACGGTTAAAAGAAGGTGCGGAACGGCTCATATTCAACGGATCTAAAATTCTTTTTTGAATGAAATCTTCCCAACTCATTCCCGAGACCCTTGCCACCACCTCACCGGCTACCATGTATAAGTTGTTATCATAATCATATTTTGTTCTGAAAGAAGAAACGGGTTTTAAATAACGCAGGTTATGAATCATATCTTTCCTGGTAAAATTATTTGAGTCAGGCCAGAACATCAGATCACCTGCACCCAGGCCAAGGCCGCTGCGATGTGTAAGCAAATCTCTTATAGTGAATTCTTCTGTTACGTACGGGTTATACATCCTGAATTCAGGAATATAGTCAGTTACTTTATCGTCCCATTTTACTTTATTTTCATCCATCAATATCCCTAAAGCAGCTACTGTGAAGGCTTTTGTGTTGGAGGCGATACCAAATAAAGTATTAACATCCACCTGCTGTTTTGTATGTAATGATCTCACTCCATATCCTTTTGCGTGAATCACTTTTCCATCCTTCACTATGGCAACAGCTATACCGGGCACATCAAAAGTTTTTAATGTAAGCTCCGTCAACGAATCTATTTGTGATGAAGTGATTACCTGCGCAGTCAACCGGAGAGTTGTTAAAAGAAGAAAAAGGGCCAATGATTTTTTCATCCAAAAAAATTTAAAAAAGAATAATTGTTAATAAACATGAATGTATAAAATGATTCGAAAATAAACATAGACCATTTAATATCGCCACACGGCTTTTTTTTTCTTAAAAATAACCGCGATTGGAAAAGCAAATTCTGTAAGATTTAATATAGTTCCTCCGCTTTCGAATATTCCCAAACGTTGCTTTTAGAAATTATTCTTTGCTGTTCCAGTTATTATTTTCACGGTCGATGTCGGGTAGGGTACCATCAGGATCTATAACAATTGAAGTGACAGGTGTTGTAGAATTATATTTAAAGGTCCATTCACCACCACGTTGCCATACTTCCACAGGTAATTTTATTTCTTTGGTGTTGCCATTTTCCTCGGTAACCTTTACAATTACAGGCATGGCCATTTGCTGTAAATTTTCGATGGTAATTAAGGCGCCGTTGACCGCACTATCACCCACATATTTAACTTCCTTTACAGATTGATCCAGTTTCCACGTTTCATAAAACCATTCTTTCCAAAACCAGTTGAGATTATCGCCGGCGGCATCGTTCATGGTTCGGAAGAAATCTTCCGGTTGCGGATGCTTAAACGCCCAGCGTTGTATGTAGGTTTTAAATGCATAATCAAACCTGTCAGGACCTATTACATTGTTGCGTAAAATATTCAGACCAGTCGCCGTTTTAAAATAATACTGGCCATAATCGCCGAGGCCTATGGATTCCGGGGGTGTCATCAAAGCATCATTACTCCCCGTCATGGATCTAGCCATTCCTAAAATACTCCGGTTGGCAGTATCTCCATATTCACCATGATTAAACGAATTGGACGCATAGCCGTTGATAAATGTATTCATGCCTTCATCCATCCACATAAATCGCCTTTCATTGCTTCCAACAATCATGGGAAACCAGTTATGCCCGATTTCGTGCGTTACATCATGCCATAAATTATCTTTCCCGATTTTATAGCTGCAGAAAACGATGCCCGGGTACTCCATTCCCAAAGCAACTCCAGCCACCACTACGGCAGAGTTCCATGGATATTCAAAATAATCTTTGGAATAAAATTCTATGCTCTGCTTTAAATATTGGGTCGATCTTCCGTAAGCATTGTAGCCTTTACTTTCCACCGGGTACACCGCCATGGAAATACCTTTTCTTCCGGACGGGAAATTAATGCGGGCGGCATCCCACATAAACGCTTTGGATGCAGTCCACGAAACATCACGGGAATTTTGCATAGTAAAGTGCCAGGTAAGCATCCCTTTGTTTGCCGGGCGCATAGACGCAGTACCCACTTCGTCTTCTTTAATAATCGCAACCGTGCTGTCGCTTTGGCGTGCATCCTTCAGCCTGCTTATTTCGGAAGCCGTTAGCACTTGTTGTGGGTTTTGCAAGTCGCCCGAGCCTGCCACAATCATATTTGCAGGTACGGTAACATAATAATCGAAGTTGCCATACTCACAATAAAATTCCCCCAGGCCCATGTAAGGTAGCGTGTTCCATCCCTGTACAGCATCATACACGCACATCCTTGGATACCATTGCGCGAGCTGATAAATAACACCATTTTTTGTATACAATCTTCCCATGCGATCGGCACCATATTGCGGAATAGAAAAGAAATAATTTACGGTAATAGTTATCTTATCGCCGCCAGGCTTAACGGTAAAGGGCAAACGCAACTGCATGCGCGTATCAGTAATTACTTGGTTTATTTCATAGGTTTTACCTTTGTATAGTACCGACACTGACTGAATATGATAACCGCCTTTGGTGTAACCCTTCACATCGAAGCGGTCTCCTGAAACCAGCGTGGTTGCTGCACCCCGTGAGCCGGGATTAAAAAGATTCTGATCCAGTTGCAACCACAGGTATTTTAATTCATCGGTGCTGTTGTTGGTATAATTGATGGTTACTGTTCCGGTAAGTGTTGTGTCTTTTTCATCGAGTGTAGAATGAATAATATAGTCAGCGCTGTTTTGCCAATACTTAGGACCCGGCGCGCCGTTAGCACTTCTGAACTTGGTAGCATCCTGTGACATAAAAGAAGGATCAAATACCTTGTTCTTGTTATAGATTGAAGAGGTATCCTGTGCAGAAATGTTTTGTGAAAAAATAACGGTGGTTAACAGGCAAATGCCTGCTGCGGTAAAACGTATCATCTAAAAGTCTTTTGAGGGATGAAATTATGCAATTATGCGATACTACTCTAATGCTATCTGAAAAGAAAGCCTGCATATTTTTATAATGGCAAAAACCTGCTGATACGCTTTATGGCGATTTTGATGCTATCAGGAAGCTTTGTCTACCATCGTACGGAACGTCAAATTAACCCTGGGTAGTTTTAATTTTTTTGTTTTTGGTAAACAGTGCAGCCAGTTGGTTTGAGTAGATCCTTTCATCACTAATAAGCTACCACCTGCTAATGAAATAGAGATCGTCTGGCTGGTTTGTTTGTGCTTAAAAGCAAACTTTCGGTCGGCGCCCAGGCTGAGTGAAGCAATCACCGCATTTCGGCCCAAAGAACTTTCGTCATCGCTATGCCAGGCCATTCCCTCTTCGCCGCTATGGTATAGATTGAGTAAACATGAATTGAAAGTTGCACCCGTAACTTTCTCTGTGATATTTTTTAACTCCAGCAATTCTTTTGTCCAGGCCAATGCAGTTTTGGTTATGTTTGAATACGTATAGGCATAACCGTTATCGCCGTACCACGCCGCCTTACGTTTGGTAACAATATGCTTTCCGAAAATAATTGCTTCATCGTTTTTCCATTCTATGTTCAGGAGCAATTTACTTAGATAATATGTGGCAATTTCCGGTTGCAATATCCTGTTGTGGTAAGTTACATCGCCATCGCAGGGTAACAGGTTTTTACCCTTATCAAACTGATCCATTTTGTATGAATTTTATTTTGTTGCCTTCCATTGTCCGTATTTTTCATGCATGCAGCGACCGCAGGGCCTATAGCCTTGTGTAACTGCTTCTTTTTCTGAAGCAAAAAAAACACGGTTCGCTTTCTTCATTCTCCTGCCGGAACTACAATTCAAACTTCCGTAAATTTTGAGTCTTTCATTTCCGCCAAAGCTTATTTTATGCTGCCTGATCAGTGCCCGTAGCGCCGATGGGCTTAACTCAACATGACCTATCATGTATACTCAATTTAACGCGTCATGAAAAATGATCCCAAGTGTGTGTCGTTTTCCATCGTGCAATTCACTTACACCATGTTTCATATTTACCCGGTAATACCCTTTGGCGCCTTTTACCGGCCTGTAATTGGTGGTGAACAATAGCAGGTCACCCTGGTCTGGCTGCAATACAATTGCTTTTGACTGTGCCCTTGGGGTTTGCTGTATCAGTACAAATTCGCCGCCGGTATAATCTTTGCCGGGTTTATTCAAAAATACGACTGCCTGGATAGGAAAAAATATATCCCCATATAAATCCTGGTGCATGGTATTGTGCCCGCCTTTGCCATATTTTAAAATCAACACCGTGGGTTGTACCTGGCTGTTAGCATGACAAAGGGTTTGTAATTCAGTAAACGAATTGGGAAATTGCTTTTCAATTTTCAATACGCTCATCCACTCATTTGCAATAGAAGCAAGATGCGTATACACGTTTTCGCGTATTGTTTGAATGAGACCCGGTAGTGGATAATTGAAATATTTGTATTCGCCAGATCCAAAACGATACCGTTCCATAACAACTGTTTTTCTGTAAAGTTCTGTACTGCTATAATTATCTACCAAATTGCCGCATTGCTCATTTGTTAATAATCCTGGATGAATTGCAAATCCTTTGTCATCCATTTGTTTCGTTATCGCCGGCCAGCTAATAGCCGACAGTATGTCCTTTACTTCTTTCATATCTCAGGTGTTGCAATTAATAAATATTCTCTTGCTGCTTCCCATCCAATCATGGCTGTTTTGCGGTTGCTACCCCAATGATACTGCCCGAAAGAACCTGTTGATTGGATAACCCGATGACAAGGAATTAAAAAAGCTACAGGATTGTCGCCGATAGCAGAACCTACTGCCCGTGAAGCTTTCGGGTGTTGAATGTTTTCGGCGATGTTTCCATAAGTTGCTAATTGCCCCCTGGGAATTTTGAGAAGGGTTTCCCACACTTTTAGCTGAAATGCTGTGCCTTTCAGATGCAGTTTTATTTTGTCAAGACTTTTCCAGTCTTGAGTGAAAATGTAGAGTGCATTTTGCTGGACGATATCCACCATTTGGTTATACCGGGCATTTGGAAAATTCTTTTGCAAAGTTGCTAATGCTTCCTGCTCATAATCTGCAAAAGCCATGTGGCAAATACCTTTAGCCGTGGACGCCACCAGTATATTTCCAAAGGGACTTTCCGCAAAGCTGTAATTGATGATCAGATTTTCTCCTCCATTTTTATATTCACCGGGTGTCATTCCTTCGATGCTTATAAACAAGTCGTGGAGACGCCCTGTGCCGGAAAGCCCTGTTTCAAAGGCTGCGTCAAATAAAGTGGCCTGCTTATCTTTTAAGATACCTTTTGCATACGCTACGCTGATGTACTGAAGAAATTTTTTTGGACTTACCCCTGCCCAAGCTGTAAAAAGCCGTTGAAAATGATAGGGGCTTACATGAACCTTTTCGGCTATCTCATCTAACCCTGGTTGTGTTTTAAAATTGGCAGTTATATAACCAATGGCTTCTTCAATACGGGCGTAGTTGGTTTTGTGATTTTCTTTCATTTCTTTTTTTATAACACAAAATTAGGCGGAATAGTGAAGGTCCGCAACCCGATACTTGCTGATTATTCAGCAGGATTGTAAAGGAGTGTTATAAAATAAAGAGGTACGGTAAGCGCAAACAAAACCATGGCTTTACAAAGTTGCTGATCGGTAAACGACCGTTAAGCAGGTAATTGCAATTTGACAGCAATAATGAGCGCCAAATCCTTGTACATTTATTCAATTTTAATTAATTAAAAAACCCGCAATTTTTAAAAAACTGCGGGTGTAATGAGGTTCAAAATTCTTTATTACCCGTCGATTGAACGATGGTAATTACGCTGAAATTTTTACTGAAGATTTTTGTGATAGTATCTCATTTTCAGCTTCTTTTTTTGCAACAAAATTATTCACATTAGTTGCCTGAAGTGATGTCATTGCATAAACATTGTTACGCAGCAAATTATTATTCCTGCTAAGTATTACCATACTGGTCGAGTCAGGCTTAGGAGCCTTTGACGTATCCGGTTTAGGGGTACTCGGGCTGTCTTGCGCAAAGATGGATGTAACGGCAAAAATGCTTATGCCTGCAAACAGAATTTTTAATTTAGTAGATTTCATAATTGTGTTTTTTAGTTAACATTTTGATTGTTGCCTATACTATTACCTAAAATGATGCCAGAAAATATGAAGAACTTATTTTACACGGAAATTGTGAAATAACCGGTTCGCCAGCGTGCAGAAATTGCAGTGACATAAACGGCAGGTTACCCGTGTTTTACCCTAACACCCTGCTTGGTATATATAAAATATTTGTCTTAATTTGATGTGCAAAATTTAAAGCATGTTATTTATCCCCACCTGAGAACTCACAAGAAAGAAGATTTTGGAACACGAAATGGCTTCTTAAAAACTTAAGATGCTACAGAAGAAATCGATGTAACGAATAAGAATAACCCCTGAAATTAAAAGCTGTCTCCATATCTTTTGCAAAAATAAAAATGTATTTTACTTTCAAACCCAATAAAACAAATTCCTCTCCACTTAAAGACTGAACTAATTGACAACAATTTATAAGTTTATATGAAGGTTTCCCATTTAATTCCTAAAAGCCGGCTTACTTTTTCTGTTCCGGTTATTACATTGATAGCCGTATTTTTTATTGGGTATTATTTCTACTACATCCCCGTAAATAAAGATGTTTTGCATAAAAATGGGTTTTTAATTCTGCAGAATATAGAAGCGGCCATTGTTGAAAGAAACAGTGATTATCAAAATTTATATAAAAATTATTTTGATAAATCCGGAGGAAAAATATATGAAAGTGACGCCTTAGCTTCCTCAAAAAGTCTGCAGGGTCTTTTGGATAGAAATAATATTGAAGGAAAAGTCTTTAGTCTTTCGAATATTGTTGCCATGCAAAACGGCGCTGATACCTTACAAGGTTATACCGGTTATGATAGCACCCGTGATGAATTCCAGGCAACTGCTATTCAACAAAATAATTTTGCCTATTTATTTAAAAATGAAACCCATGCATCACGCATTCTGTTATCAGCCGATAGTATTTTAAATCCTGTTTTTCAATCGCAGAAGAAAGAGTTGTTTGAATCTTATTTATTGGTGGATAAAAAAGATGGGCTGGTTTATAAGGATCCCGGGTTAAGTATTATGTCAAATATTCAATTAGACAGCCTGCTTCCCGGAACACACACCCAATTTGCCAGTGTAGGCGATATTAAGATTGAAAATGTTGCCTATAAAATATTTTCTTACCCGTTCCATTTTGCAAATGATGATGTGCTGCTTTGTGGCCTGGTAAAGGCAAAAGAATACAGTACCAGTTTACACGAAATTCCGGTTTCATTTATTTATCCGATTGTTATTGCGCTAATTGTACTCCTTATTTTTCTTCCTATTATTAAGTTTTACCTGATAGGTGATGATGAAACCGTGAGGCTTATAGACGTTTCCCTAAGTGCCATATCATTTATTATTGGACCTGCATTGCTTACACTTATTTTAATACAAGTGTTATTATTATGGTCTGCAGATATGAGAGCGAAATCTTATCTCGCGAAATTATCGTCACAAATTGATACTGGCTTTACAAGTGATATAGTAAGTGCTTACAGGCAATTAGATTTATTGGACAGCCTGGTCAGTACCGAAGATTCTATACGAAGTAAAATGAACAATGGAGGTAACATTAATATTTCCGATCAAATTATACAGTATTTCCGGGAACATACAAATACTCCGGGGCTGGACTACAATTTCGACAGGATTTTCTGGGCAGATTCTTTAGGCAGTCAGAGAATAAAAGGACAGGTCGGCCGTGATGAACCTTTATTTACCAACGTAGCAACCCGGAAATATTTCCAGGTTTTTAAAAATAATACAGCCTACATGTTGCCGGGTGACCCAGGTTCTTTCTTTGGCTTTGAGCCTATTACTAGTTGGGCCGATGGTGAATTCAGAATAATCATTAGCAAGGTAAGTCGTTTTCAACATGGATTTATTGTAGCTGTTGCCACACAAATGCCTTCAGTTACGCAGACTATTTTACCGCCGGGTTTTGGCTTTTGCATAATTGACAATGCTGGTAATGTGCAGTTACATTCCGATATGAACAGGAATTTACGGGAAAATATTATTGAAAAAATGTCACCGTCCCGTTCAATAAAAGAGGCTATTAGCAGCAGGCAGGCATCTTACTTTACCGATATTAAATTTTATGGAAAAGCAAATGCAGTAAACATAAATCCTGTATCAAAAATTCCTTTTTCTTTAATTACTTTTTATGACAAAGGTTATATAGTTCCTATAACCATGAGGATTTTCACCTTTGCACTTTTATTTTGCCTTTTATCATTTTTTATCTACTTCGTTACGTGGATTGTGTTTATCAGAAAGCACTATTACGCCAATCCATTGCTTTATTCGCCGCTGGTATTTTTAAAATGGGCGATACCCAAAAAAGCTTCAGGCGAATTTTATGTAGTAAGCACTTATTTTTTAGTTGCATACATTATTATGCTGTTAATATTTATGGGGCTATCCGGGCTTTTAGGCATCAGTAATTATGTTATATTGGTATTGGTATTATTAACACCTGTTAATGTAATATCCGGTCTTTTTGTGATCAACTATTCAACCACAAAAGAGGATGCGGACCCCAAAGATAAAAGGGCTATACGGCACAAAAAGAAGGCGGTTAGAGCTATCGCATTTCAGTTCCTATGCAGTTTGATAATTTATTTTTACTCGCGTTATTTCGCATATCCAATAGAGAACCAATTCTTAATCTTCCAGGCAATATTCCATATCACCATGTGGCTATTTTATCTTTCGCCTGAGAAAAAATTCCGCTCAATATCGAAATCGAAAAAATACCTGTCCCAATATTCTGGCCTTGCAACGACTTTAATTCTAAGCCTTGCTGTGTTACCTGCAGGATTATATACCTGGTATGCACACAACCAGGAAATTACCCAATCTTTAAAAAAGGGACAATTGTATCTTGCTGAAGCCCTACAAAACAGGCGTCCTTCGGTTATAAAATTTGCTGAAAACCAGGACAAGCTTAAGGCACCGGTTGGTTATTTTGATATGCTTCAATACCATTCGGGCATTTATAAAATTTACAGTGATTCTATCAATTGGAAAGACGATTCACTTTTTGCAATGAAACAAAATGGAAGCTATGAGCAATTCTATTTTGCGATAGCAAACGAAATCGGAAATAACTATTATGATCCACTGTTATTTCCCTCGTTAAAGGACTCCGCGTCTGACAGGGCATGGTATTGGTCTCGGCAGGATAACACCCTGCTTTTCAGATATCTATTGCCCAACAATTTTTCATCCGGCAGAAAGAACCAGGATTCTGTAAAATCCCTGAATATTATTTCTACTTTTCCCCCGAGATACCAGTTTGTAGGCTTTAGCTTCCGGGCATTACTTTTAATATTGATTGTTGTACTTCTTATTCGTGGTTTATATATTTTGGTTCGTTCTCTTGCAGAAAGAATTTTTTTAAAAAAATTTATTGATGACATTGACGGCAAAAGATCTAATGAAAATAAGATTGAAAATCTTGTCTTAGAATTCAATAGAACCTATAAAAAGCCATATCCGGGCTTTGATACTGATGTAAAGAATCTCGTAAACGAATATGATTATTATGTTCCTGCAGATACGAACACGGCTATTTACAAACAGGAGAAGGACATGATCGACACCATTAAAAAATTAAAAACTTTTTACAATTTCCTGTGGCAGAAATGCACCGAAAAAGAAAAATACCTGTTACTTGATTTTGCAAAAGACAGCCTGGTAAATTTCAAAAATATCGAGCCAATTTATTGCCTGCTGGAAAATGGATTATTTATCATACATGATCATGAGATAAAACTATTCAGTGTGAGCTTCCGTGCCTATGTTTTAGAAAAAGCGAACACTCCAGAAATTTACCAGATGCAAAAAAAATTTAAGCAAAATTCCAACTGGCAGTCTTTTAGAATTCCTGTCTTAATTATATTGCTCGGGGTAGCCCTTTTCATATTTTTCACGCAGGAAGAAACATTTCAGAAATTAGCGGCTATAGTGGCGGGTGCAAGTAGTGTGTTATCACTGCTGGTTAAATTTTTTGTAAATGGGAATAGCGACGCTTTTGCAAAAAAATAATCATCTCAAATTTAATGGCCATTTAATTTGTTAACAGCCTGGACAGGTTAACGAAAGTTTCATAAGGCCCCTTCGCTACAAACATATTGGATATCCATACGGGTATGCTGCCTCCCGGATCTACATTTAAATAATACTCAATAGAAATAGTTCCTTCGCTTATTTGTTTTACGTGCCAAACTCCTAAAAAATAAGGAACCCGTACTATGCCGCTTGTTACCGGAATGGCTTTCGGTTCTCCCGTGGTGGTTATTTTTATCGAATGATTAACTGAATCGGGAAATAAATTAATGCGAATAGCCTGGTCGCGGTTTCTCATGGGCCATGGCAGAGAAGTCTCGGCATAGTAGATAAGTTCATTGGCGCTAAATCTCTTAATAAGGTGCAGGCTTTTCGTATTATATACCCATTTGATATTTTTATCGACACCCATGAGTATGCCGGCTAATTTTTCACAGGTTCCTGCAAATACGGCTTCTACTTTTACTGATTTGAAATCCGAGGAATCTGTTTTTTGAGTGTATACTTTAATGCCATTCTTGTTCTTGTTTAGCTCCCAGTTGTTCTGTGCAGACGCATTCGACGCTAAGGCAAAAAAGAAAACCAGGAATAAATTTTTACTTATAATTAATTTCATGGCGGTAAACTTTTAGAAAGTTATTAGCATATAAGTTTTTTACATCAATAAAATTTGCATCAGTGCAATAGTAAAAAAACGCGTAAACCTCGTTTATGAAATGTGTATGTAAGGAGGAGTCTATCAGCAATTTAATTATTTCTATTTGGATACCGGACTAAATTTGTAAATAATTTTTACCAGGTGTCATCGCCCGGCTCTATTTTTTAAAACGAAGCAAAAATGCATCTACCGACAGTTGGCTATGTTTTTAATGCGGCAATAAAATAAAAGGTTATAAGGCATACAACAGGATAGTCTTACAGATCATGCTCATGCATGATATCTATTCCGCCCGGATATCGGTATCCCCATATTTGGGGAGGATTGAATGGAACATTCGCCATTAAAACAGTTCAGAGATATCGGCATAGCATATTGGTTGCTGGTGTATTTTTTAATTGTTGAAACCGTAAAAATCTTTACATAAAATAACAGGCACCTTCTTCAGCAAGATCGGTATTTTCAAAAACTTCACATGCCTCAAGTTTAAAAGCATCCAGGTTTTCATACATCGATGAGAAATGCCCTATTAATAATCTTTTTACGCCCGCTTTCATTGCAATCTTTGCCGCCTGCCTTGCAGTAGAATGAAATCTGCCGGCAGCTTTTTCTTCAAGGTTATGTAGATACGTAGATTCATGATAGAGTAAGTCTACATTTCTTATTTTTTCAATAATAGGTTCGAAATAGCTGGTATCAGCGCAATAGGCATAAGACTTGGGAGGAGTAACGGCAGTGGTAAGCAGTTCGTTTTTAATTACCTCATTTTCACCTGTAGTAAAATCCTGTCCCCTATGCAGACTTTCGTAAAATGAAGTCGGTATTTTATATTGTTTAATTTTTTCCGGATCGATTTTTCTAAGATTCTTTTTCTGCCTGAATAAAAACCCCCAGCATTCAATACGGTGATTTACCTTAAAACATTCAACGGAAATTGTTTTGTCTTCAAAGATAATTTCTTCGCTTTCCAGGAAATGAAAATGTAAAGGATACGGCAGGTTGATATTGGAAACACTTAATTGTAAACAAATAATTTCTTTCAAACCTTGCGGCGAATAGATATGCAGATCATAATTTCGTTGATTGAGGCCAAAACTGGTAAGAAGACCAATCAGCCCAAAATAATGATCACCATGAAGGTGCGAGATAAAAATACGCTTGATTTTACTGCGTCTTATTTTGTAGGCACTTATCTGCATTTGAGTTCCTTCGCCGCAATCAATCAAAAAAGTATGATCCAACGTTTGAACTACCTGGGATGTCGGGTGCCTGTTATGCGCGGGTACAGCGGAATTGTTACCTAAAATTGTTACTGACAGCAAGTTTTTCTGTTTAAATAAAGGTAGATGGTTTATAAATTACAAATTGGTTAATGTAAAGGGTTGAACGCCACACCCAGCGGTGATAATGCCAAAGAGTATTCAACTAAGTAACTCTCTTTCAATTTCCTCCAATTGAACAATGTCCCAGGCTTCGCTTTCAGTTGGAGTAACGTTCATTATCTCAAGCAAATCCTGTTCATCCAGATACTTTTCAACTTCAGGGTCCAGGTTACACACTACCAGTGAACTATTTGCTTCATAAAATGTTTGTTGTGTAGCAATAAGGGTATTGGCGGTTCTCTCGTCGATTTTCTGAACTGTTCCCAAATTTAAAATAATATTTTTAACCGGATAATTTAGGAAAGAAAGAAGTGTTTGTGTGATGCTCTCTGTCATATTAGCAGATAAAAAGCTTTCTTCAATAGTTATGACGTGAAATTTCTCTTTGGTATCAATTTTGACTTTCATGTTTCATTGGTTTTTGAATACAGCTGATGGTTTTCAAAGATATTTAAAAAATAAAGTGTTGTGATGGTAAAGTTTAACGCATGATGCAATTTTTAATTAATAAATGCGTATAAGTTAAATAATTAGTTATCGGTACGGAAAGATAAAATTCATCAATTTGCAGAGTTAATTTGTTATAAACCGGGAATGTATTGAACCCTTCTCTGATATTCCTCTTGTTTTAACCTTTTATTTTATTGTTTTCAACACATTGTGCATTGTTTTTAAGAACTGATAGTAAAATTTATTCGTTATTATTGTATAGTATTTAAATTGTTTATAAATGGACAACAATTTTTCAGCCCAGGTAAAAGAAATTATCTCATATAGCAGGGAAGAGGCATTACGCCTCGGCAACGATTTTATAGGCACAGAGCATCTCGTTCTTGGCCTTATAAGAGACGGCGAAAATACTGCTATTAAGATATTAAAATCTCTTAATGTAGATCTATATGAACTCCGTAAAGAGATAGAATTGGCGGTAAAGGATAAGACCGGTAAAAATATTGCCAATATTAATTCACTGCCCCTGACAAAGCAGGCAGAAAAGGTAATCAGGATAACGGTTCTGGAGGCTAAGGCCAATAAAAGTCCTCTTGTAGAAAGTGAACATCTGATGCTTTCAATATTAAAAAATAAAGAAAATATTGCTACGCAGATACTTAACCAGTTTGATGTAGACTATGATATGTTTAAAAACGAACTGGGTTACGTAAAAACTGATCCTAAAGCGGAATTTCAGGATGATGAAGGTGAAGAGTTTGATGAAGAAAGAAAGTCCTATTCACAACAACGTTCATCAAAGGGAGCCGCTGCACAGGCCAAATCTAAAACGCCTGTCCTTGATAATTTTGGAAGAGATATCACGAGACTTGCAGAAATAGGAACTTTGGATCCCATAGTGGGTCGTGAAACTGAAATAGAAAGAGTTTCACAGATACTCAGCAGACGGAAAAAAAATAACCCGATTTTAATAGGTGAACCGGGTGTTGGTAAAACGGCGATCGTTGAAGGACTTGCATTAAGAATTATTCAGAGAAAAGTAAGCAGGGTTCTTTTTGATAAAAGAGTGGTATCTCTTGACCTGGCTGCTTTAGTGGCCGGCACGAAATACCGCGGCCAGTTTGAGGAAAGAATGAAAGCCATCATGAATGAACTGGAAAAAAATCGTGACGTTATTTTATTTATTGATGAAATACACACGATTGTAGGTGCCGGAGGGGCTAGCGGTTCATTGGACGCGTCCAATATATTTAAACCTGCTCTTGCACGGGGTGAACTTCAATGTATTGGAGCAAGCACGCTCGATGAGTACAGGATGTATATTGAAAAAGACGGCGCTCTTGACAGGCGTTTTCAAAAGGTAATGGTTGAGCAACCAAGCGTTGAAGAAACAATTGAAATTCTTACCAATATAAAAAGCAAGTATGAAGATTATCATAATGTTGCTTACAGTGATGAGGCGATTGATGCCTGTGTGAAGCTTAGTGACCGGTATATGACAGACAGGCTGCTTCCGGATAAAGCAATTGATGTGCTGGATGAAGTAGGGGCACGTGTTCACTTAAAGAATATCAATGTGCCGGAAGAAGTCATTGCATTGGAAAAAAAGATTGATGATATTAAGCATGAAAAAAATAAAGTAGTAAAAAGCCAGCGCTTTGAAGAAGCCGCATCATTGAGGGATACTGAAAAAAGATTGCAGGAAGAATTGGAAAAAGCCAAGTCAGATTGGGAAGAAGAGAGCAAACACAAACGATACCCGATAGACGAAGAAGCAATTGCTGAAGTGGTAAGTATGATGACGGGTATTCCGGTAAAAAGAATGGTGCAGGCGGAAACTGAAAAGCTTCGCAGGATGGGCCAGGACCTTACGGAAGCCGTGGTGGGCCAGGATGAAGCCATTCAGAAAGTTGTAAAAGCCATTCAGCGAAACAGGGTGGGATTAAAAGATCCTAAGAAGCCAATAGGAACCTTTATTTTTCTTGGCCCGACAGGAGTAGGTAAGACTGAACTAGCCAGGGCGCTCGCGCGATACATGTTTGACAGTGATGATGCACTCATACGCATTGACATGAGTGAATACATGGAGAAATTCACAGTATCCAGGTTAATAGGTGCACCTCCCGGTTATGTTGGTTACGAGGAAGGTGGGCAGCTAACTGAAAAGGTTAGACGTAAACCATATTCGGTAATTCTTTTGGATGAAATAGAAAAAGCTCATCCCGACATTTATAATATTTTGTTGCAGGTATTGGATGATGGGCAACTTACAGATGGTCTTGGTAGAAAAATAGATTTTAAGAATACCATGATTATTATGACTTCCAATATAGGAGCAAGACAGTTGAAAGATTTTGGGGATGGAGTTGGTTTTACCACCGCTTCAAGAACTCAAAATTCTGAAGAAAATAATAAGGCGGTTATTGAAAAAGCACTTAAGCGGACTTTTAGCCCGGAATTCCTGAACAGGATAGATGACGTGGTAATTTTCAACCAGCTTACTGAAGATAATATTTTTTCTATTATAGATATATTAATGAAGGGCGTAACCAAGCGTTTGCACAATCTTGGATTGGTACTGGAACTGACAGAAGATGCCAAGCAATTCATTTCAGAAAAAGGGTACGATTCCCAGTTCGGCGCCAGGCCTTTGCACCGGGCTATTCAAAAATACCTGGAAGATCCGCTTGCCGAAGAAATATTGAATATGAATATCAAGTCGGGAGATGTACTGGTAGCAGGACTTGATAAAGAAAACGCAAAAATTTTTTTTGAAATAAAAGGGGGAGTCGTAAAAGAAGGCGCTTCCAAAGCATAAATGCTATTTTTGTTAATTTGCAATAGTCCCTTTCAATTAACCAATACATAAATATTGTATTGTC
>JBDTOV010000026.1:0-44099 GCA_039933035.1 Ginsengibacter sp. | reverse complement strand
TGAGTGCAAGTAACGCAGGTTTGTTTATTGCCGATTATAAAGAATTTGATCCCGGATGGAAGTCAACACTTGCCCGGTTAATAAAGTGGACAGAAGATAATTTCGTTACGAAATCTGCTCCCGGTGAGCCTTCTGTTATGTGGGGAGCCAATATAGTAAGTGAGCAGGTTGACTTTATGCCCAAGATGGATTACCAGACGGCAAGATATGCGGCTCAATGCGCCACGTGGTATGCGGCTTCAGGTGATGAGGCTTATAAAGAAAAAGCATTCCGCTCTTTAAACTGGGTTACCTATTGCAATGATACGACCGGAAGAGCTTTTGAAAGCCCTGTGAGTAAAGATGTACACTCGTGGTGGTCGGATTGCTATGGTGAGGGCCCGAGAATGTTTTATCACGTTTTCGCAGCCATCCCGGAATGGGCTCCTGTGCATGAAGATCATATTCTTTATTCAGCAAACGTACTGAAGGATATTTCCTACGCTGATAAAAAAGTAACCTATACTGCTTCGCAGAAAACCGGCACAGACTACCTGCGCCTTTCTTTTAAACCAACGATCATAACGCTAAATGGTAAAAAGGTTTCTCCCGGTTCAAAAGCAGGAGATGAAGGCTATACTGTAAAGGATTTGGGGAATGGCGATTATGCGTTGCAGGTAGAAAGGAAGACAGCAGGTAAGCTGGTTATTCGGGGTTTTTAGTAGGGTGATGTAGCCAACTGAGACTTTTAATGTTAGTAGTTAGCAGGCGTCAATACTTTTCAGAGTTTACCATATTGGATAATGAACCAGACGATATTTCCCTTATTGCGCAATAACAAGAGAAGGGTTCCCATATCGCCTGAAAAAATATAAACCATACACGAATTTCAGAAAAATAAATGTAAAAAATTGCTGCTCATACATTCGTATACACCTAACCGTTAGTCACTGCCCGCACGGAACAATTTAACATCCCTGTTTAAAAATTTTCTAATAATTTGGATTAGCTACTGGTTTATCCCGGATCACAAAAAAACTGCTTTGTTTTCCCGTTTTTGATACAATTTTCTTTACTGAATCAATGACGTCCCTGAGCGTCATATTGCCTTCAACACTAAAAACTTCCTTTTCACTGATATAAGCATTGCTTCTTGCCGCATGTACTTCATTTTTAAATAATTCCTTTTCAAGTTCCTTGTGTAATATATCGTAATCATTTTCATTACCATTTTGCAATTGAATGGTTGTTATAAATTTGGACATGTCGTAAATTTTGGGGACATAAAAGTAGCATTCCCGTGTTACTAAAATGTAGATTTATGCTTATGAAAAGATTAATGAAATATTATCTAAACGTAAATTTTAGTTACCGGCTGAATAATTATTTGCCCGGGTCTGCATTCCTTCAAAAAAGAGTAACTACTAAAAATCATTTTTGAAATAATCATACAAAGCCTGTAAAGACAGGTCTTGTTATTCGCCTCATGCCGTCCGGTTTAGTCACCGCAAACTTTTTATTTTCTTTATAAAAAGCTGTCATACACTTCGGTGATACTTTCACCTATACAGTGGTCATTAATCCTGTTAACCAATCTCCGATGCTTATTGGTAACAATTTATTAGTCCCACGAGCAGGCCTATGGTAAATCCTTTCGCTTTTTACCGGCTTATTTGTCCCACCACATTTTCGTTAGCAGATCATCCGGGCCTTGCACAGTAATGGCTGCGTTATAATTAACCGTATTCACCGTTTGTTCTGAAAGCGGGTAACGGGTGCGGCGGGGCCATGCACTGATGGCGCTGGCAGGGCCAGTCTTTGTCTCCTTCGGAACCCCCGTTCTTCTCCATTCTGACCAGCCTTCAAAACCATTGTAAAATAATGCGAACCATTTCTGTATCCTGATCTTATATAGTTTCTCATCCTGTGTGCCGGTATAGGCAACGCCCGGTTGCGTAAAGTAAGAAGCATTGGGAGTAATATCCGATGATTTGGCAAAGTTATGATCCGTAGAAGGAATGCCCTGGTTCAATACATCCAGCCTGCTTTCATCGTAAGCGAACTGGTCCCTGATGCCATTCATATAATAAGTGGCTGCATCACTACCGGCGGTAATTAATCCGCGTTCTTTGGCCTCTGCCAAAATAAATTGTACTTCTGAATACGTAAGTAATAAACCCTGCGCGGCTGTTTTGGAAGCATATAGGGGATAGCCCAGGTATGGCATTAAAATGGGCGACTCCTGTGATTGATTATTGGTACCCCCGTTGTAGGTAGATTCAATGGTACCAATGCAATTAGGCACACCCGCATACATGGGGTTGCCGCTTCCATAACTTGCCGGAGTTGGCATTGCATAATACGCGATACGGGGATCATTCAGGCTGTTAAGATTGCTTTCCAACGTAGTGCTCAGGTGATAATCACCTACCGGGGGATTGTGATAAGCCGGAAATTCATTGTTGAGCTCGTCTGTAAAATTAAGAGCAGCCTGGTCCGCATTTGACGTAAAGAGCGGATAGGTTGCGGCATCGCTAACAATAACATTCATTTCCGAACCCACATTAATTTTGGCATTGGTTACTCCTGACATGCGCATGAGCAATCTTAAGCGAAGCCCGTTGGCAAACTCTCTCCAGCGTAAAGCGCTGCCTCCCATAAGAACATCAGAATTAATAGGATCAGTTCCCGCCGCAAGAAGTGTGTTAGCTACTTTCAGTGAATCCATCAGGCTATAATAAATATCTTCCTGTTTGTCGTACGCCGGCGAAAAATTTCCGGCTGTTTTCCCCTGTACGGCCTGGCTGTACGGCATATCCCCGAAATTATCGGTCATCACCTGGAACATCCACGACCACAATACCAGGGCAACACCTTCATTATTTTTATCATTTTTCGAATGACTCAGTACACGCAGGTTTTCTACATCTTTTAACTGGTCGAAAAAATTCCAGAGAAAACCACCTTCTGTCTGGCTGGCCGTCCAGTGATCATCAAACCCGCTGGTATATTGATTGGCATAATAATCAGCCACCACACTACCACCAAATTGTGCCTGGTAGGCATAATTGCGAACAGAAGGGATGATGATAGCCGGCAGCAAAAACTGTTCATTGCTGACCTGCTGCGGACTGTTGGGGTTTTGGTTGATGGTATCAAAATGCTTTGTGCAGCCTGCGAAAAATAGTAGTATGAGGCCGAGGCTTCCGCTAATAAGTTTTGAGTTCATTATTCTTGGATTAATAAGTTAGAAATTAATATTCAGGTTAGCGCCAAAACTCCTGGTTGTGGGCAGACTAAGATTTTCAAATCCACCCACAAGACCTTGTCCCGTGGAAGCGCCCGTTTCCGGATCAATTTGCTGGTTCTTGGTCCATAGTGCCAGGTTGCGACCCACCACGGATACAGAAATATTCTGAACGCGAAGTTTAGCATATAATTTCTTGGGTAAATTATACCCGATTTTCGCTTCCCTGAGTTTTACAAACGAACGGTCAACCAGTTGTTGTTCGGAATTATGATCATAATAGCGTTTGTAGAAATCCCGCGGACCAGTTCCATAAATGCCTTTGCTGTAAGAACCATCAAATATTTCCAGGTTCCGGAGATAACTGCCATCGGTCTGCAAAACACCGCCATCCCGGTAGTAGTCTGAATTATATACATCATCCGGCGCATGTTTTAAGCGGGCGCCTGCTGTTTCTATTAGCTGGCCGGCACCCATAGCTTTATTGATGAACCGGGAGACCATTACACCACCCTGGTTGATATCAAAAAGACATTCCGCATAAACGCCTTTGAAAGAAAAACGGTTGGTAATTCCGGCAGTCCAATCAGGGTTAATGTTACCCAGGTAAATGGAAGTAGGGGTAATCTTTGGCCGGCCGTTAGTCCCAATGATGGGCATACCTTTGAGTGGTCCGTCTGGAACACGTTGAAATCCGGGCCCGTAGAGTGCGCCCATACGTTCTCCAACGCGTGCTTCTATCGAGGCATCTTCGCCGGGAGCTTCCTGGACAATTCTATCTACACCGGGAGTGAGTGATACAACTTTGCTGACATTTCGGGCAAAATTGATCATCACATTCCATTCAAAACCGTTTCGCAGCCTCACAGGTACCGCATTCAATTGAACTTCGATCCCCTTATTGGATATTTCCCCTGCATTGATCACCCTGCCTCGGTACCCGGAAGAAACCGGTGTGGGCAAAGGAAGTATCTGGTTTTTGGAACTGGTACTATATGCAGTCACATCCAGGCCGAGTCTGCCTTTGAAAAGAGAAACCTCGGCACCTATTTCAGTTGTGCTGCTTTTTTCCGGTTTCAGGCCCAGGTTATTTAACTGGGAACTTTCCGACAGCGAAGGGATACCATTCCATAATTGCTGATAATTATAAGGTGTGAGAATAGAATAGGGCTCCGCGTCATTACCCGCCTGTGCATATGCCAATCTTAATTTCAGCAGATCTATCTTCGGAGAGATTGAAAAGATCCTGTTGAACAGGATACTGGTATTGACAGATGGATAAAAGTAAGAATTGTTTGAAGCAGGTAAGGTGCTGGACCAATCATTACGGCCGGTTACATTTACAAATACCTTGCCCTGGTAATCGGTCTGCAAATATGCGTAAAGGCTATTGGTTCTGCGGTGTTCCTTATATTCATTTGATTGTACAGCCACATTAGAATTATTAATACTGTAAATACCTGGTATCACCAGTTGGCCGGCCGTTTGCTGGCTACTTCCCCGGAATCTTTCCATGACGTTTCCGCCTGCTGATGCATCAAAATGGAAATCATTAACGTCCTTTTTATAATTAAGCAGGAAGTCGTAGTTGTTCTCCTGGTATTTCAACGTGGTTTCCTGGTAATAACCCTGCGGCGAATTGGAGCTGCTCATTGCTTCTCTCCTTGGCCTGAAATCATTAAAATAGTCCGTTCCAGCACGGCCCATCAATGTCAAATTATCGGTGATCTTATAGTTAAGTTTTATGTTTCCGTATAACTGATCCTTGTTTTGTCCGCTGGTGCTTTCGTAAGCGTAAAAGAAAGGGTTATCATGGCCGTTACCATAGTCCTGTGAAAACTGCTGAAGCCCTTCCAGCCCGGGCTGCCAGTAATTCCGCAGGCTATTAATGTCAACATTCCTGTCGAACCAAACATATTCATACATAACCGTGCCATGGCCATACCCGAGGTCGGGCCGGCTGGTACTATTCGTTTTTGTATAATTAACCACGGCCTGGGCAGTTAACCTGTCCGATAATTTATAGCCTGCATTCAGGTTATAACTATTGCGGGTCAGGTTGTTGTTAGGCACGATTCCCAATTCCTCGTTATTTGTATAAGAGAAACGATAGTTAGCCACATCATTGCTTCCTGAAAGTGCTACAGAATTAAAGCGCGTGTGCCCGGTCACAAAAAAATCTTTCATATTATTTGGATGTGGAATAAAAGGCGTGGGAATAATATCTCCCCTGTTGGGAAGATTAACATCACCACCCCGGAAGCCGTTCGTGGTAGGAGAATCAAATTGTGCAATCAGTCTTCCATCAAGTGCAGGCCCCCAGCTTTCATCCCAATCTTCATTAATACCATTTGGATATAACCCGTTGTTGCTATAACCGAAATTTGATCCCTGGAATTGGCCGTCAGCGCCACCGCCAAATGAATTCTGGAACTTGGGCAACCGCAATGGATTTTCCCATGTATATCCACTGGTGAAGCTCACACCCATACCTTTAACTCCTTTGCCGGACTTGGTAGTAATTACCAATGCGCCATTTGCAGCCCTTGATCCGTATAAGGCAGAAGCAGCAGCGCCCTTCAACACATTTACCGATTCGATATCGGCTGGATTTAATTCCCCGATCGAACTTCCAAAATCCGGGTTCGTATCTCCACCACTGTTGGAAACCGGGTCATTTGATACCGGAACACCATCTATAATAACCAGCGGCTGGTTCTTAAAATAATTTAGTGAAGACTCTCCGCGAATGGTGATGCGGGAACTGCTCCCCACGCCATTCCCAGATATAATATTTACGCCCGCCACCCTGCCGGATAAAGAGTTGACGAAATTATTGTCCCGCGCTTCGTTTAATGTCCCACCTTTTACTTCCTGGGTTGCATATCCCAACGACGCTTTCTTCTGAACGATACCCAGGGCTGTTACCACCACTCGCCCCAGCACGGCATTTTTTTCATTCAACCTGATTGCGATGAAGTTTTTCTGCCCGGCTCCCTTAACTATGAAACCCTTAAAGTCTTCAGTTTCATATCCCAAAAAACTAAAACTTATGTCATACTTGCTACCCACCGTTAATTTCGACAATAAGAAAACACTATTGTCATCCGTTACAGAATAGGTCTTTGCATTGGTAACCGTGTTCCGGGCGACAATCGTTGCACCCTGTAAAGGTTCACCGTTTTCGGAAAGTACGTTACCGGTTACATCTGCTGTAGCGGAACCCTGGGCAAAACTTCGCTGCCCCATAAGAAGCAGCATGCAGACGAGGAACGAGAGCGCTACTTTTCTTTTGATTTGACTGGCAATTTGAGTTGGCATAATAAAACACGGAAAGTTGTTTCCGCAGCGTGGTGTCCACCGAGGTTGGTAGAGAGGTTTCATATTAATAGTAGTTTTGGGTTTTGACGCAATTTGTATAAAAATTCAAGATTTGTAAATTATATAATTGTTAAGCAGATGTCAATGCAAACTGTTTTCTTTTTTGAACATTCCCTGGCTGATTTTTAGATAGCCGACGTTTGAATTTCACCCTGGATTGCCTTTTTCTACTTTATTTTTATTGCTGCCGTCAATTCATTCTCCATGGCCTGTAATTACTCCAACCTCCATGTTTGTCAGACCTTTGTTCGCTGGTAATGGTTACAGGATCCTACAACTATTCTTTATAAAAGGTTAATCAAATGTGCTTTGGCAAACAATATAAATACAGTTTTTAATTAGCTGGTAAAGTTTCATTTTCTATTCAAAAGCTAATGTAAGATTCTTTTCGATTCGGTTAATCAGGTACTTAATATCATTTAGTTACGTGCGTAGAAAAATATTTTCTTAAGCATCACCAATTGTTCAAATGGTTTTTAAATCCTTTATCCGCCCATGGCGGAATAAGCCATGAAAAGTGCATGGTATTCAATAATTATCATCAAGCGAAAATGATAAAATCTATAACCGATTTTATAAAAAAATGACGATTGGATGACTTACAAAATTGGGGGTATTTACTGAACGAAGCTACTGTTTCCTGCTTTACATGCCTTGCCCGGATAAAATATAACGGGCAGTTTCTTTACACGTGATGATGAGTTAGGGTCATAGTACTTTAAGAGGAATTCCCGGGATTGTGGCAAAAAAAAATGGCGCAAAAACCTGTTGCGGGTGATATAAAAACCTAATTTTAAAACACTATGTTCATAGTAAGAACCATGAACAGTTAAAATGACTGACGACAAATGATATATAATAAAAAAATCTCCGAACTGAACGACCAGCTTTATCACAACATCGGAAGGACAGAAAGAGTAATAAAAGCTAAACAATTCCTGGACGAAAACTACGGCTCAGCAATCCATCTTAGCGCTATTGCCAGCGCTGTACACAGTTCTAAATTTCACCTGCACAGGGAATTTAAAAGACATTACGGTGTTACGCCTTCCTGCTACCTGAAAGACAAAAGAATTTTAGAAGCCAAGAAACTTTTATCCAAAAACTCAAGCGTTACCGATACCTGTTTCATAGTAGGCTATGACAGTTTAAGCACTTTCAGTTTGTTGTTTCGAAGGTGCACAGGCTTTTCGCCAGGCGAACTTAAAAGAGCAAGATCGAATAAATAACATTGAAATGAAGTGATGAGCTTTGTCGAAAACGAAACCAAAAAAATGAAAATCAAAGTAACCAGTATAATGGTTGACGACCAGGCCAACGCCCTTAAATTCTATACGGAGATATTGGGGTTTCAAAAGAAAAGAGACATTCCATTAGGTAATGCCAGTTGGCTCACAGTTGTTTCGGGCGAAGATCCGGATGGTATTGAACTTTTGCTTGAACCGACCCGGTTTGAACCTTCAAAGGTTTATCAAAAATCGCTCTTTGAGGCTGGAATTCCCTCTACTGTTTTTTCTGTTGACAATATAAAAAAAGAGTATGAGCGACTGATGCAACTCGGCGTAAAATTTAGTATGCAACCCACTCAAATGGGGATGGCTTTACTCGCAGTATTTGACGACACCTGTGGGAATAAAATACAAATTGCACAAACAATATGATGAAGAATATAACCTATTCAAATGGACAAAAGACCTTTGAGGAGGCAGGAGACCGGTTGACCTATTTCTTCAAGAATGGTAAAATAAAAGCCGAAGGACTTTCAATCAATGGAATAATGGAAGGCGAATGGACATTTTACCGGGAAACAGGGCAGCTATGGCAAGTTGGGAACTTTAAAGCAGGACAAAAACACGGCTCGTGGATTCGTTATGACAAAAAAGACAAATTAGAGTACCAGGAAATATTCGCCGGTGGGAGTTTGGTGAAATCAAAATAAATTGTGCAAAAGGCAATCGCATTTGTAAGGTACGTTGGCGGTGAATGTAGTGAAGCGGACAGCAGTGATCAACTGACGATTGTCAAATAACTCCACATTTCCATGACACAAATGCTGTGGCAAACGATAAATGAGACATTATGAACCAAAAAGCCGTATCAATCCGCCCATTCATCGGAGCCAAAGACTTTGAAGTTTCCCGGAATTTTTACCGGGATCTGGGTTTCCAGGAAAGTATTTTATTCCATGATATGTCGTATTTCGAAACCCGGGGATTAGGATTTTATTTACAGGACGCATATGTTCAGGACTGGATAGATAATACAATGGTTTTTATGGAGGTCAACAACGTCGATGAATTTTGGAACGAACTCCTGTCATTAGACCTCACGGCTACATACAAAAACGTAAAACTAACACCCATTCGAAAATATGATTGGGGCAGAGAATGTTTTTTGCATGACCCTTCAGGCATACTCTGGCACTTTGGAGAATTTTCTAAATAAACATACATATTTACATCACTATAAATACATAGATATGAAAACAATGACTTGTAAACAATTAGGAGGAGCATGTGACACAGCGTTTCAAGCAAATAGTTTTGCAGAAATGGCTGAATTGAGTAAAAAGCATGGTATGGAAATGTTTCAAAAAGGCGATAAAGATCATCTTGAAGCAATGAATGAAATGAAAGAACTAATGAGCACACCGGATGCAATGGCAACCTGGTTTAAAAATAAAAGAAAAGAATATGATGACCTGCCTGAAAATGAGTAAGGGATTGCTTTCTGAATGTAATAAACGACCAATCATTTTCACTATCAAAGAAGAGAACTATCCGGGAATCTTAAAAAACTGGTGCTGGTGTTGCAGGAAAAAATCCTCCTTCAATAAAACCGCACAATCACTTTGCATTGTGTTCGTTTGGATGACACCATAACCGTGCAAACACCTTCAACGCGGAAAGAGCCATGAATGTATCTATGCGATTTTCTGTCATTCAATAAAACTGCCCTTCCTTAATTATTGTATACTTACTAAAAGAAAATTTGTTGAAAGAAAAGCAAGGTCTGCTACAAAGTTTTGGTATGACTTTTATGTTTACATTGATTGGTTAGAAAAATTTTTTTTAACAGTGCGAAAACGTAGTAAATTTAGAAAACGATTGTTTATTATCCATACATTAAATTATCTATCATGGCAAAATCAGCAAAGAAAACTGCTGCAAAATCAGTAAAGAAAGCTGCTGCAAAAGCAGTGAAGAGAGCATCTGCAAAAAAATCAGGAGGCACTGCAATAAAAAAACCTGTTAAAATAGCAGCTAAAAAGAAAGTTGAAATAGCAACGAAGAAGGCCGCGAAAAAAGCTATAAAGAAATCAGCTAAAAAATCGGCCGGGAAATCGGCTAAAAGAGCTCCTGGAAGCCGCGCAAAAAGCACAGGAAAGACATTCCTGGTAATTTACCACGCACCGTTCGATGCTATGAACGAAACGGCCAATGTATCACCTGAGCAACAGGCAGCAGGAATGGCTTTGTGGGAAGCCTGGGCCCAAAGATGTGGAATCAAATTGCGTGACATGGGCGCACCACTCATGAATGGAAAGCGCCTGGCTGCCGGGAACGCTCCCACCCCAAGTACCAGGGAAGTAGCGGGCTATTCTTTACTCACAGCCGAAGATTGGGATGATGTGATGAGCCTGCTTGAGGGGCATCCGCATATTTCCGGATGGAATCCCGATGCTACCATTGAGATCCATGAAACGATAGAGATTCCCGGAATGTAAGCGGCCGGCATGAAGCGAAGAACCCGTCGTTAACCCTACACCGGGGCAGCAGATAAAACCATCCCGGATTGCAATTTACAAAAGTGGAGAAACGGTAACCAGGAGGGCAAACAGCGTTTGCCCGTCACCGTTACCTTACTCATACCAGGGATACGCACTACATACTGGTTTAGAACCGGCATACCTGTTTATTTCATATCTCACCAATAAAAAATCTGTTGAACCCGGGGGACATAAAAGTTATAATCAATGCCCCCTTTATAAAGCATGGCTGTTTCAAAAATTTTTTAAATTGTATTTACGAAATAAGTATAATAAAAAGCGTTTCGCTCTATAGGGTTTTGGTCCGGGTCTATAAGGGCTTTACCCCCGGTTGGAGATATTAAACCAATCTGTAATTTTGTCCTGTGCCTTTCCGTCAAACCCTTTGAAAAAATATTCGTTGGACATGGAATTATAGGCATAATCTGTCATCCACTTCCGGTAATGAAATGCAGTTGCTTCAATAGAATCCATGATAAAATCGATTTCTGCATCAGGCATAGTTGGGTGAATAGATAACCTTATCCACCCCGGCTTACACAACAAGTTTTCCGAACGGATCAAATTCAAAATTTCATAAGATTTGGTCTTGTTAACGTGCAGCAGCTTATGCCCATACGTTCCGGCACAGGAGCAGCCGCCTCTTACCTGGATGCCGAACCGGTCGTTGAGAATTTTGACAATCAAATTATAATGTGCCCCCTTTACAATAAATGAAATAACGCCTGACCTTCTTTTAATTTTCCCCTCCAATATTTCAATATTTTTCATTTTTGAGAACCTGGCAAAAACGATCTGTAGTATTTCTTCCTCCCTCTTTAAAATATTCGCAACGCCCATCTCTTCCTTGAGCCTGATACACATCGCCGCTTTTATTCCCTGCAAAAAAGGAGGCGTACCGCCGTCTTCCCTCTGTTCAATGTTGGTGATATATTCATGAACCTTCCATGGATTACTGTACACAACGGTACCTCCGCCCGGTTGATCGGGGATGCTGTTTTTATAGATTTTTTTATTGAAAATCAAAACACCGGGAGTGCCCGGGCCACCCAAAAATTTATGCGGTGAAAAATAAATAGCATCTAAATGTTTATCCTTTTTTCCAGGGTGCATGTCAATGTTACTATAAGGGGCAGAACAGGCAAAGTCAACAAAGCACAACCCATCATACTCATGGATTAATTTTGCCATCTCATGATAGGGGGTTTGAATTCCTGTTACGTTGGAACAAGCAGTAACCGCAGCTATTTTATTTTTCCTATGCTTATATCGTTCCAATAAATTGCTGAAATATACTAAATCAACCTGTCCATTTTCATCGGACTTAATGATTTCAACGGTTGCGATAGTCTCCAGCCAGGATATCTGGTTACTGTGGTGCTCCATATGAGTCACGAAAACAATGGGCCTCAGCGCCTCATCCACCCCGATGAATTCATCTTCCTTTTTCGTATAATCTATAATCCGTTCCGGTAATTTCAGCCCTAATATCCTTTGCAGCTTATTTACAGCGCCCGTCATGCCACTTCCGCAAAAAACCAATGCATCATCAGTATCTGCATGAACATGTTCTTTCACAATAACTTTAGCTGCTTCATACGCTTTGGACATCAATGTTCCGGTAATGGTAGTCTCTGTATGTGTGTTGGCCAGGAAAGGCATTATCTCTTTTTGTATACATGCTTCAATAGGCTCGTAACACCTGCCACTTGCGGTCCAATCAGCATAGATTATTTCTTTCTTTCCAAAAGGAGATTCAAATGTTTGCTGTTGGCCGATGACGTTTCGCCGAAAGGGAGCAAAATAATTTTCCAATGTATTTTTTGGAGTTATAGCCCTTGTTTTTTTATAGTATTTGGAATAGGTATGCACGCAATTATATTTTTTATTTGGTTGTCGAAAAATCATTTATTGCAAACAGGTCATATGGATGTTTACTAAAATATTCGTTGAATAAAAATGCTGTTAGAAAGATGAAGGCAATAAATGCAATAACAATTAGTAGCTGAACCCGGGATATTTTTTGAATCTCTTGTTTTGATTTTACATCACATACCTCGCCTGGGCAGTACTGTGCTTTGTCTTTATAAAACATTGAATAGAATTTGCATCCCAGGCAAATACCAAATGCAGATTCAAAGAAAAGGAATACCAGGCAGATAAGGCAGATGATACCCGTTACCGGGCTATACGAATTTACTACCACCATAAAAATGAACATGGTGGCCGACAGGGCTACACCAATTATCCATGCAAACTTTTTTTGCTTTGCTCCCACATACTCCGGTACCTGCTTACTTACAATCAAACGCCCGATTATTAATGTTGGCGAAAATTTTGGGCTAATAAAAACGCGTATCATGAAATCAGTAAGGAAAAGCGTTATTACGTACTTAATTGCAACAAAATTGTCTTTAAATAAGATGAGCATTAAAGAGAGGAACGTGGCTAAAAATAGGATACCTGCTGATGCTCTTATTTCCCGTTCGTTTAAAACAGGAATGTTATAACCTTCTACTTTTTCTCCAAATTGTATTATTGTATTCATTTTTAAAGTTTTAGTATTGAAAAGGAAATGCCAGGTAAACCAGGAACTTGTACATATTCTTACACAAGAATACCCATTACACAAAGCATTGAAACCCGCTGTCAATAAACAGCGGCTTATCGTAAATAAACGACGAAGCAATGTCAACAGTGAGATGGCATGGGTAATAATTTTTAAAAGGATATCATAAATAGTGGGGGTACGGCAAACGAACCCTTGTCAATGGTCAATGGTGAAGCGTGAAAACCGAATCTTATAAAAGTTCCTGAAATGTATAATAAGCAGCGTTGCTTTTCACCATTGACTATTCGGGGTTGTTTGTATACCACAAAATCAATTACATAGTTTGCAGGATGAAAAGGGAAAGATTTGCCGATATTTATCTCATTAAAGCAAATGAAGAAACGAATCAATAGAAAGCTGTTCAAATTTTACCTGTGGGTTGGGGTCGGCTATTTTTTCCTTGGGCTATTAAGTTATTTGGGAAGTTATCCCGGAAGATTTTTCGCTGTTGTATTCAACAATGTTTGGGCAGTGGTGTACGTTATGGCGCTCAATTATATACTTTTTGAATATACGATTCCATTTGTTCTGAGGAAAAGAAAAATCATCATTTACAATATTCTCCCCGGTATTTTACTTTTATGGATTCATTTGATGTTGTATTCCCCCGGCTCCTATGCCTGGAGACTACTGGGAATACAGTTACATGTTTACACGGCATTAAAAGTATATGCTTCATTGGACGCTGCACTCGAAAATCAAATGGCATACAGCGCCGGATCAATTTTCTTTTTCGGGATTGCCCGGCATGTTTATAATTATGTAAAGTTGCGGCAGGCAGAACAACAGTTGCGCATTGAAAAGCAGGAGGCAGAATTAAACTATCTCAGGTCGCAAACAAATCCGCATTTTTTGTTTAATACCTTAAATAATATTTATTCATTAGCAAGGGATAAAAGCGACCTGGCACCGGAGTCAATTTTACGCCTGTCGAAAATATTGCGTTATATGCTGTATGAAGCGGGAGGGGAGTATGTAGATATCGAACAGGAACTGAAAATAGTAACTGATTATATTGCTCTTGAAAAATTGCGTTACGATGAATCCTTACACATAAATTTTAACTACAACATTGAAGACATGAAACAAGCCTTACCGCCGCTCCTGCTGATCCCGTTAGTTGAAAATGCGTTCAAGCATGGTGTCTCCGAAACAAGAAACCGGCCCTTTGTCGATATCCATCTTTCGGTTAATAACCGGCAATTGGCCTTTGTTGTAAAAAATTCTACCGAAATATTCATTGCCGAAACCGGGGTAAAAGAAAATATTGGACTTGCTAACCTGAGGCGCCAGCTTGAATTGCTTTATACAGATTTCGATCTATCCGTTCGGCAACAAGAATCGATATTTAAGGCTTCATTAAAAATTAATCTTGCAAGTCATGTCTGAAATAAAATGCATTATTGTGGAAGATGAACCCCTGGCAGTAAAAATTTTATCTGATTACATTTCGCAGGTACCCTTCCTGGAATTACAGGGAACATTTAAAGATGCTATCCGGGCAACAGACTATTTGCGCGAGCATAATACGGACCTTATTTTTTTAGATATTCACCTGCCCAAATTAAAAGGTATGGCTTTTTTAAAAACGCTCACGCATCCTCCCGCGGTAATCATTACCACCGCTTACCATCAATACGCAGTGGAAGGCTTCGATTTAAACGTAACAGATTACCTTTTGAAGCCATTTGAGTTTGAGCGTTTCTTAATTGCGGTAACTAAAGTGAAGACAGCGCCGGGCGGGCAAAAAGAAAAACAAGCAACGGAGGAAAGGTTAGCCACAAAGGATCACCTGTTTCTGAATGTGCAAAAAAGGAAAGTAAAAATTCTGTTTGAAGAGATTGTGTACATCGAGAGCCAACGGGAATACATAAAGATCATTACAACAAAAAGAGAATACATTTCAAAAATGAGCACCCACGAAATTGAAGATCTTCTGCCTCCGGGTCTTTTTAAACGCATTCATCGTTCTTTTATCATTTCCATTAGTAAAATTGAATCGTATACTGCTGAAATGGTAGAGGTGAATGGTGTGTCAATACCTGTTGGCAGAGCCTATAAAGACATCCTGGAAAACCTGTAGCTGGCATATAGTACCGCAAGCACGGGTTACGCCCGGATAAACATTCGACAAATGGTGGTTTTTATAATGGCATTTTTCAAAAGAATAACGGGTAAGGATAAACGATTAGCATTGTAATGTTTTACAAAACCTTCAGCTATTACTCATACCTATTTCTTTTCCAATGAAAATTAAAGACGCAGCAGCACTCATCCAAAAAGCATTTGGCACGGGAGAATCTCCCCAACATTGGGCAGACCTGGGATGCGGCACGGGCACATTTACCAGCGCTTTGGCAAATTGCCTGGAGCCGGGCAGTAGCATCTATGCCGTAGATAAAAAAATGCCCGCGATAGCTTCCGTAAATAATGTGAACATACAATGCCTGAGGGCAGACATGGAAACGATTGTTTTTCGTGACCAGGAATTACATGGAATATTAATGGCAAATTCTTTTCATTATATAAAAGATAAAAGCGGGCTCATACAAAGATTGCGATCCTTTTTAAGAAGCGATGGCAGGTTCCTGGTCGTGGAGTATGATGCCGAAAAAGCGAATGCGTGGGTGCCATATCCTCTTAATTTTGCAGCGCTGGCGTTGCTTTTTAAAAATAGCGGTTTCCGTGATGTGGACAAGATTGGGGAAAGAAACTCCATCTTCGGCCCTCAAAATATGTATGCATGTGTAATAAAGGATTGACCGTTCCCGTGGCAGCACAAAGCCCGGCAATAGCCAGGAAGAAAGTTTGCGCTTTATATAAGAATTTTGCACCCGCGACATCGCTTAAAGGGACTGATGGCTGTATAAAAAAACTGCTAAAGCCTTTTACAAATTAACGGGCCGCAAGCTTTTTTTAAGGTTTCCTTCACTAAATTAACTACACCCTTTGCAAGGCATTAAGAAAACTTCTGTTAATTTCATTGCATCAATATGGAAATGGTGTTTCAATACCTTGTCATGATCGGATAATCAATCAAAATCACTTTCTGCCTATAAGAGAAGTTTTTACTTTAAACTATACCACCGGGGCACGAAAATTTACTACAGAAAAATTTAAGGAAATATTGTGTATTATGTAAGTAGCGGCATGCATTTTTTTGTGTCAAACAAACAATTCAACACCAGTAAAACTAAAAGATTAGCCCATGCCTATAATTTCTAAACCCACGTTCTGGCAACGTACCGGTGTACAGAGTTGGTTCCTTAAAAAAGAAACCGGTTTTGCCGAAACGGCTTCGATGACCCCGGACCTTGTATATAAGTATATAATAGAAAAATTCCGGGAATCCGTCACTGAGCTTTCATTTGCAGACCGGGTAATATTTTATCATGAATATATCATCTGCTTCAGCCCTCCCGATTACAATAAGTTCATGGACAATAACCGGGGCATATTCTCCCTGATTATAAAAGAATCCGTAAAAGCATTCTATACCATTTTGCAGGAACACAGGCAAAAAGGAAAAAAGGTTACGGCTTCGGCCAATAAATGGGTGTTTCGTTTTGTTTCCCACCCTGATTATGAAAAAGGAGACAAGAGTTTTATTGGGAAGCTTTTGCCGGGTAATGTGCTGCAAAAAGAAGAAAATATCCGGGTTACCTTCATTCCCCGTCAAACGGGGATTGCCCAGACATTCGACATTGCTGATGAAATATTAAAGGACTTTACCTATTACAGTGATGGCTATTACGAGATCCCGTGGCAGGACAACCTGGTATTGGGGGAGGTAAGTGACGCCAGCAAGCCAAAGTATTTTGCACGGCTGGAAGCTACCCTGCCGGAAAAAGAATATGCCGGCAAAAAGCTCGAATACCTCATCAAAGATGAAGCCTTTCTTGTGGCAGGGATTGATGAAAAGCCAGACCAGCCGGGTGTTTTCCGTATTCCATCCGAATGGGTATCCAGCCCGCATCTTTCGCTACGCTATGATAAGGCGACGGATAAATTCTTTCTCGCCTCGTTTGGTGAGAAGACGATTGTGAATGAAAACGAAGTAAAAAATAGTTATAAAGATTCACCGCTTTGGACAGATCTTCCTATGAACTCGAGGATCGTATTGAATGGAATTGTATCTATCAACATCTTCAAGGTATAATATGGATAAACTTTTGGCAATCGGGTTATTGGTAATCAGTATCGTTTTACTGGTGGCACATTTTTCTGACATTAAGCAAACGCACAAAAATGGCTGACTATTTTTATGGCATAACGGATAAGGGTAAATGCCGCGAAAAGAACGAGGATACTTTTTTTGCGCGGGAAATTATCAATAAACAATTTCTTGTAGCCGGCGTGATCGACGGAGTGGGCGGTTACAAGGGCGGGGATATTGCCGCAGGAATCGCCCGTTCTGTTATCATGAAAACCCTGGAAGAACTTTCTGAAAATGTAATTGAAGGGCTTCGACAGGCAATCATCGCCGCCAATGATAAAATAAACGAGGAAAAAAAGGAAGCTGGTATTAATGAACGAATGGCCTGTGTGCTAACCTGCGTAGTGGCCGATATAAAAAATAACAAATGCTGGTATGCGCATGTTGGCGACACAAGGATCTACCTGCTAAGGGATCATTCGCTGGTAAAAATATCTAAAGATCATTCTGTCGTGGGTTTCCTGGAAGAATCGGGACGATTATCAGAAGAGGAAGCCATGCGTCATCCAAGGCGTAACGAAATCAATAAAGCATTGGGCTTTGAAGAAGATATCAGTATACCGGAAGATTTTATTGAGACCGGTGAATCGCCTTTCCTGCCGGGAGATCTCCTTCTTTTGTGCAGTGACGGCCTTACTGATATGATCAGCTCGGGCTCGATCATGCAAGTGTTAACCTCTGAAAAAAGCCTTACCTCGAAAGCAAAGGCACTCGTTGATGCGGCGAATGATGCCGGCGGAAACGACAATATAACGGCAGTGCTGGTTGAAAATAATAACTGGCCAAAAAAAAAGCCGGAACCGGTTTCCATTGAAAGAAGAAAAAGTGACATCACAATACCGGTAGCTACAAACGAAGCAGCTCCGATACCTGAAATTACACCGGCAAAAAAGAAGAGCCGTAACGCAATTGCAATTGCAGTGATCCTTGTTATTGGGCTGGCAGCCGTTTCTATTACGGTAGCTTTTCAGAGAAGTAAACAACCAATAGTAACCCATGCTATCCCTGTAGAAACCGTGAAGAAAAAAAATGAACAACTCATTCAACTGATCTCACATGTAGATGATTTATCAAAAACGTATCTCTTATCGCCTGGGCAGGTTGTGCCTGGTATTGATGAACCTTTAGTAGTCCGTAAAGATAGTTTCCGGCTGCTGGGTAATGGGGCAATCCTTAGGGCCGAAAATTCGTACAAGGGTCCTGCTGTTATCATCAATTCTACAGCCAAACATATAGTGCTGGACAGCACGGTATTTGAAAATTTCGATGTGGGAATTGTTGTTCAAAAAAATAATATAACGTTCAGGCATGTACGCTTTATTAATTGCCGTATCCCTGTGCAGTATTTGTTATCATTTCCCGACTCCGTCATATCCGGGAGATTTAATGATTCCATATTTATCACGCAGTCAAAACGTAAATAAACTATGTCAAATTCCGGTGCATGGTATCGTAACAGAAAAACCGAACGCATTTGCCTGCTGCTGATTGGCATCATCCTGGGCTTGCTTTTCTGGAAACTGTTTTCCGTACTGCAACGCGATTTTGCCGAAGTAGATACCCGTATTGGTAATGGCACCATGATAAACCTGAACGCCGGTAAGCCTGCTGAAGCCATGAAGGAAGTATTGGGGAAAGGCATGTATTTCGAGGATCCAAAAGACATTGCATTTATTGCTTCGACGGTGGAAGCCGCAAAAGAACCTGGTTCAACAGTTGATAATATCGGTACATTAAATAAGAAGCCCTATTTTATTAATGCTGATGAGGCTTTTTTGAAAGGGGGACAGTCGCTCAAAAGACGGGTGCTGTTATCAAGAGACCTGCTGGGATTTTCCGACGCCGATTCCACATCATTTAAAAAGGAAAATAAACATCCTTTGCAGGTGACTTCGCAAACCAATGTGGACTTAGGTACCGATAATATTTCCGGCAAGGTCAGTAACCAGGATGGTCAGCCTGCTCCCGGTGTTTTACTAAGGTTGAGACTTTTGGTACCGCAAGATAGCAGTATGGCACCTGGCGAAGATGAAGGCGAAAAAAATGTGATACAATTTAAAAATGGCGTTAGAACAATATTCATCCGTGACTCAGCCAGCAGCTTGCGTTTGCTTTCATTTAATGCATATGCCCGTACCGATGCTTCCGGCAAATTTATCTTTTCCGGTCTGCCTGCAAACAAGTCATATGAAATCATTCCACTGCATCCGGGCTACGAGTTTGGACGTTCAAAAGGCGTAGAGAAATTACAGGGTAATGCAACCTTTAATTTTGTCGAGTCGCCACACATGATGCGGCTTTTTTCTGCAAAAGATTTTAATACGCTTAAAAAAGAAAAAGCATTTATAGTAAGAACACCTGGCGAAGTAACCGACTGGTTCCGTATCATAGTAATAACATTTTTTTGCTCTTTTCTTTTGCTGCACCTTATATTTTCGATCCGTTCGCCGGGTACCGACCAGTTGCTCCTACCCGTTATTATGATATTGACCGGTCTTTCTTTTATCACCTTATTCAGTTTGCAGGATCCTTTGCGGGATCGCTTCCTGGTGAAAAGCACCTTTACTTATTTCTGTATCGGGATGGCAGCAATACTTTTGTTCCAGTTTATCAACCTGAAAAAGTTTACCCCCGATTCCGGTGTGTTCCGGCTATTTATTTTTAAGAACAACAGGAAAGCAGCGAACGGTTGGCCCTGGGCGCTGGCGGCAATGGGATTATTGTGCATTACCATCTTGTTTGGCACCGGTCCGGAGGGAAGCGGTGTTAAAGTAAATCTTTTTGGCTTCCAACCGAGCGAGATCGTAAAATACCTGGTGATCCTGTTCCTCGGCGGATTCTTCGCCGCCAATGAAAAGTTTATTTCTGAATACCCATCATTCAATAAAAGGTTGTCATTTTTTGTATTTGCTGTGATCGCTATAGTCGCGACCATTTTGTTGTTCCTGGTAATAGGTGATCTTGGGCCGGCCATTATATGCTGTTTTACCTTCATTATACTTTTTTCTTTTTCCCGGGGAGATTTTATGCAGGTCGTTGCTACCATGGTTTTGTATGCTGTCGCTACCTGGGTATTCAAAAATGTATGGTTGGCAACGGGTATTACTGTTGCAGCGCTTGCGTTGTACATGCTTTTTGCAAAAAAGAAACTAAGTGAATCAGCGGTGATGGCACTGGTGGTTGTGAGTGGATTTTTATTGCTGGATAAAATTCCTGTACTGGCTAAAGTGATACCAGGCCCAATGGAAAGACTGGTGGACCGGAAAGCCATTTGGTCAGATCCATGGAACAACCAGGTGTACGGCGGAGACCAGGTAGCCAATGGCATCTGGGCCATTTCCGCCGGAGGCTTTACCGGGCAAGGCGCAGGCGAGGGTTTTGCCCGGACCATCCCCGAAGCCCACACAGATATGATACTCCCTGCTATCGGCGAAGAATTTGGATGGGCCGGTATCACCAGTATTTTTATTTTGTTCCTCGTATTGCTGCACCGTTCCATTATTATCGGCAGGCAGGCAGGTCCACCCTTTTTATTTTATCTGTGTGCCGGGTCAGGCATCGGCATATTTGTACAGTTTTTGCTGATCGCAGGAGGTTCTACGGGAGCGCTTCCCCTTTCGGGTGTGGCCTTACCCTTTACCAGCTATGGTGGCACATCATTATTGTGCAGTATGATCGCAGCCGGGTTTTTGTTGGGGGTATCCCGTTTGAGCGGATCGCAGGTTCAAATGAAATATATTGCCCAACGACAGGATAAAAACCTGATGCCCGCTTTACTGGCAGCTTGTGCAGCCATCTTCCTGCTCATTGCCAATGTATCAGGTTATACATTTAATGAAAAAAAGTGGATAGTAGAACCTGCACTGGTGGCTGACCGAAGTGGTGCCCGGATGTATAGTTACAATCCGAGAATCAGCATTTTGATGAACAGGCTACAAGCAGGTAATGTATTTGACAGGAATGGCCGGTTGCTGGCATCCAGTGATCCTAAATTGGTGCAGGATCAGAAAGATTCGTTAGAGGCACTTGGAGTACCTGCTGAAAATATAGAATCACTTTCTTATAAAAGACAGCAACGCTATTACCCTTTTGGCGAATACATGTTTTTCTGGACTGGCGATGCCAACACCGGCATTTTTTCGGGGGGGAACAATGGATATTTTGCCGAGTATACCCATGCGGCTGAGCTCAGGGGATTTCCCGCACCTGTTGTTAGCTACCAGGTTAGTGCTGACCGATTCCGCCCGGAAAAATTTTTGCCGGTAACCGGAACGGAGATGACGGTAACTAAAAGAGATTATAGCGCAATTGCTGATTTGTTGACCGCAGGAATTAACAGCAACGAGGTTGCTGAATTTAAAAAACGCAACAGGGATATCACGCTCACCATGGATGCCGCATTACAAACAAAGATCGAACTGGCTTTACAGGATGATGATAGCGTAAACACGAAGCGGATATCGGTAGTGGTGATGGAAGATAGTACCGGGGATGTGTTGGCATCCGCGTGCTGGCCGCTACCTCCTGTGAATGATTGGGAAAAACTAAGCCTGTCTGAAAATGACATCAATAAGTTGCCCGGATGGAACGTAAATACGGATATTGGATTCACCCACGCAACCCAACCGGGCTCAACCGCGAAACTTGTTACCGCCATGGCGGCATTTAACAAATTGGGCGCATCGGCTGCAAAAAAAACAATCAGGGTGTATCCAAAAGATTTGATCAGGGTCACCGGCCCTGAACCGGACGAAGCCGGCTTAATCACCATCGAAAGGGCCATTGTAAAATCAAATAATTCATTCTTCATACGTCTTGCCAACCAGGAGCAATTGCAGGAAGAGATGGCAACCTTATATATGCAATCCGGCATGTTCCTGCATGGTGTTGGCGGATATTATTTTGAAAATGATGCCGGCAATACTTTGCAACAGGAAAAGTGGAGAACACTTTGGAGAGAAACGGAATTCAAAAGCCTTCGCCGCTACAACCCGGACAACATACGCCGCACAAGGGCCCTGGGGATTTCCGGTATGGCATGGGGACAGGGAGAACTGGTAGCAACACCAGCGTCTGTCGCCCGCATCGCATCAGGCATCGCCAATAAGGGTATCATGATACCTGCCAGGTATGTATTGAATATAAATGGAAATGCGATTAACCCTAAACAAGGCATTGCGATCGCCAGGGATTCGCTGTATGCGCAATATCTTTCAACCTATATGAAAGAGCAAAGCGCTCCCAAAAAAAACAGGCTAGGCATATTGGTTGCGGGCAAAACAGGCACTCCCGAAAGAATCGTAAAGGGTGAAACTATTTACGACGGCTGGTATGTATTTTTTGCTCCCGAAGCCACAGGAACAGGCCATGTGGTAGTGTGCATACGGATAGAAGGAACCCGCGGCTCCAGTGATGCGGTAAGATTGGCAGGTAAGCACATCATACCATTATTACTGGAACGCAATTATATTAAAAGCTTTGACCCATTGAAGAAGCCGGCTGTAATCATGGTGGATAATAAGAACGAGTTAACGATGCGTCATCCCGGAGAGGATGGCCATTAATTTATTAAAAACGAATTACAAATCATATGTTTAATTTATTTAAAGAGCGTCCGCATGACGTAAAAAGTATCCGAAATATTTTATTGCAGTTCATCAAAGAAAGATTGCAAAGAGCCCAGGGTGGTGAAGGTGGGAATATAATGGGGATCTACCTCTTTATCAATTGTAGTGCGGCTGAGAAGCACCTGTATGAGGCAGCGGTATTTGCCAATGTTCCCGGAAAATTCAAGATAGAGGAAATTCAAAAAATTGCTGACGATTATGCGATTACCTTATCCCCTTCTTTTAAATTTGACATTGCCTTCACCGATACATTTCCACCGCAGGCTGACCTGGTAAAAGACATTGATGCGGCAGTTTTTATATCGACAAAAAGATCCGGGCTGAGCAATAAAAAAAACAGAGCCTTTATAAAAGTGTTGCATGGGGAAGCAGAAAAGGAAACCTATTTAATTGATTCCGCCGGCGGAAGGATCAATATCGGCCGGGAAGCCAGGGTACGGGCTACGGGAAATTATGTGAGAAAAAATGCAATCGTGTTTACTCCTATTGAAAGGAATCGCTCTGTAAGCCGGCAGCATGCCCATATTGAATGGGACGCTGACAGCGGTTCATTTTTAATTTTTGCAGACGAGGGTGGCATACCTCCTAATAATAAAATGAAGGTACGCACACCGGAAGGTGCATTGATAAAGATGCAGGCCATCGAGGTAGGCCATCGCCTGCAGGAAGGAGACCAAATAATTTTAGGTGATATGGCCGTACTTGAATTCACTTATTCCGAAGACGACTAATATGGCAAAAATTTTTACGATAACAGAAGGATTGGAAAACCTTGGTGCATTGAAATCAGGAGGGCAGGGTTCCGTTTATAAAGCAAGAAAAACAGGTGAAATTATCACCGCGATCAAAATACTACCGACCCCCATCGCCAGTGAGAGCGATGATGACAAGCATTTCATTTCTTTCCAAAATGAAGTGCAAAAATTAAAGAAGGTAAACGAAGTGCCCAACCCAAATGTGGTAAGTATCATCGCTTCCGGCATAACCAGTTCTGGAAATCTTCCTTATATAGAGATGGAATATATTGAGGGCCCCGACCTGGGTGAATTATTGAAGCCACCCTATGATCCTGTGTTTACCGTTAAAGAAACGATTAAAGTAGCAGACCACTTAGCGAATGCGTTGGCACATTGCCACCGGGCCAGTATAAAACATGGAGATATAAAAAGTAATAACGTAAAGTTTCACCAACGTACCGGTAATTATATCCTGCTGGATTTTGGCTTATCTGTAATGTCTGATGAACAAAGACGCACCAGTATCCGCTATGCAGGTGCCATAGAATTTATGGCGCCGGAACAAAGTTCCGGGGTAACCCTCCCCTCAACAGATGTGTACAGTTTTGGAATTATATTGTTTGAATTGCTGACAGGTACAGTTCCGTTTCCATTAATGAATAAGGGTGAGATGGCGCGCAACGCTGTGATGTTAGCCCATATGGAAACGCTGCCACCGGATATTATTTCGCTCAGGCGTGAGGCACTCCCCGGTTATTGGAGCCACGATAAACAGGAAAGGGAAATGGGAATTCCCGTATGGCTGTTGAGTATGATCTATAAATGCCTGGAAAAGGATCCGTCAAAACGGTTTAAGGACGGCTGCGAATTACAAGACTTTATTCATTTGGGAACCGTTACCGAGGAAAGGAAGAAAGGAATCAATAATTCGACAGCCGAAATAGCAAAACCCCTGGTAGATGAATCTGTATGGAGAAAAGAAATACTTACACTGCAGGGGCAACTCGCGGAGAAGGAAGAATTGATGAAAGAGTTGCAATACCAGGTGGTTACCAGGGATAGAGAGTTAGTAGAAGCCAAATACTATTACGCAACTAAACGGAAAGGGGTATCAAAATTCGGGTTTTTTTTGGTGCTGATCATCGCGTTGGGTTCAGCCGGTTTTGCAGCATACGACAGGTTATATCTTCCAGACAAAAATATTCCCACAGGAACCGTTTCCAAAGAAGATACGAAATTACCAGGTACTGTTGATTCAACCACAATAATTATTGATAAGCCAGTAAGAAAAGTAAAGGGTAAACTGACAAAGAACGCCAGGATGCCAGTCGAAACCGCTAGCCATAAGCCCCGAAAAAAATTAGCCCCGGTTTCAGATTCAACATCCGGTAAGGATAATCCTGGTGCAGTTAATACCTATACCATTCTCCATACCGCCTATTTTTACGACGCCCCCGATAAAAACAAGAAGAGTACTGTTTATTTGACCAGCGGGGATGCCACCCTTACTTTATTGGATGAAACCGGCGAATTCAGGTACGCGATTTTTACCGACGACGATGGTAAACCAATCAAAGGCTGGCTATTGAAAAAGGATTTTAAGCCGGCCAGTGATTATTGATTTGTCGTCAGAATAAACCGGCACCTGGCATATTGTACAGTAGCAAATAATAAGAGGTAATATCGCGGCAGTATTCGGCTTTAAAAAGCCCTCATAATAAGGAAATGTAGCGTAGCAACACTCGTTTATTTCAATGCGAACACTACGCCGATCTCATACTTTAATTTTATTTTTTTAAAATCAATGGCGGCGTTTTGATCACTGCCTTCCATGTCCGGTCTTTTCATTTCTTTTAATGAAAAATTGGACACATTATTCAGCAAAACGTTGTAATTGCCCTCTTCAATGGGGTCATTGATGGTAACTGCCTCGCCCAACTCTTCGCTGATGGCCCCGGTTAAGTACAGCGCTTTCTCCCTGGCTTTTTTTATGGCTTCTGTTTTTAATTGCCTTTTGAACTGTTCTATTTTGCTGTGCGACACTTTTACAATTTGAAAATTAGTGGTGGCATCATCGTCGAGCCGTTCTACCAGGTCATCCATTTTTTTGGAGTCACTAAATTGTACCTGGTAAGAAATACCAGCCAACAGATCAGGGTCTTTTTTTCTTCTCCAAAACCCGTTGTTATAGTTGGTACCGGCATAAGAAGCGATACCGATCATTGAATCAGGAATTCCTGCTGCCCTGCATGCAGACAGAAATCCCGTCCTGATCGATTCCAGGGCAACCTTTTCGTTTCCCTTCTTTTTATATTCTCTTAAGTCCACCTGCACATATATTTCATCCGGAATCACTTCCATCTCTGCGCTGCCCGTAACATTAATGGTTTTTGGATAAGGATTTTGTACAACCCGGTTTTGTGCGTTTGTTGACAGGCAAATAATAATAAAAGCCATCAACGGTAATGATATTTTTTTCATAACTAATTTTTAATACAAGATGCCAATAAAAAGATGAAATGCATACTATGACGTTTTAAAAATTGTTAACATTTTGCCTAAACTGTTTTGATATCGTTTGCCGGCAAAGTTGTATCCTAATTCTTTAACAGCAGATTATCAAAATTCAGCAAAGAAGGGGTAAACTTAGACAAGGTAGATGCGATCTAAATACTAAACAATTTTTACACAATCAAAAAACCAATTTATGAAAAAGAAAACTGTACTCATCGCAACCCTCGCATTGGTGCTGGGCGTTGGTGTAAGCGGTTGTTACGTGGAGCGGGAATCCAACAGGCCTTATTACGATCGTTATGACCGGGATTACGGCCATGATCACAGAGATCACGACCATCATGATCGGGACCATCATGACCGGGACCATAGAGGTGGTGATCACGACGAGCATTAACACCGGTTTTATCGAAAGCATATCCGATGCCGCAATGATTTGTTGCGGCATTTTTATTACAACTAACGGGTAGGGGTAACCGGAAACCGGCCCGGACTTGATACTTTACATGACGCTATCCAAAAGGATGAAGATTCAGCTTTGGTCAAAATATGTCCTTTGAGGCTACTATCCACATCCATAAAATGAAATGAGTTTCTGCTTGGTAAATTATATGACCATCAAAGTCGCGCCGGTCGCTCAGTATAATTAAGTTAAAGACCCGTCTGTAAAACCAGGAAGGTTCGTCGACGGTTCTGTTATAAGAAAATCTTAAAAAACCTTCCTGGGTAGCTTTAACGTAAGGACATTGACCTAAAGCGGGCACTAACGGGGCCGGGTCTGTTTCCGGAAGCCCCGGTTCTTGGCTTTTACTGGTATTGTTTTACTACATGATAAAAGAAAACATCCGGCGGACCTACCACACCCGCAGAATCCATCCTATGTTTCAGTTCTTTAGTATGCATAAAATCTTCCGCCTTTTTCATATCTGTTATTGCCATCACTAATGACACCATATGAGGATCGCCAAGATACTGGCTGATGGCCCTGTCGGTTATTCCTGCGTTCATTCTATCCTGTTTATCGCCATCGAATACTTTTTCCCAGGTGTCGTAGTCTTTTACTTTAAAATTTATTATGGCCCGTTCGGTAGATGCGTCTGTCGTGACATCGTGAAACCTGTTTTCAGTGTAAATAAATGTAGGCTTGCCCATTACTCCTGCTTTTTTCATAGCGTCCATGAGCCCGGGCGACATGGAAAATTGCTTTGCTTTGGCTGTATCATCCACATGCAAAGCCACCATCACGGTGTTGCTGTCTTTAATACCTCTTGCCACCACAAAATTGTGTAACCCGTAAGCAACTCTCATAGAATCATGGGCTTCATAGCCGGGAAACCATTTAGCAAAATTCGCTACTTTCTGTTTTATTAACATAGTCATGACAGGCGGCGCAGGGGTTGGGGGCGGCGGTGGCGGCACCATAGCTGTCGAATCCTTCATGCTCGAGTCCTTGTTGGTACTGGTGGTCGACTCGTTGCCACCGGAATTACAGGAAAATAACATCACCATGATAATAGCCAGGCAAGATAAAAATTTAGACTGCTTCATTTGAGAAAATTTTAAATATAAAAAATATAAAGATGGAAACAGCATTCGCTAAGGCGGGATCGATTATAAATGTAGAGTAATAATTAAGTATTGGAAAAACTATTGCTGCTATTAGCGCCTGTGGAACAGATTATGGCTAAAACATGACAATACGCCCGGCAACGCCTAAAATGGTGTAGACATCGATGACTTTATTGTGAGGATTCGCCTGGTAACCTATAAATAGTCGATACGGTTCCACACGTCGGGCAACCGGAAACCATAGCCTTTTACAACAACCTTTTTTTTCGGCTGCTATCTTTTGTTCCTGCCCCATTTCATTTTTTATATCATGATTCGTTGGTCTCGTCAATTGCATTTGATGGCGTCACGGCGCCTTCATTTTTATTAAATTCATGTAGACTGGGGCTATAAGGAATTACAGGAGTTGATATTTTTTTGTTTCCTGTTGCTGTTTTGATTTATTTTGGAATCTTGTTATTAAAAACTTTATTTCATAATTGAAAGGGCTAAAATGCTTTTGAAAGAGATTTTGTAATGAGTAAAATTGCTTTATGAACCAATCAAATAATCCGCGGCTGGCTACCAGGCGTATTCTCATAGCCAGCCTTGCCGGTACCACAATCGAATTTTTTGATTTTTATATTTATGGCACGGCTGCCGTGTTGGTGTTTCCAAAATTATTCTTCCCTTCTGTTGACCCAACTACAGGCATCCTGGAGTCACTGGCAACATTTGCGCTGGCTTTCTTTGCCAGGCCGATCGGGGCAGCTTTGTTCGGGCACTTTGGCGATCGAATTGGCCGCAAAGCAACGCTGATTGCGGCATTAATGACTATGGGTTCTTCAACAGTAGCTATTGGCCTTCTCCCCTCCTATCAATCCATCGGTATTGCAGCTCCCCTGCTGTTGGCTTTATTCCGCTTCGGGCAGGGCCTGGGGTTGGGCGGAGAATGGGGTGGTGCCGTATTACTTGCTACAGAAAATGCTCCACCTGGCAAAAAAGCCTGGTATGGCATGTTCCCGCAATTTGGCGCCCCAATTGGATTTCTGCTGTCCACCGGTATCTTTATTATTCTCTCCAAAATAATGAGTGATGCACAATTCCTGCAGTTTGGCTGGAGAATTCCCTTCATCGCCAGTGCTTTGTTGGTATGGGTAGGTCTGTATTTTCGATTAAAATTGATTGAAACGCCCGACTTCCTGAAAATTATCGACAATAACCAACGTGTAAAATTCCCGGTAATTGATGTATTAACCAGGCATGCCAGGGCCCTCGTGCTGGGAACAATTGCTTCGATTACTGTTTTCTTATTTTTTTATATAATGACGGTTTTCGCGCTTAGCTGGGGAACTAACGTATTCGGCTACCCGCATTCCGGTTTCCTTGGTGCACAGGCGATCTCGATGGTGTTTTTTACGCTCGGAATTCTTTTGTCGGCTGCTTTGGCAGACCGTTATGGCCGGGGCAGTATATTGATGGTTGCCACAGTTGCTATTCTCCTGTTCGGTTTGTTCTTCTCACGGTTATTCATACCCGCAAATTTTCCGGTTATCGTCGTATTCCTCGCACTTGGTATGTTCCTGATGGGCCTGGTTTATGGCCCGCTGGGAACAGCCCTTGCGGAAATTTTCCCTGTTGCCGTGCGTTATACCGGAGCATCTTTGGCTTTCACATTAGCCGGGATATTGGGCGCATCGCTTACGCCTTACCTCGCCACAAAGCTTGCCAAATCATGGGGACTTGCTTATGTAGGCTATTATCTGTCAATCGCCGCATCCCTTTCGTTTATTGCCTTATTAATTGCCCGGTCCTTAATGAAAAATGAGGTTGCAGTCCCGGAAGTAAATTGACAAAGCATCTTTTTTATATAAACAGTTTTCTATGGCAAATGTATCACCCGTAAGCACGCTGCCGGGAGGCATATAAGAGCAAGGTTGTAATAATGCCCGGCACATATTGCACGTTCCTTCATTTCATAACAGTTCAGGCGCGATAGATGATACATAGTTTGATAAAAGGCCGGTAGCCCAAAAAATCTTTTATCGCTGTATAGTTTTATGTTGCACCTTTGTTTACCAATCCATAATTATTTCTTCATGAATTTTCACCTGGGCAAAATTCCGCTTCGTTTTTCCAGGCCAAGAACCAATGGCCTTACCATTATCAGTGACAAAGGACTCAGCCTTGCCGAAACAAAAAATCTTTTATCGGTTGCCGGCCAGTACATAGATATGGTAAAGCTTGCGTTTGGAACGGCTTTGGTAACCTCCTTATTAAAAGAGAAGATTGCCTTGTACCAGTCGTATCAAATACCTGTTTATTTTGGAGGGCTTTTGTTTGAAGCGTTCGTGGTCCGTAACCAGGTTCCGGACTTTATTAAGCTGGTTGAATCGAATAACATAGATTATATCGAAGTATCTGACGGAGCCAGTCATATAACCCACCGGCAAAAATGTGATTACATCCGGCAATTTTGTAAAACAGGAATCGTTATCAGTGAAGTGGGTTCCGGCGATAAGGACAAAGTGCAGGTAACACCTCCATACCGGTGGATAGAAATTATGCAGGAAGAACTGGATGCCGGTGCAAGGTATGTAGTTGCCGAGGCAGAAGAATCCGGGACGGCGGGTATCTACCGGGATTCCGGGGAAGTAAGGGAAGGTCTTGTAGCAGAAATTCTCAATAAAATTGCCCCGGAAAACATCATCTGGGAAGCCCCGAACAAAGACCAGCAATTATATTTTATTAAGCTTTTGGGTTGTAATGCCAACCTGGCCAATATATCGCCTGCAGAAGTTGTTGCCCTGGAAGCCATGCGGATCGGCCTGCGCGGCGACAGCTTTGATTTTTTTCTTACGGGAACTTAACCGGCTAACGGCACCTTTGGTAACAATACCCGCATTTAACTCAAATAAAATATAATTGCTGGCACACAAGAATTAATAGCCACTGCATAACATTGAGTTGACTATTCGACAGATAGCAAAAAAGGATAGGATCATGGGTCCCCGTGTATATTTGTAATACTGTTGCTCAAAAAAATACCGGAAGCCGGGAACTGTGGCTGAAACATGTACTAAAGTTCTTTGTTATGCTGTCTGCCACGCTTGCGTGAAAACTATTTGTAGTGTACGGGATTTATATATTCCAATTACTAAAAAATTCAAAAAATGATGCGATGAAAAACATAGGTATGGCCAATAAATAAATATTCAAAAGATCCTTCACGCCAGATTCGTCTAATCGATACTCAACTAACTTTCGGCTCTTGTTTAATTTGTAGGTCTTAACGCCAAGTGCAAGTCCGGCACCGATAGTCAATGAATATGGCATAAATTGTAAAAGAACTACAATAAAATAATATAGAGCTGATTTAGTTTTTTTTAACCTGCTTTGATGTGAATTGTCAACAGAAACTATCCCAGCTATCCAACCTTGATAAGCGGTAGTAAAAAATGGGAAGATAATTCCAAGTCCCATCGCAGATTGGGGGATTGAGCCCAAAAATAGATTCCCGCTAAAATCAATGAATACTGCTTTAAATCTGTTGCCTTTTTTATAGTTAATAGATGCATTGTCATTAATGGTAGCATGACCAACAATATTATCGCTATAGGATAAGGCAAGCGAATTACCTGCATGTACCATTATAATTCCTATCAAACATGAAGTACAATAACTCACAAAAATTGTAAGAATCCATTTTTTGCAAGATTGAATCGAAAATAAAATAGTTTTAATAAAATTTGGCATTTAATGAGGTTTTGCCCGCTCGCATGTAAACTGAAATAGATACGATTGTCTTATTACCATTCAGCTTGCATATATATTTCTTAAAAATAAATTATTAAGTGATTATAAAAATAAACGAAAGTTTAAAAACCTTCGCAAATACAATTGACCGCCACACCTCACAAAAACAAACGCCGGTCTTTTCAACAAACCCCGCCATTCATTTATGTATATCAGTCAGCCAACTGGAAATCAAGTTCATCAATCGTGCCACGGTCGGTAAATAGCGCTTTATTTTGGGCAAATAAATCCATATCAGTCCGGGGAGATTGCAAAAGAAAATTTGTGGTCGTATTTATGTAAAATTCTATTTCGTTTACGGTTCGTTTAGGAATGTATTTATCAATGAAACTGTAGCGGTAATTACAGTGTTGTCCTGCGGTGTTGTCATCTCCCCGATATAATCTCCATGTCCGCCAGGGATAATTGCCAGCCGTGAGTTGGGAAGTAAGCGGTGCATTTCTGCAGCATGTTCAGGAGTGGCAACATCCCTGTCACCTATGATAATAAATGCAGGTGCTTTGATTGATTTCATTTGTTCTTCTGAAATGTCGGGGAAGGATTGCATCCTTGCCACATCTCGCTCATACATTCGGTAAAGTGCGTTTGGGTCAGGATTTATTTTCAGGTATTCGTCCTTATATGGTTTGGGCATCCCTTCAAATGTGGGTGTTGACATCATGTTCCAAAACCAGGCAGGGGCACCCGCCTTTTTGTAGAAAGTAGACGCTACAATTATTTTGTTTGTCATTTCAGGATGCCGGATAGCCAATTGAAGTGTAGTGCTTGCTCCGTTACTAAAACCAAAAATGTTTGCTTTATCAATGTTTAGTTGCCTTAAGAGTGCCGCTATGTCGTCCGCATCTTGATGAAAACTTAAAGGTCTGTCAATGTCCGCCGTATGTCCGTGTGCCTGCATCTCAACCGCTATTACTTTATGGGTTTTTGCAAAGCCGGGTAACACCCTCCCGAAAGTTGTTTGAAGGGTAGAGCCACCGCCATGAATCAGCACCAGGGGTGTGCCTGATCCGTGAATTTCATAATACATTTTCAGGCCATTCACAGGCGCATACCCGCTTACACTGTCCTGTTTTGTTTCGCTTTCTATTGTTGTTTGAGCGGTCATTGTTTTGTTGTTATAATTGTGCAGCATGAAATTATCAAAACTTTCGTTTTTTAAATTCTGTTGGCGGTTCGTTGTTAATCTTTTTATCGTCCAAAATCTGCAAGAAAGTATTTATTATACAAGGATGGATTATGTTTTGTTGTTCTTCCATTTTCACTATGTAGTTTCTTAGTGTCTTCCCCCGGCTGTATGATCGTTCATTACAATATGTTGCTTAAATTATTGATGTGCCTTTTTCGATTGTCAAAGTGCTTTTATATCTGAAACCAATTCTGGTAAACCGTTTGGAAAGATATGATCAATACCAGGCAGTTTACGAACGGTAGCGGTGTTAAAAGCGGTTTCATAAAATTTCAAATTTTTAAACGGCACTTCGGTATCTTTTTTACTATGATAAAGTTATATTGCCGGAATATTCTTCAAAAAGGTTTGAAAGTCTTTTTCTAATTCAAACGCTTTCATATTGCTTTTCCAATGTGGCGTGGCAACCAAAAATAATACTGAAATTGACATTTGAGTTTCTTCCTCGCTCAAATACTTTAGTAGTGTTGAGCCTCCAAGGGAGTGTCCTATTACAATAACAGGCTCAGTTATTTTAGCAAATGACGATGCAAACATTATTTTAAACTTTTCATACGTAGGTGATTTGGGTTGTTCAATAATTGGAAACAGAATTTCAAATTCACCGGATAATTTTGATGTAAGATATTGTACTAAATCATAACTTCCTTTACCGTTGCCATATTGCGGACCGGCACTATAGGCAAATAAAATTTTCTTTAATTCTTTTTTTCCTGCCATTCTTAGCCAGAATTTTAGATGTCGTTTTACAGTGACTGCTCACTCAAACATATAAGAACGTTTTATTCCGCCATCCAGCTTGCATATATTTCTTACAAATTAATTATAAGTGATTACAAAAAATAAACCAAAGTCTAAATACTCCATCGATACAATTAACACGCACACAATATAAAAAACAAGCGCCAGGGTTTGGCGGGAAGACCCCTAACGACAATTGAAAATCTATAACACTGAAAGTTTGAATATCAATGATACGTTTTTCGGGAACCGCAAAATGGTGCCATTGTATAGCATAAATTTGTGTTGGCGGCAAGGATAAAAGACGCTACAATGGACATTAAACAATACTTAAAAAGAATTAACTATTTTGATCCTATTGATCTCACAATTGAAGTGCTTTCAAAACTTCAAATCAGTCATTTATTAAATGTGCCTTTTGAAAATTTAGATATCCATAATAGCACTAAAATCGACCTAACTAATTTATTTAATAAAATAGTGACCCGAAAAAGAGGCGGCTTTTGTTATGAATTAAATGGGTTGTTTTATGAATTATTAAAAGAAATTGGCTTCACAATCAAAATGATATCTGCAAGAGTTTATGACGGCAAAAAAAATTATAGTGCGGAGTTTGACCATATGGCGTTACTTACGAAAATAGAAGATGACAATTACCTTGTTGATGTGGGATTTGGTGACTTTGCATTTTATCCAATTAAAATAGAGTTGAATAAAGATACCCGCGATCCGGGGGGAATTTTCAGAATTGAAACTTTCGATGAAACATATAAGGTCGTTAAAAGAAAGAAGGCAAATGGAGAGTTTATACCGGAATATATATTCTCAGAAAAGGAAAGGGAGTTAGCGGAATTTTACGACAGGTGCAACTATCACCAAACAAGCAATGAATCTCATTTCACTCAGAAGAAGATTTGTTCGTTACCTACCAAAAGCGGAAGAATAACTCTTACGGGAAATACAATAAAAATAACTGAAAATGGAAAAGTAAAAGAGCAGCAATTAAATAGTGAACAGCAAATCCAACAAAAATTATGGAATTACTTTGGGATAAAACTTTGATAATGCCAGCCGCTAACAATTAAGAATCATCGGGCACGAAGTGCCCACGATGACGTCCCCTGTTCTACAGCCTGTCCCGATTTTTATCGGGAGAACCGGTAACCGATCCGTTAAGAACTATGGGCTTGGAGTTGAAAGAAAGTGTGCTATGCAGTGAAGAGTTGTATACTTCGTGTGTGGCATATCGTTAGTATTGGGGCCGGCCGGGATTTGTCTGGTGTATTTTACCTGCTCTCCCTGCGGGTTTCCCCCGGAAATTATTGAGAAACTATTAAACTAACAGGAGTTTGTATTTACGAAACGCAAATAATATGAATACGTCTTTCGCAAAAGATAGTATAAGTATGAAAATCAAGCGTTATATTTCCCTGGCAAGACAGAGGAGATAGTTCGTACTTTCGGAAATACAAAGATTATTCGCTACAAGACACAACAACCAGGAAATCACTTGCTGACCCAATTACCAGGGTCGAAATGGATCTAAGTACCTTCGGCGTGGAATCGGACGACTTTCCATCTATAAAGGCAATCATTGACTTTATTAATGATTCAAGCAATTGTAAAAAGTTCTATTACAATCCTTCATTTAAACCTTCTACGTATAAATTATCAAGTACCGATCTAAAAAATATTTTGCAGTTGTTTGCGTCATGCGATTTAGAAAAGCTTAGGACACATTATGAAGTTTCAAGTACAGATCAACCAACCTCGGTTACAAAAATATATACAAGACATAAGATATACATTATTAGGGACTACGGCTTGGAAGGAGATTATCCGTTAAAAGAATTATACAAAATTGTTTATAAACTCTGACTTCCGCTTACATAAGGCTTTATGCTATGCTGGCTTGCGCAATAAACCTCATCTTTTGTGCTACTATCACTTACGTTTCCAGCTGTCTTGCATGAATGATCTTTTGTACATATCTTCATCAACAGTTTTTCAATGAGCTAACGTTCGGGCTAAACGAAATAAATTACCGGTACAAAAGTAAGCCCTAACGTTGTCTGTGAGGGCTAACAGAATACCCTATAAAATTAAATCTTCCCGATATGTCATACGATTGGACAAAACCAAATGAAACATTAGAAGTAATTAAGGGTAACATATTAAGCTCAATGAAAGCTGAAGAAAATTGGTATGCCAAACACCGTTGGTGGCATTCAGTCTATTCCAGGGGCATACGGGTTATAGCAATTATTTTATTCGCTTTTGGAATATTGTGGCCGATTCTTAGTGCGAATATGAAACTTGATGAAAAGCCCGAAGTGGATATAGGTTACATAAGCCTTGCCATTGGCGGGCTTTTGCTACTCCTGGACAAATACCTAGGCATATCTTCCGGTTATGTGAGATTTTACATTGCTGAACTTGATATAAAAAAGAACACCCAGGATTTTATAGAGAATTGGGATGTCGAAACGGCCAAATCTGGCAATCCAATGACAACGGAAAATGTGTTGGCGTTGTTAAATATTGTAAAGCAATTTAGACAATCAGTTTTTACAACTATACAAGTAGAAACCGGGGCATGGGCTACGGAGTTTCAGACACAAACAGGCGAGCTTTATGAGTTGTTTAAACAAAAACAAAGTGAAAGCGTAAAACCGGCAAATATATCTGTAACGGTAGAAAATTTTTCCGGATATTCAGATATCGAAGTTGGAATTGACAATGAAACGTCAGTAAAACTTGGTACAATGACTTCAATTATCTTTAGAAATGTTTCTATTCAGCCTCATTTAATAAAAATCAGGGCAACAAAAGAAGATAAGTCGATAGTGACATTTTCTAAAAATGTAGATGTTACTGCAGACAAAACTTCTGAAGTTTCGCTCTCACTACCATAACTGAAGCCTATAGCCAATATGAACGGTGTAAAAAAACCAAATAAAATTTTAATTATTTATGAGTTTTGCTAAGCAATAATTTAGTTGAAACGAACTGTTGATTTTTACAATCGCAAATACCCGGTTAAAACGTTTTCCACTCACGCCAATTGATCCTTTAGCGGAGTAATAACAGAAGCACATGCAATAATACAATCAACAATGAGACATTCCCGAATTAACGGCACATTATATTTTATATAATGCAGATGATTCGGAAATAAGCCCCTTGTAAATGCTTCTGCTCGTAGCGTCCGTCCGGAGTAATACAATAGATAAATGGTGAGCGGACAACGAAAGCATATGACAAATAGTAACGGTTACCGCTTCCGGAGTTTTCATAATAGATACAATGAACTTAAAATTATAAATTTGGCCACGGTACCGGCTGTCGGAATTCTTCCTCCTGAATAAAACCGCGGCCCTTTAACGGCAATACACAATCTACTATATGAAAGGTCCAGAATTTTTAACGTACATTAACCCAGTCCTTACTGCGCTACAATCAAACGGCGGTGCAGGTGGCTCTTCAGACGTAATCGAACAGATTATTGACAAACTTGGAATTTCTGATGTAGAACTTGAAGAAACAACATCTAATGGACAATCTAGAATAAGAAACCAAATTCAATGGGCAAGATTTTATCTTTTCAAAGCAGGCCTTATTGATAATGCTCAACGTGGCATTTGGAGACTTACCAACGAAGGACTCGACAAGAAACTTACTGATGATGGTGTTTATGAATTATTCAAAGGAGTTCAGGACAGTATTAAAAAGACACCAACCTCTAAAACGCAAAAGACAGAATCGAAATTTGAAAACATACCTACTGAAGACGAGGAACATTCTATTGATTTGATAAACCTTATACAAAGCTTACCTCATACTGGATTTGAAAAATTATGTAAACGTCTTCTAACTGAAATTGGAATAAATGAAATTGTAATAACCGGCGGCACCAGCGACCAAGGAATAGATGGCAAGGGTATAGTAAAATTAAATGACGTTGTTAGTTTAAACATAGTTTTCCAATGCAAACGTTATAAAGAAACTGTTTCCCCTCATCATGTTCGGGACTTCAGAGGTGCTATGCAGGGGCGTGGTGAAAAAGGTTTAATCATCACAACCGGACGGTTTACTAAAGAAGCAAAAAGCGAAGCAAATAGAGACGGCGTAACTCCAATTGAATTAATTGATGGAAACAGACTTATTGAATTATTTGAAAAGTACAGGCTTGGCCTTAAGCCGGTTACTGTTTTTGAAATTGACCACGAGTTTTTCAAAGGCTTTAAGTAATGAAGTGCTGCCGCCAAAAGAAAGTAGTTCCGGGCGTGATCATTTGAGATGCTGGTATAGCAAACCCTGTGAACGGCGGCATTACAAAGGACCGCCGTCTGTGTTAATGCCTCCTCTATCCAAAATGGTTGGTTACTTATTTCTTCAACCTTAAATCCAGTGTGCCTGGAAATTCATCATTGATTTCCGGCGCCGGCGCATCAAATATAAATGGTACCCTGTTTTGCTCCACATAATGCAGAGGTGCGGCATAATAAGGGGGTACAAACAATGGCCCCTGGGTGTGCTCGGTAGTTCCAAAACGGTTAACACGCCTGGACTCCGCTTCAAAACTATTTACAGGAAAAGCATCATAACTTCTGCCACCGGGGTGGGAAACATAATATGTACAGCCCCCGATAGAACGGCTGTTCCAGGTATCCACAATGTCAAAAGTAAGCGGTGCATCCACTGCAATGGTAGGATGCAATGCGCTCGGCGGTTGCCAGGCCCGGTAGCGGATGCCGCATACGTACTCCCCTTTAGTGGCAGTAGCGATCAGGGGTACACGAATCCCATTGCACAGTAAAATATACCGGTTGCCGGTAACGCCCTTCAGCTTTACCTGCACCCTTTCCAACGATGAATCCACAAACCTCGCGGTACCGGTGCTGGACATTTCTTCCCCCAGCACATGCCAGGGTTCTATGGCCATTCGGATTTCCATATCGATATCCTCAACGCGCACCGATCCGTAATGCGGGAACCGGAATTCAAAGAATGGATTAAACCAGTTAATGTCAAAAGCGTATCCTGCATCGTTAAGGTAGGCCACCACATCGGCCATATCTTCTTTGGCATAATGCGGGAGTAAAAACTTGTCGTACAGCGCCGTTCCCCACCGAACCAGCTTGTGCTTATAAGGTTTTTTCCAGAAAGCGGCGATCAATGCACGGATCAGCAGCATCTGCAATAAACTCATCCGCTTATGTGGAGGCATGTCGAACGCCCTGAATTCTAAAATACCCAACTGACCCGATGAAGTATCCGGGGAATATAACTTATCAATACAAAATTCGGAACGGTGCGTATTACCGGTGATGTCTGTCAGCAAATGCCGGAATATCCTGTCGGTAATCCAGAAAGGAATAAATCCTTTTTCGGGTACCTGGCTAAAGGCGATTTCCATCTCGTACAGGTTATCACCCAAACCCTCGTCAATACGGGGCGCCTGGCTGGTAGGGCCGACAAAGGCGCTCGAAAACAAATACGATAAGCCGGGATGATGCTGCCAGAAGGTAATCAGGCTCCGCAACAGGTCGGGCCGGCGGAGCAACGGGCTGTTGGCCGGGGCCGAACCACCGATTGTAATGTGATTACCGCCCCCGGTGCCGGTATGTCTTCCGTCCAGCATAAATTTTTCAGTAGCCAATCTTGAGAGGCGGGCCTGCTCGTATAAGGTATCGGTATTAAAGCAAAGTTCTTTCCAGCTTTTTGCAGGATGGATGTTCACTTCTATTACGCCGGGATCAGGAGATATTACCAGTCGCTCCATCCTGTTATCGCGGGGTGGCTCATAGCCTTCTATCCGAACCTGTATCTGTAAGGTTTCAGCCGCGGCTTCAATGGATGCGATCACGTCTAAATAATGCTCGAGGTATTCCATGGGGGGAACAAATATATAGAGCATGCCTTCCCTTACCTCCACGCTCAGCGCTGTTCTGATCGCTTCTACCTCAAACGTAATTTCGGTTTCCGGCTCCCCGTCTTTTTCTTTTTTCGCGGGTTCATTCTTCTTTTTATCGGTAGAAACTTCCTCCAACACCTCTGGCTGCACAGTTTGCCTGGGTGTGCGGCTGTGATCAGATACCAATCCATACCGGGAGGTAATGGTTTCATGGAAACGGTCCAGTTCGGGTAATTCTTCAAATAAACTTCTTTCTACCCGTTGCGGCATTTTCGACTTGGCTATTACCGGCAATGAATCCAGCGGCAAACGCAAGCCAATGGGAGAGTTCCCCGGTACTAAAAAAAGATAGTCCCTGTTGAATACCCATTTACAGCTTTGCCATTTGTCGTTCCGGAAATTCCATTGCAATGGCAATACATAACCAACCGGCTCGCCAAGCCCCTGGTTGAGCAATTGCGCCAGGGTGCGCCGTTCCAGGGAGTCCGCCAGGTTTGCTTTTAACGGGTCAACATTTACCGGGTTTTTTCCTTCTGTCCATAAAAAATAAAAAACGTCTTCATAAGCGGAGCTTACATTGTCCGGGCTAACGGCCAGCCTTTTGGCGAGCTCTATGGTAAGTGCTTTCGCATCGGTATGGGTATAGGATTGTTTTGTTTTTTCATGCGCCACCAGGTCAAGGTTTTTCCATGCGGGGTAACCATCTTTTCTCCAAAATAAACCATATTGCCAGCGGGGCAATGGTTCACCCGGGTACCATTTTCCCTGGCCGTAATGGATCAATCCCTCGGGGCCAAACTTTTCCCGCAAGCGGTAAATAAGATCGTGAGACAGGACGCGCTTTTCTTTTCCGTCGGCGGCTACGTTCCATTGTTCTGACTCCATATCATCAATAGAAACAAAGGTGGGTTCACCGCCCATCGTCATCCTCACATCCCCCTCATCAAGATCCCTGTCCACCTGTTCGCCGAGTGCATTTATTTCAAACCATTGCTGGTCCGTGTAAGGTTTGGTAACCCGCGGATCTTCATATATACGGGTCACGGTGTTTTCAAAAAAGAAAGTTACTTCGCATTCATCCGTGGCACCTACCACCGGTGCGGCGCTGGCATAATCCGGTGTACAGGCCAGGGGTATATGTCCCTCACTGGCAAATAAGCCGGAAGTGGCATCCAAACCAATCCAACCCGCACCGGGTATGTATACTTCTGTCCAGGCATGCAGATCCGTAAAATCTTGTAAAGGGCCTGACGGGCCATCCAGCGATTTTTCATCGGAGGTAAGCTGTACGAGGTAACCGGAAACAAAACGGGCGGCCAGGCCCAAATGACGCAATACCTGTACAAACAACCACGCCGTATCCCTGCAGGAACCTAATTTTTTTTGCAGTGTTTCTTCGCAGGTTTGCACACCCACTTCCATCCGGATGGAATAGGCGATCTCTTTGTTTAATTTTTGGTTGAGGTACACCAAAAAATCATTGATGGTCTTTTTGCTCCTATTAACACCCAGCAGCCAATTCATGAGCCAGACGCCTTTTTCTTTTATTTCCAGGTAAGGAACCAGTTCTTTTGGCAATTGATCCCGGTATTGAAAAGGATAATTTTCTGCATAGTCCTCTACAAAAAAATCAAAGGGATTAATGCTTACCAGGTTGGCAATCACTTCTACTTCTACTTTCAATTCTTTTGTCTTTTCGGGGAATACTACCCTCGCCTGGTAATTGCCGAAAGGATCCTGCTGCCAGTTCATAAAATGTTCTTTCGGTTCCACTTTAAACGAATAGGATTCAATAGCTGTCCTGGAATGAACGGCAGGTCGCAGCCGGAATATATGCGGGGAGAGCGCGACCATCCTGTCGTAGGAGTAAATTGTTTTGTGTCGGATTGCTGCCCTTATTGCCATATTGGTTTATAATTTTGAATGAACAGGAATGCAATCGGGTTATAAAACTAAGAATGATAAAGGGGACGATAAAATTTATTTGGGAAATGCGGATTTATGAAAGCTACCGGCTTATTAATATTTTGAGGTATGGAAAAGACCGGGGGGTTGAAACCGCTGTAGAAAAGAAAAGAGTACATGATAATACATAACCTGGTATGGGTTGCCTTTTAAAAATTAATACTACTCCTTCGGAGTTGCCTTTATCATACTACTGCTTCCAACTACAATCATAACGCCCTTTTAGGGTTATAACATAGTCATCCAATCAAAATAAAACGCATAATAATATATTTTAAAATAAAATCACTGGTATTCTTTATTACCCCTGGTGAATTAAAGTTCCATTATCTTATCCCAAACTTTGCGTAGTACGGGTACGCCATTGGTAAGATTATTTTTCCTGTTACCCAGTACCCTTTCGCCCGGGTAGGTTATTTTTTTGGAAGGATCGGATTGTACCGACTGGTGATAATCATTAATAATTCCTTCTATGGTTTTTGTGATCAGGGAATGGTTGCCCAATTTGGAAAGATCTATAGAAATGAAAACCTGTGAAATGCCTGTTTCCACCTTCGATTTCGTGATTTCGTGTCCTGCTAATCCCCCCGATAATACAGCGGCAAAAAGATCCAGCAATAATGACATGCCGGCGCCCTTCCAGTAACCAATGGGTAAGGCACGCCTTGTCTCAATTATTTCGGCAGGGTCATTTGTTAATGCCCCTTCCTTATTATAGCCCCCGTTCATTGCCAGTTTTTCATTGTTATACACCGCTAATTCCATAGCGCCAAAGGAATATTGTGACATAGCCATATCGAGAACAATAGCTTCTGTATCGTAAGGTAAGGCCATTACAAATGGATTATTTCCCAAACGAACGTCAACCGCTCCCCACGCAGGCATGGCGCCAATAGTGTTGGTTACCCCTATGAAAGCAAAGCCCGATTTTGCTGCATGCCAGCCATAAGTTCCTCCGCGCATCCAGTGATTAGAATTGGCTAATGCTACGCAACCAATGCCGTGTTGCCTTGCCAGCTCCATGGAAGTTTCTGTAGCGTCTACCGCATTCAGGGGACCTGGCCCCCGGTTGCCATCCCACTGTTCCATGCCGCCGAATTTATGACGCAATGCAGGTGTGGCATTTGGCTGTACATCCCCGGCTTTTACAGATTCAACAAACACAGGAAAGCGGTTTACACCGTGAGTATAAACTCCATCTATGCTGTTATTGGTAAAAATTTTTGCACAGGCATTGGCCTTCTCACCTGTAAAACCAACATTCAACAATATGGAGGTGAATCGGTCAAGCATTTGTTGGGGAGAAATGACGATCGTCTTGTTATCAGCCATAGGAAGGTATTACGTTTTGTGGGCTGCACCAGCCCGTTTACAATGTGGATGCAATTAACGCTTGCATATAAAATCTATATTTGAAGTTGCACTTTCAACATCGTCAATTTATCTGTTGCCATGTGCATGGCCTTACTGACGTCACCTAAAGATAAGACGCCGGTGATAAAAGAACTTACGTCAATTCTCCCGGAGGCCACCAGCCTTATCGCTTCATCAAATACATTTCCGTACCTGAATGAACCCAGGAATTGAATTTCTTTCACCATTACCTGGTTAGCCGGCAGCGGAATGTCTTCAGTAGTGAGTGTACCAATCTGTACAATGGTACCACCGCGCTTTACCAGGTTAAATGCCTGCCGCAATGCCGGACTTGCCCCGGAGGCTTCGAAAATAATATCAAAGCCATCGCCCGTTAATTCTTTTACTTTTTCCGCCAGGTTTTTTTCAGATGGGTCAATAACAAAGTCAACACCGTGGTCAAGCGCAGCTTGTCTTCGTTCTGCGACCACGTCGCTTACGGTTACCGGTACCGCTCCAAAAGCTTTTGCGGTAAGGGCGGTTAATAAGCCAATGGTTCCCCCGCCGGTAACTAACACGCGCTTGCCCGACACAGTTCCCGGCCGCTTAACGGCATGTAATGCAACAGCCAAAGGTTCAATCATGGCCCCGGTTCCTTCGTCCATCCCGGAAGGCAGCAGGTGACATTGGTCCGCCCGCACGGATACATATTCGGCCATGGCGCCATTCGTAGGCGGGGTGGTACTTCCACTTCCCAGCATAATGGTATGGGGGCAAAGATTACTCCTCCCGCTTTTGCAATACTCACAAAATCCGCAGGCCCTTGCCGGATTTACTGTTACGAGGGAACCAATGGCCGGCATAGCTGGCATATCGCCATTTACATCGATCACTTCCGCTGTCAATTCGTGGCCGGGAATAAATGGCTGAGAGGGAATAAAACTACCGCAGTATCCATGTTCAAAATAATGCAGGTCAGAACCGCATATACCCACTCTTTTTACCCGGAGCAATACCATTCCGGGGAGTAGTTCGGGCATGCGAAAATTTTCAAGCCGCAAATCTTTTGCCCCATGCAGTAGTGCGGCCCTCATTGTATTTATCATTTTTTGTTAGGTTTGAGGTTAAACCAGGAGTAATTTCAAGTATTTGAGTATCGTCTTATTCAGGAGTTTCTATATCAACACTCAAGCAACCTTCAATAGCTTCATAAATATTTTGCAAAAGCTCTTGAAAGGTTTCTCCCTGGGTTGCACATCCTGGTATGGCCGGAACTTCAGCCCAATACCACCGTCCTCAGCTTTATGTACCAGTACTTCTAGTTTCACAATTCAAAATTAAAAATACATTTTTAGAATAAAAGGAATGACTTTTGAAATGAAGAAGTTATGGAAAAACCAGGAAAGCTTGAGAAATTGAATGTGATTTAAAGTCATTAAAATAAAATATTATGGCTTAAACGCCAATATTTAAAATAAGATCAATGAATAAG
>JBDTOV010000025.1:0-44613 GCA_039933035.1 Ginsengibacter sp. | reverse complement strand
CTCTTATTGTCTAAGCGGGGTTTTCGGGTTATAAATTTCAAGACTAAAATTACTTTCTCCGAAACCCCGATGTCGAATGTATTACCTGGTTTAATAAAGCCACCCATTGTGATCGTAAGAAATTTTACAGACTTAAATAATCCACCGCCCTGAAGTTGGGCAGCAGGAAGGTTGAAACATTCGTCAATCGCCGGGATTTCACAGAAATTCCATAATAATTTAAAAAGTTTTTGCCGTGAAAACTCCGCCGGGACATTGAAGCATTAGTTGACGCCCCGCCAACGATAAAATAATTACCCGATGAATTAAAAAAGCGGTTGGCGCGGAAGACAGTAGCACGGGGGAAATCTAATTCTTAATAACCTGGCCTGACCCTAATAAACGTCCTTTGGTATTATCATAGACAGTTAACCAGTAGCTTCCTGGCTGTGTCAACTGTGTAATGCCTGTTTCTGTAGCGTTACTAATTGTGCGTCGGAAAATAATTTTACCCATCACGTCCGCTATCGAAATTGTATATGACTTGGTTGACTGGAAGCCTTTTAACCTGAGCAAGTCGTGAAGAGGATTAGGATAAAAAGTAATTAGCTGGCCGGGGTAATCGGGGTCAGCTATGCCTGTTGAAGCACCAGATCGCTTTATATTAATGCTATCTACACTAGTTTCATTGGTATAACAAGTATCGCTGGTGCGCATTCTCACATAAACCATGTTATCTCCTACTGCAAGATCGGCCGCATTAAGGCTAAATGTGTTATCGGCAGCTTCCGCCTGCAATATTGAAGTAAGCGCCCGGTCTTTGTAAAAGCCGAATAGAGGAGCTGTTCCACCGCCTGATGCCTCAACGGCAGTAATAATAACCGGATCGTTATTAGTACTTATTGCAGTACTTGCTGTTACATTTACCCGGGGAGTTACAGCGGTAAGTACATTAAAATCTCTTGTTGTAAAAGTAGTGTCAGATTGACTACTATAAGAAACTTTTATTTCGTGATTACCTGCTGAAAGTGATGACAGGTTAAAACCAAAAGTGCTGTCAGTATGTAATGTAAGGCGGGTATTGTCGAGCGTTACAGCAACCGAAACAAAAGCTGTGTCCGGAAGATTGAAGATCTTAACATACTGCCCTCCGGCAGCATTACAGTATTGGCTGGCAATTGCGGATAACAGGGGCTCCGGCTGCTTTAATTGAGCCGTACCATATACTGCTACAAATTGCTGACTGTGCGCATTATCAAACACACCCGCAGCGTAAATATTACCGGCAATGTCTTTTGCAAGGCATCTGATGAGACTATTAAAATAACCGGGAGCACCAAGTTCGCTCCAGTTATTACCATCCCACTTTGCTACCGAAAAATAACTATTGCTGGCCGTTGCGCTTGCGGCATAAACATTTCCCGCATCGTCCGAAAGCATCCAGGTTACATAGCCATCAGTGTAAGTACCTGTGTTTACAGGGCCTGCGGAACTCCAGGTTGCACCATCCCATTTTGCGACAAAATTACTGTGCTGATTAAATCCTGCATTATTAAGTCCGCTTGCCAGCACATGGCCATTACCGTCTATAGCAAGAGCGGTTATCACTGTGCCTGAGTTTAATGCATTAGCACCAGTGCCTAACCGGGTGACACCATTTTCATTAATTTTCTCTACATAATATTTGGCATTATTATCCTGGCTGGTATTACCCGCATAAATGTTGCCTGCCGTATCTACCACAATTGAAGCCGGTGAACCTTGCAAATAGGGATACAAAAAAGAAGAGGATCCATCCCATTTCATAATGGTGTAACTAAATCCACTGCTATCACCGAAAGCACCACCTGCATAAATATTTCCCTTTGTATCACTGGTAAGTACGCTAAGCGGGGAAAAAATTTTTATAGGGTCAGCAGGATTTCCCGTTTCGCTCCACGAATGTCCATCCCATTTCGCTATGTAATACTTGCCGTGCGAATTAGTAAAATGACCGGTTACATACAAGTTGCCTGATAAATCGGTAACCAGAAGTGTTGTATAGGGCCCCAGGTTAAAGGATGCAGTATCTCCGCCAAGTTTGCTCCATGTTTTCCCATCCCAATGGGCAATATAATAAAACCCAGGCTGGTCGGTGAAGTTCCCGGTTGCATACACACCTCCTTTCGAATCGATCGCTATATCAGATAAGCCATTATTCACTTGCAAGTTATCTCCCTGGCGTCCCTTTTCCGTAAATAATAAGCCATTCCATTCCCCTACATAATTATGGCCGCCATTATTTACAAAGTCGCCTGCGGCATATAAGTTACCGGAATTATCAAGCGATAATGAGCGGATCGCATCGTTTACGGAATAACCTACATTAAATATTTCGGTCCATGTGGTTCCATCCCACTTTACTACATTAGTGCTGCCATTTAAATTAGTGCCGAAACCCCCCGCATAGATTATTCCGGTAGCACTTATGGCTATCGCATTCACAGCACCGTTTGCTTTGAGCGCAGCAGCACCGCCACCAACTTCGGCCCAGTTGAGCCCATTCCACCTGGCTATAAAATACTCACCGGAGCTATTGGTGAATGCTCCGCCGGCGTAGACATTTCCCGCATTATCTGTTTTAATACAGCTTATGTAATCATTAGCATTTAACGGAACTCCTGCTCCAACTTCGGCCCAATTGGTGCCGCTCCACTTTGCAACATAATATTTACCGTTTGCATTAGTGAAGTGACCGCCAACATATATTCCGCCGGCATCATCTGTTGTTAAAGAATAAATGAGCCCGTTTGCTTTTAAAGAATTTGCCCCGGTTCCCAACTGCGACCAATTTGTTCCATCCCATTTCGCAACGTATTGACTCCCGGACCCGTCCGTAAAACCGCCGGCCACATATAAATTATTTTGTTTGTCCAGCGTCATAGCGTAAATAAGCCCATTCGGGTTAAGGGCATTGGCGCCACCAACCTCCGACCAGGAGGTGCCATTCCATTTTGCAACGCTAAGATTCCCGGTATTGTTTGGAAATCCTCCTGCTGCGTACACATTACCTGCTTTGTCTGCCACAATGCAGGTAATAACATTGCTTGCCTTTAAAGGGCTGGTTCCGGCACCCAGTTCAGACCAGGATTGCCCATCCCATTTTGCCACGATATTTTCATTATTAGAATTTTTAAAATTGCCAGCCGCGTATATATTTCCCAATGTATCAGCCGCAGTAGAAAGAATGGATGCATTAAATAGGTTAGGCGGAGGATTTATTTCTTTCCAACTTTGTGCCTGCATTGGATTAGTATACATTACCAGCAGGATGGTAAACAATTTATCTAGGGCGATTCTCACAAGAAGTTTAGGTTTAGAGAGTAAGCAATGTAATGATAACGGGTATTTTACAGTAAAATTATACCTAATATAGGTATGATTTCAAAAAAACTACTATAAGGGTTTTGTAACTTCTTTTGAGGTATGTTCTGCCTTTAAGAAGGGATATTGGGTAAGTCTTCGGGCACTCCCCCGTCCCGTATGCCTTAGCTTTCATTCATCAAAATAATCCTTTAATTACTATTTAGTAAAATGAAGTGATGGTTACTATTGGATCTTCGCCTTTATCCTTTTTTTATGAAAAGAAATTTTAAGTATACAATAAGCGGTTATATGGTGTTCGTTTTGCAGTCCACTGTTCCACTGGCCGGAGCTTTTAAGCAGGGCATTCTCCAGGGACTTTTCAAAGCTCAGATCGCCAAACACCCTTTGAACTTCATAAATATTTCCCTTTGCAGAAACTATAAATTTTACCATACCATTTTCTGTGTTCTCTGCGTCTGCAAGGTTTACCGTTTGGGTAAGGTAATTATCCAGTGAATCATTCCCGCCCTTAAAGGAAGGCTTTACCTCTTCTCTTACAAATACCCTGGAAATATCCTCTTTGGCAGAGTCGGTTGCTGCCTGGGCCAGAAGGCATGATGTAACGGAAACTAACAATAAAGCGGTAAATAATAAGTGGGCAAAAATCTTTCTCATTTTGGTAAATATTTTTTCTAAAGTAAATGATTATTGGCTAAGTAAGTAAGAGCGACCCGTTTATTTTACACTCGTCGGATAATAATTAAGTAGAAAGGCCGGAAGGTGCGGTAGCCAGGTTTAAATTGCCAGTGCAGCTTTAAAAAAAATTCTTCTATTATCGTTTACCCCTCTCAGTTATGTAATAAAGTTTTTAATAACAAAATTCCACAATACAGCAACCCGGCTATTCGTAGTAGCCTCATTAATTAAAAGGTACTGCTGTCCGTATGTCTGTGACTACGGACATTCTTTATTTATTTTCTGTCCAATCCGGATCTTCCTTTCAGAGAACTCACGATTTAGATACTTAAATAATAATTATCATTTCCAACACGCTGAGTACTCAGCGGGAGACTCCGCTGAAACAAAGACCACAATTTGACTATGCTCCATAAGTGCCGGCAGAATCGGACTTCTTACCAGGACCGTAATCAAAATCAAAACTCAAAAGACTAAATATCTGTAGGCTCTGTGGGCTTCCCGGTTGCGAAATAAATTGTTTGTTCGACTGCGTTGATAAGGAATTGGTTTTTGCCGGAGGATTTTTCGCCATCAAATGGCACCTTACTATAGACGGCGTGAAATTGAATAAGATAAGTCCCTTGCCCGGTAATGGGCAGTACATCCATCACCATTTGTCGCGTTTGGCCTACCCTAAATATTCGGGAGCTAAAAAATTGCGGCTCATCCGTATCGTGAACAAAATAGGATGGTCCGGACCGATGAACATCGATCAGTTGTTTGCCATCCTTCCCGGGAATAATTCGCCCGATGATAAGAGCTGAGGCGTCAAAGTCAACCTGTAAATTTTGCTCACCTTCATTCTTTAGCAAAACTGTCACACAAAGAAAGCTTTTGTATGTCTTATTTAGTGATGCCGTTTCGAAAATGTTAAGTTGGATTCCGAGCTGGGGCTGTTGACTACGGAGTCGCGTCCTAAGTTCGTCTTGCTCCATGCGCGACTTTTGTATTGCTGTTGTTGCTTCATCATTTTTCAACTCAGCAGTGCGAACCCGTTGGAGTTTATGAAACGTCCACGCGGCCCAGAGGCCCGCAACGATCAATCCGACCGTTTTAATGATTTCAGATATCTGTTCTATTGACATAAATTTAAAATAAAGATTTGGTGCAATACATTTATCCTTTGATAATGAATAAAAATATTTTTTATAGAAAATGATTTTGAAATGTTTGTACTTTCTTTAATAATTGCGTTGAAGCCGCATTAAAATTAAACAGGTATTTTCAAATGAATACGAAAGAAAATATTTGGGCATTTTTCTATTTTTTATCCCTGAAGATTTTTCGGTTTGTTGATTCATTAATGAAATTAATTCCAACAGAACCTCCAGAGTTTTAAATACTCCCCAATAGCGCATAGTTTTACTCCATAATATTTGGTAGCCGATGATCCCCCCTGCTAGCCGTTGCAACCTCATAAATTAAAAAGTGTCGCTGTCCGTATACCTATGACAACGGACATTCTTTATTTATTTACTCAAGGCACCGGGAGAATTGGGCTTCTAAAAAATTACTGCTACTAAAATTACAACGGAAGTCTTTTTGAAACAATAAAAAGAGCGAAAAATAGTTTTTAATAAAACAGAAACGCATGGCAAAGTTTTTAAACACTAAAAAATCAGTTTCAGAAATCGAAGATCTAATCAAAGATGCTGGGCAAACTTTAATTTTAATTTCTCCATACTTAAAACTTTCAAAAGATTTTAAAGAATTATTATCGTACAGAAATAGTAAAGACAAAGTAACAACTGTGATTTACGGAAAAGTTGAACTTAATCCTGATGAGATGAAGTTTCTGGAAGGGCTACAATTTGTAATTCTAAAATATAAGAACGACTTACACGCAAAATGTTATGTAAACGATGAGAAGATGATTATTACTTCTCTCAATTTGTATGACTTCTCAATGAATAACAACAAAGAAATGGGAGTACTTATTGAAAAATCAAACGCAACCGACCTTGAACTTTTTGAAGAAGCGTATAAGGAAGTGGATTATATTAATACAACAAGTCAACGCTTCGCATATAAAACTCAAAGTACACAGCAAACAACAATGAATGAAGTTGGACATGAACGAGACAAAACAAAGTCGTCCGTAAATAAGCCCGAAAAGAAATTTGAAATTGAAAATGGTTTTTGCATCAGGACAGGAGTAAAAATTCCCTTTAATATTGAGAAACCCATGAGCAATGACGCGTTCAAATCGTGGAGTAAGTACGGCGATAAAAATTATTCTGAAAAGTTTTGTCATTTTTCTGGTGACTCTTCAAATGGCGAGACATCTGTAAATAGGCCAATCTTGAAAAGGAATTGGAAAAAGGCTAAAGAAATTTTCGACTTATAACAAATGACAGAGAAGGGTGTACCTCGTCCCTGGCTGTCAGTACGTTTGCGACCACGGATATTCTTTATTTACCCCCCCAACCTGGCCCGAATATATGCAAAGTATCGTTACCGCAAGAATGAGGTGTAGCAATGCGGCGTGGCCTTCTTGTGCTTAAGGCGAAAGAAGCCCGTTAAATAATTTACCAGGAGGTAACAATGGTAACTTTATAAATCTCCTTTCCCGGTAAAATCGGGCCATCCAGCAAATTCTAAAATCAACCGTCCTCTTAGTGTTCCGGCGGGATTTTCAGTTAATAGATTTATAAGCTAAAAATTATTTCCTCCGAAACCCCGACGTATAGAAGACTTCCTGTAACGTAGCATTTTGTCTTCGAACCACTTCCAGCCTGTAAAGCATCGGTTTTCCGGTAAATTATTTTTACATAGAAAGTCCGTGGCCGGGAAATCCCGCAGCGGCACCAATAAAGACTATGAAGCCACGCATGAAATAATTGCCTGAAGACGAATAAAAAATAACTACCTAAAATAGTGCAGCGAATATTGCGAATATCAACATCAAAATAAAGAACACTCCTCCAACATAAGTAAACCATGGGTGCCGGAACTTTCTTTTAACCTCATCGTAATTCGTAATTAACCCGGAGTCAAAATTCATCCCAAACCTATTTAGCCCGCAGGTTTTACAACTAACATTTGCATCCTTATCTATAGGAAAAAGAGGTACCCAAAAGAAATCAAGGTATTTGCTTACAATCATTATGTCAGCAGGAGAATACCCTTCACAGGAGGGGCATTTTACCAGGAACTCATCCATGCCTATTGGTATTTCCCTTGTTCCCATTACGTGACGCAGCATCATATAGAAAATTGATTTGTTTTGCTAAACAAGTTATATAACTTATAGGAGAATTTATAATACATGGCTACAATTTGCAGCGTTTTGTCTTCGAGCCACCCGAAGCGGGTTTAATCATATGTGTAGCCTGCCTGGTCTTATGCATGATGTAATGTAATGGCTTGGTCACAGGAAGCCCTTACCAAAATCTTTGCCTCATACATGCGCTATGGCAGGGTTCCATTGCCGCGATGAACTCTCCGAAGATTGCTGGAAAGTTTTCATAGTAAATTCTTTGGGTTGCATACACATTTCATGAAAACTCTGTCCAAGCCACGTCTCACCTTAGGGGACCCGGCGAGTTAGCACGTTGAATATTAATTAGACTTACCTTACGCTGAGTGCCCTGCTATCCGTAGCAACCTCGTAAATAAAAAATGCCGCTATTCGTATGTCTGCGACTACGGACATTCTTTATGTAGGTCCTTTGCTACCTTTAGTTTGCAATTAGGGATATTTCATATTAATTGATCTAAACCTTCTCTAGCATAATTCTGTCCCAGCCGAGGCTCTCCTTCAGAACCGGCGGGTTAATTGCCTAAATAAAGATCGTCTTCTTACACGCTAGGTCCTCTGCGAGAGACGAGCGCCCGGATATGGTTACCTGATTAACAGTACACTTCCCTTTTTAATTTCAGTCGATGAGCCGGCTAACTGATATTTGCAGATCCATACAAAAATATTGTTATCCTGCTGAATTCCTTGTATGGTTCCGTCCCAGCCCCTGGCAACATTCGTACTTTCAAAAACCTTTTGCCCAAAACGGTTATATACAATAAACCGGTAGCTTAGGACATTACCGAAGAGCAGGGGTCTGAAAGTATCATTTTTACCGTCGTTATTGGGCGTAAATGCATTGGGTATATAAAACCCTTCCAGGCATTGCTTCAACACTACCGCTACGGTTTCAGTTGCTGTGCAGGTATTATAGTCTGTAACCCGCAAACTATATATGCCGGGTTGATTGACAGTTATGGATGATGCGGTAACATTATTGCTCCAAAGATAATTTTTAAATCCACCTGTTGCATTCAAGGTTAGAGATCCATACGAGCAAATTGAGGCGTTGGTAGGTATAAAACCTTTTGGAAGCGGAAGCATACTGGTAATCGCCGTAGTGTCACTCCCTTCGCAGCCATTGTTATCGGTAACAGTCACATAATAGATTCCGGTATTGCTTACTGGTAAAGTTCTTCCTGTTGAGCCATTGTTCCAGAGGTACAACGCAAAGTTTCCGGCATCCAGAATTTTGCTGGTCCCAATGCATAAGGTTGGTGTCTTATCTAATGTAACCATCGGGTTGTTAAATATGGTGATAGCGATAGCGTTACTTATCGCAGATGGGGTTGCCATACAGGCAGCATTGGAAGTAACCGTGCAATTAATAATATCTCCACCCGATAAGGACCCATCTGAATAGGTACTGGTATTAATACCAACCGATACCCCATTTTTCTTCCATTGACAGGCAGGTAAAAAGCCCGCGTTAACTGGTATAGCGGTAAAGAATATCGTGCCCCCGGGGCAAACAGAAGTCTTAGACGCAGTGATAGTAACTGATGGTGACACCAGCAGCGTGATTTTCATTATAATACGATTACTAAATACGGTGTCTGTACTCCGGCAGGTATTGTTGGTAATTAACCGGCACGTAACTACATCTCCATCCTGCAAGGTATTATTAACGTACATGGGTGAACTGGCTCCAGTATTTATCCCGTTTTTTAGCCATTGATAAGTAGGCATAGTTCCTCCGTTGACACCGTTGGCAGAAAAAGTAACGGGAGTGCCTGAACAAACATTATTAAGAGTAGCGGATATTTGAATAGAAGGTATCACATTTGGGTTTACCGTCATAATGATGCCATTACTTGTGGTAGTATTTGTGGTAATACAATTACTATTGGATGTGAGCAGGCACGTGATAATATCCCCGTCGGCAATTGCAGAGGAAGTGACTGTATTTCCCGTTGCAATGTTGATCCCGTTTTTCTTCCATTGGTAAGCCGGGGCGGGGCCTCCGTTAACTGAAGTTGCCATAAAGGTTGTTACGTTTCCGGCGCAAATGGTATCCGTTGTTGTTGCAATGGAAACCGATGGTACCCGTGGCGTTGTTACATATAAAGTAGCTGTTGAGGAATACACGTTTCCACAGGAATTGGTAACGATACATTGATACCCATACTTATTCATTGCAAGCCCTACAGCAATAATTTTTAGTTGACGGGTGGTTGAACCCGAATAGCTAGTATTACCGGTAATATTGTTCCAGCCTGCGCCTGTATTTACCTGCCACTGATAACCCGTTGCATTGGTTGCAGTAACAGTAAAACTTGTATCACCTGCATTACATACTACCGCATCAGTTGGCTGAAGGTTAATAATAGTGTTTAAACAATTATTGATTTTTCTTACGACATTAAAGGAGAATCTGATTCCTACATATACATTTCCTACATTATCTACTGCCACCCCTGAAACTTCACCCAACTCAGCTGAGGTGGCTGGTCCGCCATCCCCGCTATTTCCAAAAATCCCGTTTCCCGCAAAAGTGGAAATAATTCCTGCCGGAGTTATTTTTCTCACTACATAATTTCCCGCATCTCCCACATAGATGTTATTGGCATTGTCAATTGCTATGGTCCATGGATATGCGAGTGCTGCATTTATTGCCGGACCTCCGTCGCCACCATAACCGATGGTTCCATTGCCAGCTATGGTGCTTATTATTCCTGCCGAATTAACTTTTCTTATCCTGGAATTACCATTATCCGGTATGAACATATTGCCGGCATTATCGAAAATAACTTTATAAGCGCCTCCTAACCGGGCGGCAAGAGCCTGTCCTCCGTCACCACTAAACCCAGGAGTTCCGTTTCCAACAACAGTTGTAACAATGCCTGCAGGATTCACTTTCCTTATAACGTAATTCCCCCAGTCCGTTATGTACATATTATTTCCCTTATCGAATGAAATTCCGGTAAGAGACTGAAATTGGGCGGCTATCAAAGGTCCACCATCTCCTGAGTACCCAGGCGGTAAATTACCCGTTATAGTAGAAATGATACCAGATGTATTTATTTTCCTTATTAATACTCCATTTTGATCAATGAAATAAATATTACCCGAATTGTCTATTGAGATCCAGGCGGGATGATATAATTGGGCAGCGGTTGCCAGGCCTCCGTCACCAGAATATCCAATTATCCCATTTCCTGCGAACGTACTTATTATTCCTGCGCTGTTTACTTTTCTTATTACATTATTATCGAAATCCGCAATATAAATATTTCCGCTATTATCAGCAACAACACCAATATCCGAGGCCAATTGCGCAGAGATGGCCGGACCTCCATCACCCGAATAACCAAAAGTTCCATTACCAGCAAAGGCGGTAATAACCTGGGCATTCAGTGATAAACTCACATAACTAAGAAAAAATATGTAAATAAATTTCATGTAAGCAATACCGTGTTTGGGTTACTAAATGTAATGTGTAGACTCAACAATATTTAGCCATAGTTTATTGCACCAGGTACAAAAAATTAACCATTACTGATCGCCTTCCAAACGCAGGTACCAGGTTTATGGGGCTGCAGATAAAGTTCCCCGTTCCTATGTAAATAAATTAATCTTAATAAAAGCAGGCTTTACGATTATTGAAGCGGACAAGGAGTGCTACTCAAAACCTTTGCCTCTTACTTTATGTTATGGCGGGTTTCCGTTGCCCCGGTAATCTCGCCGGGAGATAGCCCCGAAAATTTAAGAGGCAGCCACAAATTTTTCAAAGAAGATTCTTTCGGTTACCTGCATTTTACACGAAACCTTTTTGCAATGACGGTTCGTGAGTATTTACCTCCCTGCAAGCCGCCCCCGTGCACGTCCTCCCTGGCATATTAGTTTTTCAGCAAGCCTCTTCGTGTATTCCTTCCCGTTAGTTAGCATACCATTGTTCTGAAGACGCCTTATTGCTTGTACGTCATAACTCTTTTATACAGATGAGGTACCTTGGTTTTATCATCACTCGTCAGGTGCTCCGTTTGCTCCGTCCAGTTGCCATGGCTGTCTGTGCCACCATACGTGTAGGTGGTGGTAGTCTTTTTTGTAACATCCTGCTTTGTTGCAGAATCTTTAGTTACCGCGGTTTCTTCCATTTTTTCCGGGTTGCCGAGGTTGTCGAGCTTTATGGTACTGGAATAAGTTACTTTGCCGGTACTGTCTTTGCCGGAGCCACCTATATAATGAGTGCTGTCGTAGTTATTCTCCCAACTGAGCTTTAGGGTACTATCCAGGTGATATTCTTTTCCGGATGTGTACTTGCCGTATTTACTTAATCCGAGGTCGGTGTAATAAGCATCCATTTTTCCTGTTGAGTCATATGTTTTGGCAATTGTTGGTTTGCCCGTACTATCATATTCAATCACTAGAGAATAGGTCTTTTTATTATTACCATCGGTAGATAACTGGCTGGTAAGGAGGCCGGCTGCGGAGTGCGCAAAGGTAGCTGTTGATTTTAAGCTGTCTTTACCATTTGTGGTAGTAACGGTAGTAATAAAGCCGGCGCTGTCGTATTTTACGATATATTTTTCACTGATGTCGCCCCGTTTGCCGGTGCTGTCCAGCAGGTAAGCCACGGTTGTTATCTCCGTTACCGGTCCCTTTGTATTGTCACTCGCCAGGTCGCTGGGATAAATGGTTACCCCGGAAGTTTTGGTATCATGGCACGATGCCATTATGAAAATAAGCGTGGCTACGGCGCATGTGCCCCACGCTGCTATGAATGAATGTTTACCAGGTGTACGGTTACTACGGCTTATAACTGGGCAGTTCATGTTGAGTTATTTTAAAAGATAATAAATGCGTGACGAAAAGTTGGGGGAGGGCGTTACATCTTGCTGATTAGTATTACATAGTTACGCAAAATAAAATGGAGTAAAGAAATATGTTTTGAAAACCCCGTTGAGGCACCGGGTATCACTCCCCCCAACCGGCTCCGGGTATATACAAAGTATCGTTAGCGCAGGAATGAGGTGTAGCAATGCGCCCCGGTCTTCTTGTGCTTTAAGGCGAAAGAAGCCTGTCAAATAATTTGCCAGGAGGTAGCAATTGTAACTTCATAAATCTCCTCTCCCGGTAAAAACGGGCCGTACAGCAAATGCTAAAATCAACAATACTCTGCGAAAGACACTCCTTCTAATTTTAAAAGTTCCAGTTTACTACGCGGTAAAACAGTGCCATCACTCCCGATTGGAACACCTGTGTATTGAACAGGTCCAGTTTCACCCGCGTGTTTAATTCGAATGATTCAAAAAACTGCTTCCCCTTTCCATATAGTACCGGGTGTATTACAAAATAATACTCGTCTATTAATTGCATTTCCGCAAGCTGGTCTGCAATATCTATACCCCCAATAAGTATATCGTGGCCCTCCTGCTCTTTTAATTTTACTATTTCATCATAGTTCATATGGTTGAGTACTTTAGTATGCTGCCATGTTGTTGTGATCCCCTGTTTTGAAAACACGATCTTTTCCTTTTCATCCAGTAACTCTGCAAAGGTGATCTCACTTTTAGTACCCGTTTTATCCCGCGCCACCGTTGGCCAGTAGGGATACATTAATTCAAAAGTTTTTCGGCCATACAACATGGTATCTGCATTTCTCAACAGCCCGCTGAAAAAATCATGTAGTTCTTCATCTGCAATCATGGCGCGGTGATCGCAAAAACCGTCGGCGGTAACATTGATGGCCATAATTAGTTTTCGCATTGTAAAATTAATTGGGCAACTATATATAAAACGGGTGGAAATAGTTGCGGGAGTAACTAATAAAACAAAGTTATAGAAATCCTGTTCTGCCGACCAATAGTGTAATTATAATACACCGTCTCCTTCTATTATTATTCGCCCGCGCATCTCTAATGCCACAAATGCAGGTGCTGGTGATTGCGTTATGGCCAATATAGCATTCCCCAACCGGCGCAGGTCTATCCTTTTCCTGGCGGCAGTACGTCTTTGCTGACGGTCCAACCAGGCGATCCCATTATCCAGGAGTCAACCGCCTTATTTTTCTCACCGGCTTTGGCAAGCACATAGATCAACTGATGTTGGCGCGGGCGTCCGCTCAATGTCATTTAGTTAAGGGTTCTGTTAACGGCTAATTTCACCCCTTCGGGGTTTCTACATTTTGATTTTTTTATTTGCTATAATAATATCAGCCTTTCAGGCTTTAAAATTCCGAAGGAATGAAATTATTATAGATATAAAATTGTTCGGTGTCAATTGCAAACACTGAAGGGGTGACACATTTCCTTAACTAAATGACATTGAGCGTCCGATCATGCCCGGTAGCAAATTTTTTGTCCCCGTGCAGTCCCAAACCTACGCAGGTTTCTGGCCTATACACTCCCATAACTCAACCTGCTATTTAAAATATTGCACTTTGTGAATATTATTAAAATGCTGTCATCCGCGGAATTTCATGGTACAGGTGCAATTATCATGGTTTCAGAAAATTTCTAATCATTTAATTTTGCATCGGTCAATATTGAGTTGTCTTTAACGAAATACACATTATGAAGTTTAAATTGACGATCGCTTTATTCGCACTTATAATAATCAGCTCGTGTCAAAAGCCATTGGACAGCCCTCATACCCCTACGTCATCACATGTTAACCAATGGCACTGGACCTGGTCTGTGGGCGGCATTGGTGGCGTTACAGTTACGCCATCATCGCCGTTAATCTTTTTGTCTTTAAATAGCGATTCAACGTACACCGTTCAACTGGACAATGAGGTAAAACAACAGGGCACCTATTCGATTACTGTTGGTCAAAACAGGGCCATTCTTCATTTTGATAAGCCCGTTAATATTGAAAACCTTCACATGAAACGTGACCAGGGAATTGTTACAAACAGTACTTTAATGTTAGAATTACTGGATGAAAATATTTCCGATGGCTTTATGCACCATTTTGATAAGGTTGGGAACCTACCTGACAAGTAGGGAGAAAAACAAAAATTGCTATAATAAAAGCTTAGATAATTTACGCGGCTTATTATTACAATATGTAGGAAATATAATAACCCACCGGCACAGTTTGGATAACCCCACGCCAGTGAAAACGCTTGTTCCAACGATGAATAAAGATTTTTTAACCACACGCAAAGGCCCCTGGTTCATATTACACCCGGCTTATGTTTACGCTTTTCTTATTTTGTTGTCAATAGGGCGATTGCTTTTTCGGGGTCTTCCACTTCTATAACCAATCTTTTATAATTTTCATCATGGAGTTCTACAATAATACTTTTCGAAACATCCATTACATCGCAAAAAATAGTGCCGTCTTTTACAATATAGCTGCCGGCTGTTATAATTCCGGGAATTTGGGTTCCCGGCATTCGCAGGCCCCACACCCAGGCATTCTTTGCAGTGTTTGGATTGGCTGCAAGGATGTGTGTCGCCGGAATGGTAAGCCTGCTTTTGAGGGCCCACAATTTATGAAACCCTTCTATTTCAAAAATAAAATTTTCACCTGCCTTTTCAATAGCTACCATTGTAAGTATTATTTACATACAAGGTAAGCTTTATTGCGGCTTTTAAAAGCTTTACGCCCTTGCAGGTGCTGGTGATAGCGTTATGACCAATATAGCATTTCACAACCGGCGCAGGTCTATCCTTTTCCTGGCGGAAATGCGTCTTTGCTGACGGTCCAACCAGGCGATCCCATTATCCAGGAGTCAACCGCCTTATTTTTCTCACCGGCTTTGGCAAGCATATAGATCAACTAACGGTGAGAAATGCAAATGAAACGGCATTTGGCTCAATTACAGAAACAATAAAAGCAGATACCGTTATGGTATTGGCGCCTATCGGGCTGCTCCCGGAAGTTTCGCCCGCAGCAATCGTAATCTTATTGGCCAGGATTTTTAACTGTGAGAGGTCCGGGCTATCACCGCCGCCCGGCGGGGCAAAACCCAAGGGCAATGTTAATCCCCCCGCAGGAGCAGGTCCGCTAATTACTGCCGTCACCACTACCGCGGCTACCTGGTCAGCAGTCACCGGCTGGGGGTTAAGGCTAAGAGAAATTATGGTCAATTGGTCCGGAGCCGGTGGGGGTGTTTCATCCAGGTGTTCCCATGTATCAGGCAAGGCTTTTATATCAGCGGGGTCGTTTGCAAACGCAGACTGGCCGCCGAAGAGAACTACCGTTGATCTTTTCGTGTCGAAAGCCATAGCGTGCCCATAGCGGCTACCGGGGCCGATATCCTGTCGCTGGGTCCAGTGTTTGCCATCCCATTCCCAGCTATTATTAAAAAGACGGTGCTCCTGGGCTACCGGGTCGTTGGAGTCAATTCCTCCAAACAATAATGCATGGCTGTTCGTGAAAGTCATGGCCCCGCCTAACAAGGGGTCAGGTCCAAATTCACCCACCTGCGTCCACAGTTTACCGTCCCATTCCCATGTATCACCAAATGCCTTGACGCCATCAGTACCTCCGAATAATACCACGCGCTTGCGCAGGGTATCGTAGGCCATCAGGTGAAATTCCCTTGCGGCAGGCCCGGTATCTTCCACCTGTGTCCATTCAGCACCATCAAATTCCCAGCTATCGTTTAGCACGTCCGGGTCGCCCTGGCCCCCAAAAAGAAAGATCTTTTGACTGCTACTGTTATAAACCAATGAATGGCCTCTTCTTGCAGCAGGACCGCTGTTGGAAAGCTGAGTCCAGTCACTTCCGTTCCACGCCCAGGTGTCCCCAAACTTATTTATGCCTGTTGTTGTGCCCCCAAAAAGGATGGTTTGCTGTTTCACCGGGTCGTAGGCCATGCCAAAATCTTTACGCGGACCAACGCCCATGTCTGCCATCTGGGTCCAGAAGTTACCATCCCACTCCCAGGTATCGGTGAATAACTTTGTGGCAGAAGCGCCTCCGAAAAGGATCACCTGTTCCCGTCCTGCATCAAATACCATTGAATGTCCTGTACGTGCGGCGGGGCCCATGTCTTGCTTTTGGGTCCAAAGAAATTTTGGCATCTTATTATTTTTACTAACATTAAATTAGTTATAATAAATCATATTTTAAACAACCGATGTAAAAAATAATTTACAAAAAAAAATAATAACGGAAGGTGGTACCGGTTTTGTCATCATACTACTCTTATAGCCGCTTTTGTCCCAGGCGGGTCTCCTCTTAGGGGACTCAGCGGGTCAGTTGTTCGTATGTAATCATTTTCGGCTTACGCTGAGTCTTCTTTGAGGGAGGCAATTAAGACATCAAAATGCTCACCCTAACGTAAACGCCTATCCTAAAGAAAGAATTTCTCCTATCCAACCAGGTCCGGGTATATACAAAGTATCGTTAGCACAAGAATGAGGTGTAGCAATGCGGCCTGGCCTTTTTGTGCTTTAAGGGAAAGAAGCCCGTTAAATAATTTACCAGGAGTTAATAATGGTAACTTTATAAATCTCCTTTCCCCGGTAAAATCGGACCATACAGCAAATGCTAAAATCAACAATCCCCTGGAGAGACACTCTTTTTAATTTTAAAAGATCCCATTTACTACGCGGTAAAACAGTGCAATCAATCCCGATTGGAACAAAGTTATAAGAATTCTGGTCTCCCGGCCAACTGTCTAACCATAAAACACCGTCTTCTCTGTCCCCGCCGAGTCTCCCCTTATCGTTACTCGCTTAACCAGGTTTATAACAGTTTAACTCCCATGGCTTTTACGCTTAGGTGGCTTTACTATAAATAGAAACGCCCCGCCATTGGCGGGGCGTTTGTTTGCTTTTTTTTGATTTCCTAAGCACTGTCTCTTAAGGTTTTCACCTGGTTGTGTACTATTAAAATATCCTTGTATTGTTTTTTAATGGTTTCCACTACACCGGCTGGTAGTTCACTACTATCTTCCAGCGCACCTTCGTAAGCGCTTTTAGCTACATCTTCCCCGTATTCGCAAGACGACAAAATCTTTTTGCGGTCGCCTTCATCCAACGCATTTTTAACATCCATCCATGCGCGGTGCAACTTTCCTGACAGGGTGGTTTCATCGAGGCGGGGTGTTTCTTCCGATGCAGGCATTAATGCGCGAAGTTCAATATTATTGGCTTTGCTCTGGTTGCCGTATGTAGAGAAGAAATCTTTTAGATCGGGATCTTTCACCTCTTCCCTGGCTTTTTCATAACCTTTATAACGGTCATTATTAATAATGATCAAATCGTTTAAAACTTCGGCGGTTTTTTCAATTGTTGTTTCCATAAAAGTATACGTGTTTAATTAATGATTAATTACCCTTATAAAATCAACAAGCATACCAATTGACTTTTAACAGCAGGATATTGCATTTATAGAACATACCTGTTGGTTTGTGGAAAATGATGCCCCCTTTTCCGGGGCAGGTGTCCTGATAAATGCTTAGAAATTTATAAAATATAAATCCCCTTTATTTCTTCGTTTACTGTTCTTCACCTTCCATCTTTTACAAATTACCCAATGTAATTAAACAAAAAACAGTACCTCACCCCTGTTACATTTTCATGGCGATAAAGGCATGCTTATGAAATCAATAAGCCATCCAGGCAATCGTTAAACGAGCCTGGTGTCATCAGCAAAGAGATAACAGCGGGTAAACCATCTCTCAGAAATTCCTGGTAAGTATATTCATTTACGTAAAGTTTGCCCCTGCGCCCGGAGATGATCAGCATACCGGGCTCGCGGTAAAGTAAGGCCTTTGTGGGTGTTGAGGAAACGAAAAAGTGCAGTTGCAGTTTTTTATAACGCTATCTATGAATGGAATTGTTTTACCATATCCATGGTATCTAACATGTTTATTAATTTACACTAACATTTGCTTAACTCAAAGTAGCCATGGACTTTTCTTCCATCTTAACAGGCAACGGGATAAAAAAAAATTAATGATGCCTTTAATTTCTATCCAGGTCGGCAATTGAGTGATGGTGCTTTTATAAATCCTTATTCGTGCATCTTCTGTAATGAAATTAGGGGAACCAACTCTAATACTTTGCCAGGTTGCATTTAATAACTGTTTAACCTGTCTCAACCGAGTCTCCCCTTAGGGGAGCCGCCTAGTTAGTCGCCTAAATAAAATCGTCTTCTTTCACGCTAAGTCCTCTGCGAAATCCTCAGCTAAGACAAAGCATCCTTAAAACTACTAAAGCACCATAAGGTTTTCAACATTAGTACTCCTCTGCCGGAGGGATAAAGTACCAAGTCGGCCAATTACCTGGAAAGCAGGAACCATAGTTCGTTTGTGAGCGATCCGGTGGTCGTCTTCCTGTAAATTTGCAATAAGTGATCTGTTAGCACCTGGATCGTCCAAATGGTTGTTTCAACTCCACGCTTTGCGGTAAAAGTATTTCCGCTTACTGAATACATAGAAGTGTCGTAGCTATAGGTCGAATTTGAAAAATCGTAAATTTTTGTATAAGTATTTCCATCGGCCCTGAAATCAAAGTATTCCATCGTGCCGGTATAGAAAGTCGTATCTTTTGTTGTAACCTCAGATGGTATTTCTATCCATAGAATAAGTTTGTCAACGTTCCATTTTCCCACAATTGAAGGCGGATGAATCCTGTCGTGCTTTTTGCAGGATAGGGTAGAGGTAAGGACTGTAATGAAAAGGATTGAACCTCCTATAATCTTCAGCATAGTTAATTGATTTGTTTTGCGTGCTTTATTGGTATTAGCAGCTTTGCACATTCCCGGTTTTTAAATAATTATCACTGAAACGGAGGTGCTTTGCCGAAGGTTGCCTTGCTCCCGGCCATCCTTAGTAACCTCATAAATTAAAAAGTGCCCCTGTCCGGTTCTATAGCATCATTCAGTCCCGCATGGGTCTGCAGGTAGGGCACCCGGCGATTTAGTTGTTAAATAGAACACGTTTTCTTACACGCTGAGTCCTCTGCGAGAGACTCTGTTAAGACAAATTAATTATCTATAACTTCTATAGCATAAAGACCAAATACTATTACATGTAATTTTTAGACACATCTTTACTGAGCCCTCTGCAGGAGACGCAGCTACGACAAAGAGGACACTGCTTTAAATTATAAAATTGATACCTCTTAGGAGGTAAGTATGCCACCCTCGTCTTCCGGGAGCAATTTGAATAATGAACCTGATTTTGTTTCAATCTCAGTCCTTAACAGAAGCGACCGGCCGTCCTTTTAAGTTTTCACTAACGAGCCAGGTAATAAATTGTGCAAAGGGTTTGATATTATTTTCTGTGCTGGTTTTTTCGAGGGCTTCCATGTATTGTTTGCGTTCTTCAACACGTATTACCGTCCAGGGATAGCCACCGGACGCAAGCATTACATTCATCAAAAACCTACCTATACTTCCGTTACCATCCATATAAGGATGTATAAATACAAATATGAAATGACCCAGAACAGCTTTTACTGAAGGTTTGGGTTCTTCTTTCAGCAATTCAAAAAGAGCAGGGAGCCGCTCACGATGAACACCAGTCAACGCTGAAGATCTAATTGTTTCCTTGCCATTCTTGTGAATTACTTTCAAAATTCTCAATGATTCCGCTGGTACCTGGCACAAAAGTTTACAATCTGCGGAATGCGGGATTTTAAAAGCTGGCGGCAGGTTTGCTATGTATTAGTATGAACCTTAAACAATTGATATGATACAGAAGTCTTTAATGAGCTTTTTCGTTTTGCTCGTATTTACTGCGTGTAATACAAACACCAATACAAGCAAAATAAAAGATACGTCAACCCAGGCAACAGACATCACCAAAGTAAAGGACAGTACCTTAAATTATAAAATTGATACATCTAAGCAGGTAAATACATTATTACTAAAGAGAGATACCATCCTTACTGTTGATATAAAAGATAACAAAGGAAGCGTTCGTGCTTATTTAAGTGGCATCGGAAAGCACGTAACTATTGTGGTTCCTGTTACTGAAGGAGACAGTCTTACAGCGGTTATTATCCCGGATGGCGATGGTGCTAATATCCGTTTTAAACAGGTGTATATTCCTGTAGGCAAGCATGGAAAGTATGATGGTCCTTTTTCAAGACAGGTAAGTTACCCTATTACTGTAAAAGGAAACTATAAACTGATAGTTGGCGAAAACCTGATGGCAGAAGGAGATTGGGCGGGAAGCTTTACTTGTAATATTGTAATCAAATAAGCGAAATATAATTATATTTTACCTGGTCCGGGAATTCCCATACTATCCCCCGTATTCTTCAGTTTTTGTCCGGGGAGGGTCTCCTCTTGGGTACCCCGCGAGTTAGCTGATTGCATATAGCTCGTCCTTTTCTGCACGCTAAACCTTGATGGGTCGTGTCTCACGAATCATTTTAAATCATTTTAAAAAACTAAATACTTTTGTAATCAAAAACAAAAATGATCCTGTAAACTTATCCCGGGATGTATCTGTTAACCTGTAAACTTTTTTAGGACGAGTCACAACATTCTTTTTTACGTCATTGAATAAGCTGTGCGATTTCCTTCATTGGAATTTTAGAAGCCATGGCGGTGATCTCAGATTCGGTGCTATTGTCAACACTAAAAGTGAGTAGCGCACTACTAAATGGAATACTCAATTTATAATTAAATTTTCCATTGCCCGCATCACTCCTTTCCTGCCTTGCTTTATAACCCTGTATTTTGACTGTTTTGGAATTCTCATCACGCATCAACCCCCCCAGCACGGGCATATTGAGCAAGCCATTGAGCGAAGAGATCAGGGGAGAATTGCTAATGATCGACAGGTCTGCCTTCTTATATGAAGTACCGTAAGTGCGGTGTATAGTGGCGCCCACAAAACCTATATTTGACGTGACATTATCATCCTTTGCATTTACTGTAAGGGTGTCCATACTGCCAGGCAAGAGTTTCAGCACTTCTTTACCAACGATCATATCAACTTCCTGCAAAGCCTGCTGCAGCGCAAAGTGGGTTTCTTCCAGTTTACCGGACGTATAGGCTGTGCGTGCAGCAGTTACCTGGTTATTGAATTCCTGTGCTAAAACAGTATTTCCCAAAAAAATAATTATAGAAAATAAAAAAATCTTTCTCATACTATAAAATGTTATACGTTAACGTTATTGTTCGCCAAGTGTTTTCTTAATTCCATCAATATCAAATTTATTAGCGGCATCCATCACTTCATTTTCATCTGCAAAGTTGATGCATCCCCAGGCAATCATAGAAGATTGTCCCAAAGGCACAATTAATGTGTACCCCTGGCTTTCGTCAAACTGGATGATCGCTTTATAACCCTTCACTTTTACCTGCTTCACATTTTGCTGGTTCGCATCAGCCTGGATGTAGGCGCTATTGAAATACATATTCACCAGGCCCGAATACCACCCATTGTTACCAATAGTAACGCTTATTTGTTTATCCTTTCCATCAGAATAGACCCGCTGAATATTCATGTTGCTCCATCCCCATTGCGTACTCATCACTTTATCCTGTGTGGTATCTTTTGGCAAACCATTTACTTCAGAGGGTAAGGAGCGCAATAGCTCACGGCCCAGTTGCAGCTCAACCCCTATCAATGCTTGCTGAACTGAATAACGGGCTTCGCTAAATTTATTTTGCTTATAAGCGGCTTCAGCATCCGTCATTTGTTGCTTTACATCCGGCGGTGGGGTATTGGTGAGTCCCGCCCCACCCTTGTTCCTGGGTTTACCTGGTGCTGCATTGCCTGAGGGCGAAGAGGAAGAAGAATTGTCCCCGGTTCCCACGGCTGCGTCCACTTTCTTGTCAATAACCTTATTGGTGACCTGGGAAGCTTTGTCTTTTAATTTTTTTAAAAATTGCCCATGTGCAGGTGCAATCAAAAACAAGGAGCAAAGCACCAGGTATAATGGAATGAGCTTTTTCATTTTTGGCTATTTTGGTCTGGTTATGTAAAAAAGAAAACAGACTACTAAAATACATTTTTATGCCATTAATTTAAGTTTTTTATTTTAGCCCCTGTTGGTGTTCCGTGTTATCCAAAGCCCAGTCACCGAACCCGTGAGAGCCGCCTGGTCTCCCGGCTAACGGCCTGATAATTCAACAGTTTCTTCTTTCATTATTCTTCTTAGTCTTAATTGAGGAGAAAACGCTCACCTTAACGCCAATGCCTACCCTAATAGAAGAATTTCTATCCCACCCGGGTACCTACCTGCAGGTTGAAATTTAAAACGCTGGTAGCAACTCCAGGTTACCAGCTAACGAAAGCCACAGCAGCGGGCCTTTGTAAAAACGCACCAGGAACTCCTGGTCATCTTCTTCGGTGTAAAAGATTTTGCCACCATGTTTACTATAGCCAGGGTGCCCTTTGAACCGGTGCGTTATAAGCGTGTTGGGGTGTATTTAGGAGCTTTGCCAACATTTCGTACTTTGCGTACGGCAGTTGCCACGGGTGCATTCCAAATTGTCGCAAGGTTGCCAACCTTCAATAAGTTTGTTTTTGGTTAAAAGCACTCCAAGGTTGGCAACCTTAAACCTAAAGCGACAATCCGGAATGTACCGGTTGCCACAATTTTGCACTTTTTAATCCCTATCTTTAGAAAAGGTTGCCAAATACACATCACATGGAAAACAAGAACAAAGGCATTATTTATTTCATCCTGGGCATTTATACTATTATGGTTAGCTGGTATTATAATCATTCCATCATCCTGGTCATCGTGCATTACATATTCTGGCCCATCTACCTGATATGGGAATTGCTTCACGGTCGCCTGGCGCATGGGATGTGGAAAACAATTCCTGAGTCTTATTTTAAGTAACATCTTTGTTTTAGTTTTAACTGATCAAAGAGCCGGTACATGTCCAACAAAAAATACTGCTGCTGATTCCTTTGCTGGTGGTTGCCGGTTTTCTCATCTATACATGGACGCAAAAACTTTTCACGGATGAAATTGCCAAATGGCAGCATTACGTTGGGCTGATACTTTTTATACCCTTAATTATTCTTTTCTTTAAAAATTTCAAATGGTCGGTATTGCTTACTGGTGTGTATCTTATTACCGGCATGTTCTATCTTTTTACTATTACGCCCTGGGTTACTACGTTAAACTATATGAAGATTGGCCCGCTGACTATCTCCCTGTTTAATCCGCCTATGTTCGTGGTATTTCTATTATATTTCTTCTTAAACTTTAATACCCTTGTGGATATCAAACTCGATTACGAAGAGGCTGATAAATGATAGTAATCCCTTCCCATAAGCTGAGTCCTGCGCTAGAAACTGTTGATCAATTACCTCCAGTATTTATTGAAATACATTCTGTTATTTTATTCTAAATCGGTGGGGATGGTAAAACAAAAGGTGCTTCCTTTACCCGGTTCACTTTCTACCCACATTTTTCCATGATGCCGTTGTATAATTTCAAATGAGATAAATAAACCGATGCCCAGCCCGTCAAAATGTGCCGACTCATGCGTTACCCTGTAGTATTTCTCAAATATATTCTTAACATTTTCTTTTGAAATACCAATTCCATTGTCTTTTATGGCCACCTCAATTATATTATTTACTTCAGATACGTTAACAGAAATGTTTTTATTGTCCGGCGAGTATTTTATGGCATTGCTCAATAAATTTATAACTACCTGCTGTATCCTGAATTTATCACCTTTAACATTTTGGCGTATGTTACTTTCCTGCATAATGGTATAGCCGGGAGCCGATTTTCGTGCGTCTTCAATTGTTTCGCTGATTACCTCATTAAAATCAAAACTGGTAATATGATAATTTAATTTCCCATTTTGTATTTTGCTTACGTCTAACAGTTCATTTATAAGATCGTTAAGCCTGTCAACCGAATAGCTTGCTTTTTTTGCCTGTAACAATGCATTTGTATTTTCAGCAGAGATGGTAAGTTCCAGCAATTGCAGGTATGCTTTGGCGGTAGTAAGCGGTGTTTTCATTTCATGGCTGGCAATGCTTATAAATTCATCTTTCTGCTCCTCTTTTAGTTTTTGCTCATGTATGTTGGTAAAAGCGCCAATCCATTTTACAATTTCGCCATTTTCGTTTCTTATGGCTTCCCCCTGCACAAAATGCCAGAGATAGTTCCCCTGGTTGTTTTTCAATCTTACTTCCTCCCGGTACCTGCCCCCGGAGGTGAGACTTTTTGCCCAGCTATTGTTAATCTTTTCTATATCCTCGGGGTGCAATATTTGCTGCCATGTTTCTACATCTACCGGGTCAATACCTGAATACTCTTTCCAACGCCTTGAAGCATACTCCTGCTGCCCATTGGCATCGGTCACCCAAACCAACTGCGGAAGCGTTTCGGCAAGGGTGCGAAAGCGTTCCTCACTTTCTTTCATTTCACGCTCATTTTTCTTTCGCTCTGTAATGTCCCTGGCAATGGCAAATAAGTAAGGTTTTCCTTCAAGGATTAAACCACCCATGTTTTTTTCTACTGGCAAAATGGTTCCGTCTTTTTTTCTATGCAGCGTCTCAAACTGTGGGATTTGTTCTTGTAGCGCCGGCGCAAAAAATGTTTTAAAAACTTCGTCGTTGTACAACATATCAATATCAGCAAGGTGAAGATCGGCTGCTTCTTCACGGGTGTACCCCCAGTGTTTCAATGCCATATTATTTAAATAGGCCAAACTTCCATCTTCCCGGATTAATATAAATGGATCAATGGCATTATCCGCCATGTGTTTAAAGCGTGTCAGTTCTTCTTCTGTTTTGGTTATCTCGGTAATATCCCTCGTGGTTCCGGCAATGGCCTCCACGTTGCCTTCATCATTCAGCACCGGCACCAAAATGTAATCATAAACCCTTTTGCCTAATTCAGCATGAGGAAATGAAACAGTGCTTCGTATTGACTTTCTGCCTGCGACAATTTCGTCAATCTCCCTTTCGTGCCTTGTTGCATGCCAGGGCTCGTAACCGTTTTCCAGTAAATTTTTACCAATAGCTTCCTCCCAGGTTTTGCCCCACATGGAAAGCAGGGCGGGATTCGCATAAGTAAAGCGGTAATTCAAGTCAAAAATATAAATAAGATCAGGCGTATTGGAGGTTATTGTTTCGTAAAGCCGACGCAGTTTTTCTGTTTCTGCCTGTTTCTCCTGCAAAGCCGCCTCCGATTCTTTTTGTTTGGTAATCTCCTGGATAACTCCGGTATAACGAATAGCCTGCCCTTCGGAATCGTAAGTAGCAATTCCTTTGGAACGCAGCCACCTTATTTTACCATCTGTAATGCCAATAGTCCGGTATTCCATTTCATACAATCCGTCCGGCGCCTGGTTTGCCCGTTGCTGCGCGATTGCCCCGGAAGTATTTTTATCACCAGGATGCAATCCCTGCAGGTACACATCAATATTTACCTCCGCTTCGGCGGGCAATCCAAAAAGCTCCTTTGTTTTAGCCGACCACAATAATTTACTTTCACGCGGAAAAAAATCGAATGTGCCCAATTCGCCACCTTCCAGGGCAATGCGAAGTTGTTCTTCACTTTTCTCTAAGTTTTTCCTTGCAATTACCTGCTCTGTTACATCCTGTATTGTCCCATTAAGCCTATAACCAATATTGTCTTCCCCAAACCAAGCCTTCCCCCGGGCTCTTACTATTCTTTCCCCGAAAGTTATAGGGTGAACAATAGTAAATTCAATATCATATTTCCCGCCGGCAGTATATTGTAAAGATTTTTTAATTTCCCGGGATACCAATTCCTGGTCTTTTTCAGCAATCGAATTGATAGCCTCTTGCAAGTCTGTTTCCCGTTCCCGTTTGAGGCCAAACCATTCCTTTAACCGATCATTTGATGTGAACTTATTTGTCAGGGGATCATAGTCCCATGTGGCAAGCTCTGCGGCTTCTATTGCAAATTGCAATTGTTGCCGGCTCTCTTTAAGTTCCGCTTCTGCCAATTTTTTATTAGTAGTTTCAATTACAGTAACCAATACGCCACCCGCTTCGCCATCCTCTTTTCGTATCGGGCTATAAGAAAAATCAAAATAACAATCTTCCATAAAGCCATTCCTGTTTAACCGGTACATAAAATCAGGAGCCCTGACTGCCTGCCCCTTCATTACTTTGTCAAACATCGGCCCCACAATATGCCATATCTCTTCAAATGTTTCCCGTGTGCTAATTCCCAATGCGTGCGGATGTTTTGTTGAGCCAAGTATGGGTCGGTAACCATCATTATACAATTGGATATAATCCGGCCCCCAGGCGATGTACATGCCAAAAGGATTGTCGAGCATTACCGATACCATTGTACGCAGGCTTTGGGGCCATGTTCCAGGATCGCCCAGGGGGGTATTGCACCAGTCTTTTGCCCTGATATGTGCACCCATTTCCCCACCTCCGCTGAGAAAGGAATATTCCTTTACTGAAGAAACCCGACCACCAGAATTTTTCATTTGAACAGCTTGGTAAAACTTGCTAAGAGAAATTAAATATAATTCAAATAACAATAATTCCTAATAGATAATAAAAAAAATCCTAAAAATTTTGCGGCTTTCTTTTAATGATAGCTTTCACCTGGATTGTATCTCTATAATAAACGAGTAACCTAAACTGATCGTTACGTGGTTAAGAGCGATTAGTTTACCCGCGTCTATTTTGAGAGCTACATGAAGTAGCTGTTCGAATAATCATCGTTTTTCCCTTACGCCAATTGCTGAAAAGATCCGGCTGGGACAGGAAATGGGTAAAATTCTAATGATGCTGTTACTATTGGTGGCTAAAAAAAAGACCCCGGTATTACCGGGGTCTCGTTGCGTGATCAATGAGTACAAATTAATAATGATTGCTCTTCTGTATAGTCTTTACGCTTCCCAGGTGCTTATACAAGGTGGGTAATGTTTTCGCCGCAAATTTCTTAAATGCGGAATCTTTTCCATTTTTTACCTCACTTTCAAACTCATCAATATCATCTTTATGGTCACTCACCATCATATTAATGTAGGCTTTATCGAAATCGCCGCCACTTTTCTTGCCCAGATCATCTATTGACTTTTGCATGTCATCGCCTACAACAGCCGGTAAAGTAATATTCTTTTCCGCTGCCAGCGCCATAAGCTCTTCATTAGCTTTCGTGTGGTCTTTAACCATCATGGACCCAAAGTCTTTAACTTGTTTATTAGTAGCTTTTTCTTCCGCCATTTTGCCAAGTGCCACTTCTGCCATGCCACCATTAGCGGCCTTTACGGCAAATTCTGCCACGTCTTCATTAACAGGAGCTTGCATGGTATCGATTTTAGCCTCGCTTGTCATTCCTGTTGTATCTCTTGCGGAATTAGTAGAATCTGCCATTTCCACGCTGTCTTTATCGCTGCTACCGCTATTACACGCTGCCGCGAAACAAACAGTTGCTACGAGCAATAAATTTTTGATCTTTTTCATTGTTAAGTGATTTTAAGTTTAAAATTTTTTAGGTTTAAACCAAATAATAAGCCACAAGCATTCGTGTTGACTATTAATAAGCTTTTATTTCTCTTTTGACGATTTAATTAAACAAGGGAAGCTATAGTATTTCAATTCCTACAAGCCATTTGTACACCGGTGGCGCTGGCCGGACCAATGAGTGAAATTCGAGGCATTCATGGAATCCAAATAAAAACATAAAAAACCGGGAATAAGCCTTCGGGTTGCCCCTGGACTATTTGGTTGCTTTTTTTCAAGGAAAAAAAATGACAAGCACCCCCGTTGTCGCAAAGTTTGGCTGAAAGAATTTGGTGAGTTAGCTATCCTTGTGCCTCAAATAAATTTCATACATAACAGAATTCATCGGCTAGTACCTGTGAAACAGGTTGGTACATGTATGCGAGAACCGCAAACATTTATTTCGGTATATCACGGCACTCAGGCTGTTATTAAATTATCAGCGCCGGGAAAATTGCGTTGTTCTTTTTTATGTTATACATAGCTTTGAGTGCATTACGATATGTCAACCGGTTTCCCCTTTTTCATGCTCATCTTCACCTTTTCCCTGTGCAAGGCTCCCCATTCACTTAATGCATCCAATATATCGCTTAATGTATCAGCGTATTCGGTTAATTCATATTCCACCACTACAGGTGCACTTGTGAACACAGTACGCTTAATGAATCCGTTAAGTTCCAGTTCTTTCAATTCGGTAGAAAGTACTTTTGCGGAAATACCATCTATTAATCGTTGCAGTTCATTGAATCTTTTGGTGCCCTCTTTTAATCCAACGATGATTCTTAATTTCCATTTGCCACCGATAACATAGAGTGCATCGGCAATAGAATTCAGCCTCGCTTTACATTGTGTTTGTGAAAGATCCTTCTTATTGATTGTCAATTTAGCCATATAATTTTTTTTTACCACTAACATAAAGGTAACTACTAACCTTTTGTATAGTGGTTACTTTTTGTAAGTAAAGGTAAGTAATTTTGTGAAATCAAATTAAACAGTTAAAATAATTATTATGGAAACAACAAAATGGGTTCTTGACCCGACACACAGTGAATTGGGATTTAAAATTAAGCACCTGATGATTACCAACGTTTCAGGGACCTTTAAAAATTTCCAGGCAGAAGTAGCCATCAACGGTACAGATTTTAGTGCTGCTCAAATCAACCTGGAAGCTGAAATGAATTCTATCACCACCAATAATGAACAAAGAGATGCACACCTTCGTGCAGCTGACTTCTTTGAGGTTGATAAATATCCTAAGTTGACATTTATGTCAACAAAGTTTGAGAAGATAGACGATGATACGTTTACTCTGTATGGCGAGTTAACTTTGAAAGGCGTAACCAAACCTGTTAAGTTGCAGGCTGAATATAACGGGGTAGCTAAAGATCCCTGGGGCGGTGAAAGAGCCGGATTTGTAATTACTGGTAAAATTAATCGCTCTGATTGGGGTGTTAGCTTTAATGGTGTGCTTGAAACAGGCGGAGTGATGCTAAGTGAAGAAGTAAGAATTCACAGTGAAATACAATTGGTGAAACAAGCTGTAAGTGTAGCTGCGTAAATTTAGCAGTGCGTTTATAATTTAAAATAAAATAAAGTTATGTCAGTGAAAAGAAAATTAATAAGGATAGATACCCCACAGGGGCAGCCCGGTTTTTTGGGAAGGGGGCATACCGCCCGCCCGGTGATAAACGTTGGATTTTCCGAAAGTGACCCTTTCATTATGCTGATGGATGACGTGCTGGATAAGAAAGACAATACGCCTGTTGGCGGGCCACATCCTCATGCTGGTTTTGAAACAGTCTCTTTGTTGCTTGATGGTGAAATCGGTGACGAGGCTCATAAAATGAAGAGTGGTGACTTTCAAATGATGACAGCCGGTAGCGGAATCGTACATACAGAAACCATTGATACAATAGCAAAGATGCGCCTGTTACAATTGTGGTTGAATCTCCCAAAAAAAGACAGGAGAACAACGCCGAGAGTGCAGGATTTACCGTTAGAGCATGTGCCTTCACTATCGAAAGATGGAATATCCATAAAGTTGTACAGCGGTTCTTTAATGGGTCTTATTTCACCGGTTCAAAACTATTCGCCGATTATTGTGGCCGATATTACCATCAAGGCAGGGAAAAAAACGGATTTGCAGATTCCTGTAAACTTCAATACGTTCCTGTATGTGTTGGAAGGTCATGTGATAGTTGGAGCAGATAAAAAGCAATTGAACGAGGACCAGGTTGGATGGTTAGACCGGTTACACGAGACTGGTGAAAGTGACCTGGAATTAATGGCTGGCGGAGATGATGTCCGGTTGGTTTTGTATGCAGGCAAACCAACAGGAGATAATATTGTTTCTCACGGACCGTTCATTGCAGACAGCTCAGAAGACATCCAACGGCTATATCATGAATACAGGCAGGGCAAAATGAAGCATATTTCTACGGTTCCGGAAAGTCAAAGACTAATGTTATAGTAGTAGCCCTGTTGGGTATTCCCTGCGCTGGCAAGGCCCGTCGCTGCATATTAACTTTGGTATTTCCCGTTATCGCCATGTAGAACAATTGGCCCACCACCATACTGCCAATTCATTAACTTTCCCCGGCAGCATAAGTCTCCACTGCTCATGCAAGAAGCCAAAACTTTCACTTGAATGCCTGCCTTGCTTGCGTGAGTTTTTAAATACAGATCGGCATTTAAGTGTCGCGAACGTAAACAAAAGACGAAGGAATCTTGTTACACGGGAGAATCCCACATCCAAAAAGATGATTTTTCTAGTAGCTATCTACAATAAACAGGAATTAATACTGTTTATTACCGAAGAAGTCTTTGGTGATTAATGCGAATGTATTCAATAACAAAAGCCGGTATAACCGGTTCATATGATTTAAATTTTTTTTATGATGAAAAAACTAACAGCAGTGGACTTTTTAATGCTCATTGCGGCCTTTTTATCCCTGATTTTTTCTGAAATCCTGTGGTTTAACGGGGATAAGGAGGGAGCTATTTTTGTTGGCTTATGGGTACCTTCTATCCTGGGGTTCGCTATTTATTTAAAGCTGCTAAACAAGAAAACTCATGAGTGATTTTATTCCATATTTCGCCGGTTTCATCACCTTACTTTTTGGCGTTGGGTTTTACCTTGGCATCAGAACAGATTCCCAGGAAAAGTGAATGTCCGGGTGGGGTTTTCGGTGCATACCATTTCAAGCTAAAAATAGGTCCCACTCCGGGACCTACCGTATAGAAGGCTTCCAATAATATTAAGCCTTATCTCCTAACAATTTGGTATAGTATAAAACAATCGGGGTTTCCCGAAAAATTATTTGGTACAGTAGGTTTACACCTAAGAAACCTCGCTGAGGCACTAATTATTCTTCCCATTTTGTCCGGGCAGGGTCTCTCATATATAGAGCCGGCGGGCCAACTGCCGGAATAAGCATCATTGTCCAAATATCTTTTGGGTTAGTTTTTCAACGAGAGTCTCCCTACAATCCTTCACGGCTATCCGCTGTAACTTCATAAATTAATAAGTACTTGTGTCTGAACATCTGCAACTCACTGGCTATTCTTAGTAAATTAAAATACACGAACCCATATTTTCTCATTTGCAAAAACATCAAATAATTACGGACAGCACCTGCATGACGTTGATGTTATTACGCAAAGAAGCAGGGTAAACGAAAAAAATTCATCCATAAAACCGGTTATAGTTCTTTAGAAAATGAGCGCTTTTATGATGCGTATAAAATAATTATAATAACTTTCCTGCTTGTAATAACTGGTTAACGATTGCCTTTTTCCGGCTACCTGGTTTTAATTATTCAATTGTAAACATAAATTTAAAGAACTACTAATGAAAAAAGTAACGCTTTTATTTCTCTCTGTAATCCTTTCTGCAACCTTCCAGGCGAATAGTACACCTGGCAACCCAAAGCAGGAAAATAAGATAATAAAAACATGCCGGCAGGCGACGGATGATTTGGTACCAACACCGCCTATGGGATGGAATAGCTGGAATCATTTTCAAAGGGATATTAATGAGCAGCTTATCATGGATGAAGCGGACGCACTGGTTGCATCAGGTATGAAAGACGCGGGTTATGAATATATTAATCTTGATGATTGCTGGATGGCTCTCGAGAGGGATAAGGATGGTAACCTCCGGTCAGATCCCGTGAGGTTTCCGCATGGTATAAAATACCTGGCGGATTATGTACACAAAAAGGGGCTTAAGTTAGGCGTGTATTCTTCTGCCGGTTCAAAAACATGTGCAGGCTGGCCTGCAAGTCTCGACCATGAAGAAGCTGACGCAAAAATGTTTGCCAAATGGGATGTTGATTATTTAAAATATGATAATTGTAACAACGAGGGAAGGCCGGCGATAGATCGGTATACAAAAATGAAAAATGCGCTGGATGCTTCAGGACGGTCAATCGTTTTTAGTCTCTGTGAATGGGGCAGTAACAATCCGTGGGAATGGGCGCCAAAGTTGGGAGGTCTATGGCGCACCACCGGGGATATTTCTGATAATTGGAACAGCATGATCCATATCCTTGATGAGCAGGTAGGCCTGGATAGCTACGCCAGCAAGGGCCACTGGAACGATCCGGATATGCTGGAAGTAGGCAATGGAGGCATGACGAATACCGAATATGTAACCCATTTTAGTCTTTGGTGTACGCTCGCTGCGCCACTGATAACAGGGAATGACCTGAGGCATATGTCTGACGATACCCATGATATCCTCACCAACAAAGAAGTGATAGCGATAGACCAGGACCCTGCGGCAAAGGAAGGATATAAATTAATGGACGAGGGTGACAAGGAAGTATGGGTAAAACCGTTAGCTGATGGAAGTTGGTCGGTATTGCTGCTGAACCGCGGTGAAGAAAGAACCTTCATGACCATGAAGATCCGGGACCTGGATATCAAAAAGGCAGGCACTTATAGCGTTCGAAATCTTTGGAGTCATAAGGATGCACAACGTACTGATGGCCTTGTTAGGGCCAATGTTGCCCCGCACGGTGTACAAATGTTTAGAGTTACCGCCATGGATTAAATTGAGAAGTAGGGCATCGTCTCCCCCGGCTATCCGAAGTAACCTCATAAATTAAAAAGTGCCGCTGTCTGTACCTCGGCGACTATGGACATTCTTTAGTTATTTTCTAAACGCACCGGGGAGTTCGGTTCGGGAGCATTTGCGTCATTGTGAGCCGCCCTGGTGGGCTTATCCCCGGATACATTTACCGGTCCTGGACGTTTTCGGGAAAGCTATCTCCCTGGGTTAGTCTTTCAGCAAATGTCTTCGTGTATTCCTAACCGTTAGGTAAAATTTATTGCCTTTTCGAAATCCCGCCGAATGGCCAACTTCCCATAATGCGAAGTTTCCCCTTCTAACCGTTGGCGGTATGTGAAGTATTGGGGTTACCCGCAAAATAACCTGGCGCCGCAGATTTACGCCTTGAAACCCCGCTGAGGCACTATATTACCAGGAGGATAGGAATCTACAGGGGTGTACTAATCAGGGCCCTTATACCAATGAGCTACTATCATTAATATCCAATAAAATCGCCACCCGGCATTTGCCCAAACTTTGGGCATCTCCACTGGCGATCCCCGGTTTTATTACGCCCAAACAGATCAGTATAAGATAAGGTAAGCTCTACGCCTCCCCTGTATTGTGAAGCTACTGCCAGTTTACTAATGTTTACATCATAGCTGGTACCTATCGTAAATTTTGATATGTGCAACTCAATCACCGGTATAATTGCATCATCCATCCGGTACAAGATACCACCCGTTATCGCGGTTTGCACTTTATCGTTATCTGAAAAAGAAAGGACCCGGCTATACATAAATCCGCACTGAAACGTGTTTACTTTTGCCTGCCTGAAATAATCGCCGTAGATAATAAAATTGTCGTCTTCGTTGAGCGGTATGTACATTCCAAAGTTAGTGGTGAACTTCCTGTTCAACTTCACTTCTTTAGCATCGAAAAAGGCCACATTCGGTTCTAAAGCATGAAATACACCTCCGCCAACATAATAATCGATATCGTTCCCTATAGTTCCGTTTAAGCTAAGTCCAAAGGAAAGATCAACATAATTAACGTCTGTTTTGCTGAAGACCTGGCGGGAAGAAGGCAGAATGGAGAAATTCCCATTGCTGCCGGCAACGAATTGATCGTTGAAAACTAACTTGGTTTGATCAAACCTTTGTTGCACCGGCCCTGCCATAACGGCCAGGGAATAAAACGAATTGGCTCCCACGGGAATACTTAAGTTTATTGCCGGAAGCATCTGGGTGGTGCTGAACTCCGAAGTACCGGCAATGTCCCTCAACATTTGTAAACCAAATGTGAGGTTATCATCATTTATAAAATGCACCGGCAATTTTACTTCTGAGCTTAATCCAAAAGTTCTGTACGGAACTGTAACGCTTTCCCACTGATTCCTGTATGAAGCCGTAAAACGCATATCGCCCGTAAAAATGCCTGCCAGAGCCGGGTTCCTTAATAGTGGTTGGTCATAAAACTGGCTGAAGCCGATATCCTGGCAAAAAGTAGCAGAAAAGCAATGGACTAATACGATAATAATCCACAGCCTGGTAAACAATTTCATACAATTCTCTTTTAAAGTAATGTTACATTTCCTTTGAAAATATAAGAAACCCCATTATCACATACTGCCTCAACCGTATATACATACACGCCCACATCGGCGAACTTTCCATTGAAGCGGCCATCCCATCCGAAATCAGGATTATTCGGAGGAAAATTATCTCTTTCGAAAACAATTCTTCCCCAGCGGTTGAATACCCTGAAAGATTTTACCGTGGAGACGCCTGATGCCCTGACCATAAACTTTACATTCTCCTGGAGGTCGCCATGCGGAGTGAATGCGTTGGGAATAAATATCTGTGAACTTTTACAAAATACTTTAATGCAGATAACGTCTGTTCCGCTGCAACCATAAATATTAGTAGCCTTAACGGTATAGCATGCATCGCCTTTTATGGTTACTGTTGGCGAAGAACATAGGGCATCATTACAAACAAGGTCCTGCGCGGGGGACCACTCAAAAGATTTCATTGGCAAAATGCCTGGTTCATTAATATTGGTAATTACCGGGTTAAGGTTGAGTAGGTAGCCCGTCGGTAATGTTAAAGAATCATGGGCGAATTGTACAACAGGATATCCTCCGACTTGTATCAGCGTGTCCCCGGCTGAACTACACCCCGTTTGTGGCGAAGTGACGGTTATCGTGTAAACACCTGCATCCTGCAATTTAACATGATTAATAGCGACATTGGGTGAGTTAACCGGGAAACCTGTACCGGGTCCTGTCCAGGAGTAAGTAAGCATCGGGTTATTCCCCGGGATTGAACTAATAGCCTGTAGGGCAAGGTCGTCGCCAACGCATAAAGGAGTTCTTGTATTAATTATGGGTTTTGAAGGAGCCTGCCTGATTACTACCTGGAAACTAGCTGGGGATGAAATGCAATTATTTTGAATAGCATAAACAATATAGGTGCCCGCATCGGAAACGCTTGCCGAGGGAAATGAAATAAAAGTATTCCTGACGGTATCGGCAAAGGGCCCGAAAGCCGGGCCGACCCAAACATAGTCCAAAGGCCCACCCTGGGAGCCCGATGCTGAAACAGCACTAAGGCTCAGTGTAGATTCACTGCACAGAGGTGGGTTATAACCTGCTACCGGTTGCGCAGGCGGGTCCGGGTCTTTTAATATAAAAACACCAGGAATTTTTTGTGATAAACAGCCAAATGTTTCCACATAAAAATCTGAATACGTTCCGGCAGTAAGTGGTATGATAATTTTGCCTAGCGCATCTGTACTTTCAGCAATACTGTATGCCGTTTGAAATTTCGTGTAGTGAACAAGCACCGGGATATCGGGCATTGACTTGTCGTTTAGGTCAACTACCTGTAAAGAAACAGAGCCTGACGGAACACCACATAATGTAGGATTGGTATAAGAAGAACTTACAATTTTTGCAACAGGATTTACTATGGCCACTAATTTTGCTACCGGACTTTTACATCCAAATACATTTGTTTGTGTTGCATAAAAATTAAATCGTGCAGTGTTGCTTGTATTGATAACAGGGGCCTGGTTTAATGGTACATTGAACGCATCATACCACTTCACTGTATTGCCTGGATCCGCGTTAGTTGTTAAAGCCATTGATGGTGAATGCATGCAAAATTCAGTTGTATCTGCTTTTAACATGGATGGTACCGGGTACACTGTTAACGTAAGTTCATAAGGATTACCGGAACATGAATTACCTGTTGGATTAACAGGCGTTACAACTATTGTTATAGCTTCACTTGTTGAACCGGTATTGGTAAATAATAAACTGATAACAGCATTAGGGTCTGACGTAGTTCCTGAAGTGACGCCTGAAATATTTGCTGGCAACGACCCTTGTACATTCCAGTTATAAACGGTTGTTGCAACTGACGATGTTGGTTTAAAAACAACGGGCATTGCTGAGCAAACAGATTGGGATGTTACATTGAACGATATGGCAGGGCTTTCGTTAACCATAATGTTGGTTGATGTGGTGAAACCGGGACAAGGTAACGATGGTGCAATAGTGTAAGTTATTTTGTATTTTCCCGGTTGGCTAAGCGATGGATTAATATCACCTGTGTTCGCATCTATTGATAAACCTTGTGTTGATGAAAATGTTCCACCCGGTGTTCCATTCAGATTTACTTTTTGAATACTGCCAGAGCCTGTACAGAATGGTGCGTTAACATAATTGATGGTTGCGGCTGAAATACTGTTGATAATAAGTGTTGCATTGGTTGTATATTCAGCACAACCACCACCTGCGCTGATGGTATAGGTGATAATGTATGTGCCCGCTTTTGCACCTGGTGGCCTTATAGTTCCTGATAAGGAATCAATTAGTAAACCTGTTAAAGGACTGATGCTGAAGGTTCCACCCTTTGTTCCTGCCAGTATTACATTCACGGGAGGATTCGTATTCGTGTTATCATCATTACAGAAATTAGTTTTACCGTATGAAATACTGGCGCCTGGCGCCTGTGTTATGGTAACATTTTTAGTTGTTGTAAAAGCCGGACAAGGTAATGATGCAGCTATTGTATAGGCAATAACATAATTACCGGGAGCACTTGCTGAAGGATTAATGGTTCCTGTGGTAGCATCAATGCTTACACCGGTCGTTGATGTAAATCTACCGCCTTGTGTTCCGGTAAGGGTAACATCAACTTTTACTTCCGTGCCACACATCGCGGGATAGTTGATTGTTGCTGACGGTTTGCCTGTAATTGTTACGGTTGTTGAATCATAGAAATCTGAACAGCCACCACTGTTTTTAATAGAATAACGAATGGTGTATGTGCCGGCTGTTGCACCGGACGGTTTGATGGTTCCTGATGTTGAATCAATTGGTAATCCTGAAGGTCTTACGGAAAATGTTCCGGCTTTGTTGCCGGTAATCGTTACAGCTAATGGTGGGTTTGGACTGTTTGCGTCATCAACTGAATTGCATAAAACATTTTTGCTGTAGCGAATCGTTGCGGATGGACCCGCTAAAACATTCACTTCAATTTTCGTTCTTTCACTTTCACCACAATAATTGGCTGAACTGACATAATAATAAATGGTACCTGGTGTTGAAGTAGCCGGCGTTGGGGTTATTGCTGATCCTGTTCCGCCCGTGGCAGTCGTGTACCATAATACTCCGGTACCACTGGCTGTTAATGGAGAAGCCTTTTGACCCTGGCAATAAATAACCGGTGTTGTTGCCATTGGTGCAGATGGAATATCGCTAACATCAACTTCAATAGTTGCTCTTGGCCCTTCGCAACCATTGGTGGTTTGACTAACATAATAATAAGCTACACCGGTATTGCCGGTATTGGGCGCAGGTGCCGTTGCAGACCCAGGGCCACCAGTTGCTGTTGCGTACCATAGCAGGTTAGCTCCTGTTGCTGTTAAGGAGTTTGCCGTTGCTCCTTTACAGAGTTGTACCGGCGATGTTATTACAGGTTTTGATGGCAATGCATACACGGTAACAGTAATGGGTACACGCGGGCTTTCACATTGCCCGTTCAGCGTTTGACTAACGTAATAAGTTTTTGTTCCGGGGGATGATGTGGCAGGTGTCGGGGCTGTTGATGCACCGGTACCCCCCGTTGCTTTAGTATACCATAATACGTTCGTTCCCGTTGCTGTTAAACGAACTGCTGGTTCATTCTGGCAATAAGTTACAGGAGATGTTACTGTGGGGATGGATGACACTGGCCGAACAATAACTTGTTTTGAAATTGCATCGCTGCCACAGGCTGTGTTGCCTGTGGTTAAGGTTACTTTATAGCTTCCTGCTGTTGTATAGGTATGACATGGAGAATTATTGCCGGAAGGTGAGGAGCCGTCTCCAAAATCCCACGTATAATTTGTGGTGGCATCACAATATGCGCCGCTGCTTCCGGCGACGGTTTTATCATTGAAACATACCTTTTCATTTACGCATGCGGTTTGTGAAAAATCAAAATTAGCTTTGGGCTTTATCCTTACTACAATTTGATTTTGGGTATATTCTTTGGTGTAACAACCGTTAACACCATCCAATATAGCTGTAAAATCCTGGCTTGGGCAAGATGACTTTTTATAAGTATGTTTTACCCATTGAACTGAGTCGGCAAGATTCAACGGGTTTTGCAACGTTGTGTCTGTGCCGTCACCAAATATTATTCTGTAATAAGTACCCGGCGTATTTTTGAACCAATCACCAATCGTAAAAATAACGGTAGTGTCGGCACACATGCTTGTTGTTGGATAAAGTGTACTAAAAGTTGCCAGAGGATTAGCTCCGTTATAAAAATTAATTATTTTCTGTTTTTTACAACCGTTAGCGGGTGTTATAGTAATCTTCAAATAAAAGTATCCTTGCGAAGAATACAGATGTGATGTTTGAGAATTTACGGGCCAGTCTTTTTGTTTAAAATGAGTTGAGCCATCACCCCAGTCTATGTCATAATCGCAGGAACCTCCTGCCGGAATAGAAGTGTTTTTGACTGAAAGTGTATACGTTTTATTGCCATCACAGTTTGTAAAAGGAAGATATACAGATGGGCTAATATCAGATAAAGATGGTTGGGGTGACGGGTTGATTGTTATACTTAAAATATTGGAAGAACCTGCAGGGGTCATAACCTGGACAGTACCGGACATTGCATTAATATTGGTATATGCTACAATCGTTTTATCATCTTTAACCTTAAAACTTGCTGCATTAAGGCTTCCAACTGTAACAGACGTCGCCCCAATAAAACCAGTTCCGCTTATCATAACCGTATCTCCCTGGCATACAGGATTAGGTGCAACAGAAGTTATGTTTGGTACCTGGGAAAAAGATTTAAGATGGAAAACAACAATTAATAAAAAGACTTTTGAAAAGGCAAGAAGTTTGAGTTTGTAGGGGTGCCGCATTATCTAAGAAAAGTCTTGGGATACGTAAATATTCACTTTAAGGTCATCTAAAAAATTCAGTCTTTTGTTCGGGCGGCAACTTCAAAATGAAAACATGGATGTACTAAAGATAGGCTCTTTACCTAAAACTTAAAAGAAATATTTTCTTTTATTACCGGCGCAATGTAGCAGGGCGCAGACGCAAATTTCTGCGGAGCTGGCGCAGGTTTCCAGCGCCAGCGGGTAGTAAATCTAGGCACCTGGTGCAAGTAAATAGGGGAGGCAACCTATTTTTTTTTTATTGCGTCCGCCAGTTGTTCAATAGTTTTTTAACTTTTCAGCCGGATGTCCACCGGTATTATTAAAAAAGTGCCGATGTAGATACGTATGCGAACAGGGATATTCTTGTAGGAACAGGAGGAAACAAATGCACCTGTCTTTCCACTATTATTCTACCTTTATAACACCTTATAAAATTTATAGAGTATCACATGGGCAAAATAGCGCTCTGTTTTATTGCAGTAATGGGATGCTGCACCGCAGAGGCACAGGTGCCCGTATGCGCTGATATGCACAATGGCATTTTCTATTTCTATCCAAAAAATACAAAGGACCAGTTTGAGGAGATCATGGATAAAAAGTACCTGAGGGAGAAAAATTTTCTCACCGGCGATACGGCCGTATGGAGCGTTCGCTGGAAAGGTGATTGTGCCTTCGAGTCCGCTTACATTTCCGGCAATACCATACATAACAAAAAGACGCAACAGTTCCTGGACAACCACGAGATATATTATAAGATTGAAAGGGTAACCCCGGGGTATTTTGTATTCAGCGGTTATACAGATGATGCCGACGGCAAGCTGATACAACAGGATACCATGTGGAGGAGCGAAAAAATAACCAGCGCTCACACGGGTTTATTTGAAAAGATGAATGACACCTCGCAAATAAGAAAATCGAAATTTAACAACGTGTCCCCATATGCCTTGCTTTATATTTTTCGCCCAAAGAAGTTCACTAATTCTTTGTCAGGCTTTCCTGTTTTTATTGATAACAGTTTTTTATGTACTGCCAAAAATGGCATCGGCTATGTGTACAAGATCTTAAAAGAGGGAGATCTTACTTTACGCTCAGGTTTACTGAAGGACACGACCTCGCTGCTGATGCACATTCAATTCGGAAAACGGTACTATGTAAGGTCTGCCATTAACTGGGGCATTACCAAACGCCTGTATAATTTTACCCTGGCGCTGGATGAATTACCGGTAGAAAAAGGAAGTGTCGAATTTGAAAATATTGAATTGAATTGATCCTTTGCCTATCTTTTTTTGTCGTTAAATAAATTTTAATTTAGTCGTACAATAAACAAACTTAATAAAAAATTATGAAGCAAATTTGCTTGTTAATCATATTACAGTTTGTAATTTTTTATGTCTCCGGGCAGCCGTTTGCCACCTGGACAAAAACCGAATTGACATTGAATAATGGCGTTGTGGAAAGGAACATTCAATTACCAGGTGAAAAAGGAAATTTTATTACCACCCTGTATAAACCCACGGTAGGCGAATTTCTTTATTTTACCAATACCAATACTGATTTTCAATTTGAAGTAAACGGCAGTATGTATTCAGGAAAGAGTGGCTGGTTACTTCAAAGCATCGAAAGAAAAGTGGATGCCACCGGCGGTGATGGCGTAGCGGTAACCTTGCTAAGCCAGGATAAAAAGATAGCGCTCACGGTGCAATTTTTTATGTATCCCGGCCTGCCCGTGATCCGCAAGAACCTCTTTATAAAAAACCTTTCACCACAAACAATAACGCTGGAATCTGTAGACGTCGAAAAATTTGAAGTAACCGGTTATTGGGCTACTACCTATAGCTGGATCTGTCATGACTATGGCCGCCGGCGTTCCATTGGTCCATACGATGGTAACATGCAGGATGCGTTGGTGACGGTACACAACAGCGACTGGCAACAGGGGATAGTGATTGGTAACGAAGCTGCCGGGGTCATAAAACATACAGCGGTTTTCTGGAACGAACCCACCATAGTAAGCGGCCTAACGCATAAGGACACACGCTATCCCTTCAGGAAATATATTCAGCCCGGGGAAGTATTTATAACACCACAGGTATTTACCATGGTGTACAACAATCATAAAGATCCCGATGAGATGTTGAATACGGCTGTCCCTGTTTTTGTAAGAAAATATTTGGGTACACGCCTTTCTGTTTTAAAAGAGAAACCAACTTTCGTGTACAATACTTGGGTGCCTTTCCAGAAAAATATTAATGAACAACTGGTGATGGAACTGGCTAAATCTGCCGCGAGTGCAGGCATGAGGGAATTTATAATAGATGACGGCTGGCAGGAAAATTATGGCGATTGGGTGATTGACAAAAAGAAGTTTCCGCATGGGTTACAACCAGTTTTCGACTATATAAAGTCTCTGGGAATGAAACCCGGTCTTTGGGTAAGCGTGGGTAGTGCCTCATCAACAAGTAAGGTTTTTCAGGAGCATCCCGAATGGTTTGTCCTGGGTGAAAATGGAAAGTCCGCCAATCTGCACATAGCTGATAGTACCATGCGCACGGCTTGCTTTGGTACCGGCTGGTACGGCTATATCAGGGAGGTGTTGATGAAGCTTGCGCTGGAGTACGGCCTGGAATATATGAAGCTTGATTTCACAGTGGTAACCAGTCCATATCGTTTTGCAAAAGAAGAGACCGGCTGCTATGCCGGCACCCACCCGGGCCACCGGGATCATAACGAGTCCCTGTACACGAATTACGAAGAAGTGTGGCGCCTGTTTGATGAACTGCATGCCGCGAAGCCGGACCTCTTTATCGATTGCACTTTTGAAACGATGGGCGGCCTGCAACTTATTGATTATGCTATGCTGAAACATGCCGAAGGCAACTGGCTGTCGAATTTCAACGGCCCCGAAGCCAAGGTGGATTTGCGCATCAGGAATATGGCATGGTGGCGCTCGCCTGCGATGCCTGCAACTACCCTGGTGATAGGCAATCCCGAAATGCAGGATACCGCCTGGGACCTGCACATCAAATCGCTGGCGGGAGCATTGCCCATCATGTTGGGCGATCCCCGCAAATTATCAACAACAGATTTTACCAGGTACCGTCGTTATGCTGACTGGCTGCAATCCATGGAAAGTCAATACGGTATCATGAGCTACCGGCAGGATCTGCCAGGCTTCGGCGAGCCCATGGATGGTATGTGGGATGGATTTCAGCGTATCAATACGGATACGAAAGCGGGAGGCATTATAGCTGTTTTCCGGCAGGGAGCCACGGAAACAAAAAGATTAGTCACCTTAAATTATCTCGACCCGGTAAGAAATTACGTAGTGAAAAAGATGAATGGAGACACCCTCATAATGGGTTCCGGTGCCGCTTTGCAGGCAAAAGGTTTTGAAGTTAATTTGGATAAAATGTATGATGGGGATCTTTTTGAGATTAGTAGCCGATGATGAATGATTCTTTTGTAGCACCTCGGTGCGCTGTTTAGAGAACAATATGCCTGGCACATTATCTTTGTCAGGAAATGACAAAGAAGCCGGTAAAAAAGCGACCTGATGAAAGTAATTTCAATAAATATATCACAACCGAAAGAAGTCGACTGGCACGGTAAGAAAATAAAGACCTCGATTTTCAAAACGCCCATCGAAGGGAAGCGGCATGTCGGAAAATTAAACATCGAAGGCGATGCCCAGTCCGACCTGCAAGCCCATGGGGGTGAACATCGGGCAGTGTTCGTCTATCAAAAGGACTCTTATGACTATTGGAAAAAAAAGCTTCACCTGGAAGGACTTCGTTATGGGCAGTTCGGAGAGAATTTGACGGTCGAAGGGTTACCTGATAACGAGGTATGCATCGGCGACAAGTTCCAAATCGGAACGGTGGTGCTCGAAGTCACCCAACCCCGTGTCACCTGCTATAAGGTAGCTTTCAGCATCGGTGTCCCCGAAATGCCGGCCCTGTTGGTCAGCCATAAACGCCCCGGCTTTTACTGCCGGGTGATCCGCGAAGGCGACATGGAAGCCGGCGATGAGATTGTCAAACTTTCAGGCGGCAAGGAGGAAATGACCATAGTAGAGGTGGACGGTCTGCTATACGGCAACGTGCATCCTGCCGACCGTCTCCTTCGGGCCCTGGACATTGAAGCATTGAGCGGGGGTTGGCGTAGCTCCTTCCAGGCATTGTACCAGGCTGCTGTTTTGGGAACGTCGTCCGGAAATGCCGGCCTGGCGCCACCCGCCACCCTCACCGCCTGGAAGGGCTTTCTTCCTTTTACCGTCGTTAAAATTGTGGCCGAAAGCGAAAGCGTTCGTTCATTCGGGTTATCTCCTGTCGACAATCGCCACCTGGCTGCATTCGCCCCGGGGCAGCACATCGTCGTAAAAATCCCAACCGCTGTTAGCGCTCCGCTGCTGCGGATGTATTCTCTCTGCGGGCCGGTCAATAATACCTTTTATCGGATTGGCGTAAAAGCAGAGCCGAACGGCATGGGAAGCGACTACCTGCACCATCACATCCGGGAGGGCGACCGGTTAGAGATTTCCGCCCCCAGGGGCGTTTTTACATTGGCACAAAACGCTCGTCCCATGATCCTGGTGGGAGCCGGTATCGGCATCACCCCTCTGCTGGCCATGTTGTATGCAGCGGCCGCTGAAGGGAAAGACAGGGAAGTCTGGTGGATCTATACGACGCAGGACAAAGGACATTATCCTTTTAGAAAGGAAGTACAGCAAATTACCGGGGACCTCCCCAACTATCACGGGCAAATCCTCTTTACCCGGCCGCAGGCCGGCGATATACCAGGACAGGATTTTGATGCTGAGGGGAGACTGACGTTCGATAATCTAAAGCAGCTAAATCTGCCGGGCGATGGCGATTACTATTTGTGCGGGCCTGAATCCTTCATGACCGGAGTCACCGGGGCACTCAAAGACCTTGGTATCCCGGACCAGGCGATCAAACAGGAGGCCTTCGGCAAACTGGTACTCGCCGTGAATGGAAAGCAGCCGCCGCATGTCCCGGAGGGAGACCCCGGTGATGGTCCACTGATCTCGTTTGCCAAAAGCGGCATTACTTTCAAATGGCACTCCCGGTTCGCCTCGCTGCTGGAAGCCGCCGAAGCCTCAGACGTTCCGGCCAACTGGTCTTGCAGGACCGGCGTTTGTCATACCTGCGAAACGACCCTGTTTTCAGGTGAAGTAAGCTATTTCTCTGCACCACTCGACCAGCCCGCCAGCGGGAATGTGCTGATCTGCTGTTCGATTCCCCGAACCGATATTCAACTGGACCTTTGATTCATCCAACACTTCCCAATCCGCGATAAATCGGATCATACTTCAATTATAATTTGACCAACCAGTCGGTATTAGTAACAACAATGTTTTTGCCGGACATTATATCCTGCCCC